>NZ_WKZE01000002.1:0-389003 GCF_009678315.1 Finegoldia sp. BIOML-A2
TGACATTTAAATGAAGATACTAAAATTTTTTCATCAGTTTTTTCACTCTTAGTTATATAATCTATTGCCAAATTTAGAGTTGATTTTATAGGATGTATTTTTGTAATTGCCATACTAATCACCAGAACTTTCTTTTGATTTGTTAAGAAGTAGGGAATGGATCTGCCATATTTCTTTTGCCAATTTTTCTATTTTTTCTCGCATATAATCAATGTCTTTCTTGTAAATTACTCCCGTTGTATTAGTTGCTTTTGCAATCTGGTTTATATTATTTGTTGCATTTGAAAGTAGCCATTGTAGGTTTCTAAATGGTTCTAAATCTACAACATAAATCTCTTTTTCTAATACACATTTCCTAAGAAAGTGGGACATAGTTTTGCAGTTTGCAAGTTTCATTTTCTTTTCAAAAACTTCTTTTTCTTCTTTAGTTAGTTTTATTTCTATTCTTTCATTTCTAAATCTATTTGCCATTTTATTCTCCTTTTTAAAATATATTTCGGGGTCTTAGGGTTCTCCCTAACAAGGTAAAAATTTAAAAAAAATGGAGCATTCCGTAAAGGTATGCTCCATTAATTTTTTCGTAAGTGTCCGTACACTTACTGTGCTTGCTATTAAAGTTATAAGCGTTAAGCCTGTATTTAATTATTAGTAATTATATCATAATTAAGTATGATTTTCTACTGTTCCTATTGACAAAAATAAGATAAGAGTATATAATGATAACTAAGTTATCTATATGCCGCAAACTTATAAATTTAGCCGTTAGTAAAGGAAGTGGGATATGACAGAAATTACTGGTTATGATTTAACACATAAAAAGATTATGGATAGTGGTAAAGTTAATTTTTTAAATGATGGCTATGAACGAGCTAATTTAAGAAAAATTTGCAAAGATGCTGGGGTTACAACGGGTGCTTTTTACAGGCATTTTAATGATAAAGAAGATTTATTTATCAGTTTAGTTGATCCATTGGCAAACGAACTTTTGGGTTTTTATAGCAAGTTTGAAGAGGAATCTTTTCAAAACATAGAAAAAAATTGTGGAGAAGATTTATCAAAAATTAACATTGAAGGGTCAATTGAATCTGCATTATATATGTTTAGCAAAAAAGATTTATTTAATCTTTTAATATATAAATCATATGGTACGAAATATGATAATTTTATAGAGCTTCTTGTGGAAAAGGAAGATATAAACAGACATAAAGCGTTTCAGATTATTTCAAAGAAAAAGAATATAAAATCAGAAGTCCCTAAAGATGCAATGCATTTGTTAAACCATGCTTATATTAATGCATTGTGTGAAATTATAATACATTCTCAAACAGAAGAAGAAGTAAAGTTAAACACAAGAATAGTTTCGAAGTTTTTTTATGATGGATGGGAGAAATTGCGATGTTTTTAAATATAAGGGAAAGGGTATTAAACGCCCTTATATTTTTTAAAATAAAGATAACTAAGTTAGCTAATTAAGTTATTTCATTTGGAGGTGTTGATTATGAAACAAAAAAGTCCTGCTACTATATTGTGGGAGCTTGCAAAAAAGGAACATTCAAAGTTAAAAACATCTGTATTTATAGCGAGTATCGGTGTTATTACAGGGATTATTCCATATATTGCAGCAAGTCGTATTTTAGTTGAATTGTTAAAGGGAAATGAGGATTTTAAAATTTATTCTTTATGGTTAGGAATAGGATTGTTATCCTACATCTTAAAATCATTTTTATACTCTATGGCTTTATCTGTATCCCATAAAGCAACTTTTAGTGTACTGAAAGATGTTCGTTTAAGAATGCTTGAAAAACTTCCAAAGATGCCATTAGGAGAAATAATATCTGTTCCAAGCGGAAACTTTAAGCAGATTATAGTGGATCAGGTTGAAAGTATGGAGAAACCGCTCGCTCACCTGTTGCCTGAAATGACATCGAATCTCTTAGGTTCTTTGAGTATATTTATTTACTTATTATTTCTTGATTGGAGAATGGCTCTTTTATCATTAGTATCCATTCCTGTGGGAATGCTTTTTATGGGACTCGTAATGAAAAATTATGCTGTTCAATATGAAGGATCTGTAAAGGTAAATCGAGAAATGAATTCTGCAATTATTGAGTATGTCAATGGAATAGAAGTGATAAAAACATTTAATCAAGACAAGAGATCGTACGCAAAGTACAAAGATAAAGTCATTGCAAATGCAAGATACTTTTATGAATGGATGAAGAGTTGTCAGTTACCTGTATCTTTATCTAAAAATATATCTCCTACTACAATGATAACAGTGCTTCCATTTGGTTGGTATTTCTACATTAGCGGCAGTTTAAGTGCAGAAGTATTTATATCTGTAATTATTCTATCTTTAGGTATTGCAGGACCTTTACTTGAAACAATCAATTTTGTTGATGGTCTTGCTAAGATAGGAACTATTGCTAATTCTATTAACTTAATTTTAGAAGGAAAAGAACAAAAGCATTCTGATAGAGAAGTAACTATCCAGCAATATAATATTGATTTACAAAATGTAAAGTTTGGATATGAAGAAGAAAAAGAAATTCTTCATGGAATATCCCTAAACATAAAAGAAGGGACAACAGTGGCTTTTGTTGGACCAAGTGGAAGTGGCAAGTCAACTTTAGCAAAATTAATAGCTGGATATTGGGATATTACGGAAGGAAATATAAATATTGGTGGATACAATCTTAATGAAATTCCATTAAAGCAATTATATAGTTTAACTGCCTTTGTTTCGCAGGATAATTTTTTGTTCAACGAAAGTATTAGGGAAAATATCCGAATGGGTAATCCAAGTGCCAGTGATAAAGAAGTAGAAGACATTGCTAAGAAATCGGGTTGTCATGATTTTATTATGAAAATGGAACATGGTTACGATACGGTTGTCGGAAGTAGTGGTAGCCATGTTTCTGGTGGAGAAAGGCAAAGAATATCTATAGCAAGAGCAATGCTCAAAAATGCACCTATTGTAATACTTGATGAAGCTACTTCATATATAGATCCTGAAAATGAAGTGATTATAAAGCAAGCTTTATCAAAGCTTATAAAAGATAAAACGGTGATTATTATTGCTCATAGATTATCAACTATAACAGATGCAGAACAAATATTCTTAATTGAGAATGGAAAACTTGTTTCATACGGTAAGCATGATGAATTATTAAAAGGTTGTGAATTATACCGAAATATGTGGAACGCTCATATAGGAACAAAGGATGGTGGGATGAAATGTTAAGTGCTTTAAAAAAGATTTTAGATTTCTCAGGTGATGAAAAGAAAAATGTATATCACTCTATATGGGTAAGTTTTTTGTTTGCGATTTTTCATATGCTTCAAATCAGTGCTATTTATTTTATAGTGAAAGCAATTGTCCAAAAAGACATGAGCATGATGCCTGCGTGGATCGCATTAATACTTCTTGTTATTAGCATAATCGGAAGAAGTGTTACAAATTATTTTTCACAATTACAGCAATGCCATGCAAGTTATTTTATGGTGGCAAATAAAAGAGTAGCAATAGGTGAAATGTTAAAAAAAATACCTATGGGATTTTTCAATGAAAACAATATTGGTGAAGTGGTTGGAATTTCTACAACTGTTTTAGAAGATGTAGAAAATACCGCAGCAATGGTTATGGTAAATACATTATCAGGTTTTATAAACACGATAATATTTACAATAATGATTTTAGCATTTGAGTGGAGAATAGGTTTTATTGTTGCAATTGGATGCCTATTGTACTTATTTGTTCTCTCAAAAATGGAAAGCAAATCAAGGAGTGTTCTTCCTAAAAGACAAAAAGCATCTGCTAAATTGGTTGATGCCATTTTAGAGCAAATTGGAGGAATGTCTGTTATAAAATCCTTCAATTTAACAGGGAAAGGAGATGAAAAAGTCAGAGGTGCTATTGAAAATAGTAGAAAAATAAATCTTGATTGTGAAAAACTGTTTACACCTTATACGATTTTGCAAAATATTCTTTTGGATTTGTTTAGCATTTTGATAATAGGTGCAGGTATTTTCTTTTATATCAAGGGAGAACTCTCATTCTTAAATACAGTTATGACGATTATAATTTCTTTTCTTGCTTTTTCTCAAATAAAATTGGCAGGAAGTGCAACAACCTCTCTCAGAGTTGTTAGTGGATCTATTGAGCAAACAAAGAAGTTAGAGAAATTTCCACAGATGGATATTGATGGAAAAGACATAAAGCCTACTACTTTCGATATTTCTTTTGATAATGTAGAGTTTTCTTATTCAGGCAAAAAAATCCTTGATGATATTTCTGTCAAGATACCACAAAACCAAATGACAGCTATAGTTGGACCTTCAGGAGCTGGAAAAACTACATTTTGCAATTTGATAGCGAGGTTTTGGGATGTAGAGAAAGGAGAAATCAGCATAGGTAAACGTAATATTAAAGAATATTCATTGGAGTCATTAATGAGACAAATTAGTATGGTTTTTCAAAATGTTTATTTATTTCAAGACACTATTGAGAACAATATAAAGTTTGCCAAGCCGAATGCTACACATGAGGAAGTTATAGAAGCTGCAAAGAAAGCGTGTTGTCATGAATTTATTATGAAGCTTCCTGAACAATATGAAACAGTTATAGGAGAGGGAGGTGCAAGTCTATCTGGTGGAGAAAGACAAAGAATATCAATTGCAAGAGCAATGATAAAGAATGCACCTATCATTATTTTCGATGAAGCTACTGCAAATGTAGACCCCGAAAATGAGGATAAATTGCAGGTTGCTATGGAGGAACTCACAAGAAATAAAACAGTAATAATGATAGCACATAGACTAAAGACAATAAAAAATGCAAACCAAATACTTGTTTTAGCAAATGGAAAAATAAATCAAAAAGGCACACATGAAGAGCTAATTCAAGCAGAAGGTATCTATAAAAATTTTGTTGAGGCACGACAAAAGGCAGTTAATTGGAAACTGTCATAAGTGAAAATGATTTATATGAGAATTATTCAAATATAACTCATGTAGATTTATATTATTTTAATTTAAGGAGGATTAAAAAAATGAAAAAAGGATTGTCAGCTAAAGATCTAATCAATGTAGGAATTTATACAGCTATTTATTTAGTTCTGTTTTTTGTAGTAGGGATGATGAATGCAATTCCTATCTTATACCCAGCTATCTATCTTCTAATTCCTATAGTCACAGGAATTCCCTTTATGTTGTTTTTAACCAAAATAGAAAAATTTGGCATGGTTACGATTATGTCAATTATTATCGGTGTGTTTTGGTATTTTATGGGCTATACATGGTTAGCATTGGTAGGATATATCCCATTTGGTATTATCAGTGATCTGGTTATGAAATCAGGTGGTTTTAAGAGTTTTAAAAAGAATGTTATTGGATTTTGGCTATTTTCTTGCGGAATGATAGGTTGTCAAATGCCAATGTGGGTAATGGCAGATACCTATATGGAAGGTGTTAAGCAACAAATGGGAGAACAATATGCACTTGCACTCGCAAAATATATGCCTTCTTGGATGGGGATTGCTGCATTTGGAATTATTTTTATCGGCTCAGTTATTGGTGCAAATTTAGGGAGGAAAATGCTTAAGAAACACTTCGAGAGAGCGGGTATCATTTAATGGAAGAGTATGAGGTATATAAACCGAATAAACCAAAGGGCTTTTTCTTAGATCCTCGTACTAAAATTTTATTTATGATATTTATAACAACCATAATGTCTATCGGATATAAGGATATTTTAGTTAGCCTTATATCCGCCATTGTGGCAATAGCATTATTATTATCTAATAAACAATTTAAGATAGCTTTCATTTATGGAGGGCTATTTACTTTGGCTATTATGGCACACTTTACGAAAGATATGTACACATTGCCTACACTCATAAATACAATTTCAGTATTGTTGAATGCCTTGATTTTAAGACTATTTCCAATTTTTATGTTGGGCTATTATGTTGTAATGTCTACAAAAACGAGCGAGTTTATAGCAGCCATGGTAAAGTGGAAAATTCCCAATGCATTTATTATTCCAACAGCAGTTGCATTCAGGTTTATTCCAACTTTGAAAGAAGAACACAATTCTATTAAGACTGCTATGAAAATGAGAGGAATTAGCTTTAAAAATAAAAAGGCGTGGAAAAATCCAAGCTTATACTTGGAATATGTAACAATACCTTTAATCGTTTCTATTGTAAAAATAGGTGATGAATTGTCGGCGGCAGCAATAAGTAGAGGATTGGGAGCTTTGAAAAAGAGAAGTACTGTGGTAAAAGTAAAGTTTACTATATATGATTTATTAATTTTACTCTTTTCAGTTGCCTTTACAGGACTATTTTTATATAGGAGGGGATAGCATTGATTGAATTTAAAGACGTGTCATTTACTTATGATAGCGGGAATAAGAATGCTGGAATTTATAATATTAATTTAAATATCAATGCTGGTGAAGTAGTTGTATTTTGTGGTGAGTCCGGTTGCGGAAAAACTACAATAAGTAGGTTGATAAATGGGTTAATTCCCGGGTATTATTCCGGAAATTTGACTGGTAGCGTTATTGTAAATGAACATGAAATTTCTAAAAATTCTATTAATGAATTGAGTCAATATGTAGGATCAGTATTTCAAAATCCAAGAACTCAATTTTTCAATGTAGATTCAACAAGCGAAATTGCATTCGCCTGTGAAAATTTTGGGATTTCAAGAGAAGAAATTTGTAGAAGAATTGGCAAGGTAACAAAAGAATTAAATATAAAAGATTTGCTTGATAAGAGCTTGTTTTCTATGTCAGGAGGAGAAAAGCAAAAAATTGCTTGTGCTTCTGCTGCTGTTATGGAGCCTGAAATCTATGTATTAGATGAGCCATCTTCTAATTTAGATATACAAACTATAAAAATGTTAAAAGATATCATAAAAAAATGGAAAGAAAAAAAGTCCACTGTGGTTATTGCAGAGCATAGACTACAATATTTAATAGATATTGCAGATAGATTTATATATATGAAAGATGGAAAAATTAACAAAGAATTTTCTTGTGTTGAGTTCAAGAAATTACCTAACAGCATTTTAAATAATATGGGGTTAAGGAGCATACACCCTATTGATACCAATAGCCGTATAAAAAATATAGAATCTAAGGAACTAATAGAGATTAAGAATTTTATGTTTAGTTATGGAAAAGAGCCGTTTTTTGAAATTAATGATGCTGTATTACCTCAAAAATCTATTGTGGCTGTTTTAGGAAATAATGGTTCTGGAAAATCAACTTTTTCAAAATGCTTATGTGGAGTTGAAGAAAAAGCAAAAGGAACTTTAAATATACAAACAGAAAGTTATGCTACAAGAGAAAGGCTAAAAAAATGTTTTATGGTGATGCAGGATGTTAATCATCAATTATTTACCGAATCAGTTAAAGAAGAAATTCTTTTGAGTATAGAGAACGATGAAAATAAAGAAGAAAAGATCGATGAGATATGTAAAAAGTTAAATTTAATGGATTTTATAGATTGCCATCCAATGTCATTATCCGGAGGGCAAAAACAAAGGGTTGCAATTGCAAGTGCTATCGCTTCTGATAGGACAATACTGATTTTGGACGAACCTACAAGTGGTTTGGATTTTAAGAATATGAAAGAAGTTTCTAATGAAATGATAAGGCTTAAAGAGGACGGAAAAACTATTTTTATTATCACACATGATCCGGAATTAGTAGAATGTTGTTGTGATTATTTTATGTTTATGGAGAATGGAAAAGTCAAATGGCATGGTATTAAAGATGAAAAGAATATGGGAAAAATTAGGGAATTCTTCGATCAAACTTAAAATTTGCTAAAAAAATCTGGATGAAAAAAAGGAGGTAATTTTATGAAACAAGATATGAAAGAACAATTATTAACAAAAAGACCTATAGATTTACTTTTTCAATTATCTATCCCTGCTGTAATAGGAATGATAGTAATAGGTCTTTATCCACTAATGGATGGAATTTTTGCAGGAAATATTATAGGACAAACTGCAATGACAGCTTGTGGTGTAGCTATGCCACTTACCTTTTTTAATAGTGGAGTATCTACACTCATAGGTGTAGGTTCAGCATCAGTTTTATCAAGAGCTATAGGAAAGGGTGACCAAAAAACAGTTGATAAAATTATGGGGAATTTAATCTTTTGGGTTATTCTATTCTCATCAATTATTACAATAGGCGGAATTTTACTTGCACCACATTTTTTAGATATGGTTGGAGCAAGTGGAGAAATTAAAGAATATGGTATCAGATATTTACGAGTAATTTTCATTGGTTCTTTATTTGTAAACTTTACTCAATCAGCAAACATGGTTATGCGTGGAGAAGGATTAATGAAAAAAGCAATGCTCATTATGGGGCTAGGGGCTTTTTTAAACATAATTCTTGATCCCATTCTAATGAAATTAATGGGAAAATACGCAATAGAAGGGGCTGCACTTGCAACTATTACAGCACAATTTGTTCAAGCGATAATAACACTCCATTACTTCAAATATAAAAGTAAAGCAGTAAAAATAAATAAAATCAAACCTGATCAGGAAATAAAAAAAGAAATGTTTGGCGTAGGGTCATCTGCTATGATGATGCAAATTTTATTTATGATTCAACAAACAATGCTATATAAAATGTCATTTAAATATGGCGGAGATACAAATGCTATCTTGATGGCAGCAACACTTAGAATATATGCCTTTTCATTCATTCCACTTTGGGGAATGAGTCAAGGTTTACAACCTGTAGTTGGTACAAATTTTGGAGCGAAAAAATACGACAGAGTAAAAGAAGCTATGAAAGTATTTTCTATCGGAGGATTAGTTCTTGCATCAATATTTTGGATACCAACATTAGCATTTTCAAAGAATATACTTTCCTTATTTGGAGTAGAAGAAAGTATTATAACTCAGGGAATAGGAAACTTTAGACTATTTTATTCTATCTTTATCCTATATGGAGTAATCGTAATGACTATAACATTCTTCCAATCAATAGGAAATGCTAAAAAAGCCGGCATAATAGTAATGCTAAGACAGTTATTTTTATTCGTACCTGCCATGATTATTTTACCAATGATATTTGGAGTTAAAGCAGTATGGTTTGCAGAACCCCTTGTAGATTTAATTATGATAATAGCTGGTGTAGTAATGATGTTTGGGGAATTAAATAGGATGGATAAAATCAGTTTGAAAAATTCAAGTAATGAATAATAAGTGGGTTTATTTAAAAGAATGGAGGGAAATATGCAAATAAATATAATTAAATTACATTTACCTTTTTTCTTTGGTTTATGCTGTTTACAAGTTAGATAACTCAGTTAAAAAATTAAATACAATTACTATTAGAAAGAGTTTCTTTCATTCTAGAGGACTAACCATGCCCAAGAGCAGGAGTCCTCCTTTTTTTGTCTGAAAACATAAAGACAAAAAAAGAATGGAGGAAACATAAATGACGAAAGAATATTACCTTTATGTCGGTGGGCAAAAAATCAAAGTAAGCGAGCAGATATACAAAGTCTACTGGCAAGAAAGAGAACATGAAAAATATTTAGAGCAGGTGGACAAGAAAAACCACTTGCTCTTTTTTTCGTCCCTAAATCATGATGGGAATTTTGAAAATAATTTAGAAGATAAAAATGTTGATGTAGAGAAAGTTGTAGCTACACAAATGATGATTGAAGCATTAAAAAATGCTATGTCAAAGTTAAATGAGGATGAACGGGAAATAATTGAAAGATTATATTTCAATGATGAAACACTTCGTGCAGTAGCAAAGACTCAAAATATATCACATCCTGCTTTAATAAAAAGACGAGATAAGATTTTAGAAAAACTAAAGAAATTTATAGAAGAAATATAAATTCTGGTTACCAAAGAGGGCAAATTTTCCTTTATAAAGTGAGGGGAGTTTTGTCCTCTTTCTATTTTAAAAGAAATTTAAACAATACTTGAACCTTAACAATTGAATAGACCAAGACAAGACGTTAATCATTTTTGGAGCGTGATAACCTATCCGCCAAGATCTTTCTGCTGAATAATTCGGCAAAACAAGTACTGCTAAGCTAAAAGCAAGGGAAGAAGAAAGGGAGCGATAAGTAAGAGTTTGAATATAGGGAGGGATACCCTATTCGCTATGAAGAAAATGAGGATAATGATACTTCTAAGGTTGAAGCCGGCTCATCCTGAACAGAGGCGGAGGTGAGATTCCTATGTTGCTAATCCAAGGCACTTGTCAATGTCAAAAAACTTTAAAAATATTAAAATAAATATTTTAAATATATTATTTGGAGGATTTATGATTAACGAAAATATAAAAGGTGTTCGTGTTTCTGAGAAAGCATTTCTAACATTAAAAGAAGCATCTGAATATTTTAATATTGGTCAAGATAAAGTTAGACAATTAACGGATGAAAATGATTGTGATTTTGTATTATTTAATGGAAGTAAGCGTCTTATTAAGAAAAAATTAATGGAAGAATATTTAAATAGACAGTTCTCTATTTAATCTAAAACTATATATAAAACACGCATAATGCGGTATAATAATTATAGCGTGTCTTTTATCAAAAAAGGAGAATTTTTATGGTAAAAAGACGCAAAGATAGTAAAGGGGTTGTTTTAAAAGACGGTGAATATCAAAGGTCAAATGGCACTTATGAATTTAAGTGGCAAGACAAAATAGGTCGTAGAAAATCTATCTATGCGAAAACTCTAAAAGAATTAAGAGAAAAGGAATTAGATATTTTACGCAATACTATAGATGGAATCAACAACGAAGGAAGTAGCTTGTCTGTAAATGATACTTTTAAGCTATGGACAAAGGTTAAAAGAGGTTTAAAGGATAATACCTTTAAAAATTACATCTATATGTATCAACAATTTGTAGAACCGACTTTTGGTCGCATTAAACTATCTGATATTAAAAGATCTGATGTTAGAAGTTTTTATAACAGATTAAAGGAAGACCAGGGATTGATGGTTTCTACCATAGATTGTGTCCATACTGTCTTACATCAGGTATTAGAATTAGCAGTGGATGACGAATATATAAGGTTTAATCCGTCTGACAATGCTTTAAAGGAACTGAAAGTAGCTTATCGAAATGAATCTCCGAAGAAAAAAGCCATGACAATAGAAGAACAGGTGCTATTTGAAGAATATTTATCTAATAGTGATGAATATAAAAAATGGTATCCAATATTCATTGTTATGCTTTGGACAGGCATGAGAGTTGGAGAAGTCACAGGATTGCAATGGGACGATCTAGATTTTGATAATGGTCTTATAAATGTAAATAGGACTTTGGTATATTATAGTAAAGGTAAAGGATTAAACAATAGATATGCTATTAATACACCGAAGACAGAATCAGGTAAGCGAAGTATTCCTATGGTTCAAAAAGTAAAAGATGCTTTTCTTATGGAAAGAGAGTTACAAAAAACTTTTGGAATCGAATGTTGTGATTCAATCGATGGATTTAAAGACTTTGTATTTTTAAATAGATTCGGAAAGGTTCACAATAATGGAACACTTAATAAAGCTTTAAGAAGAATTGTTAGAGATTGCAATTTAAGTATAATGGATAAAAATAAATCGAACTCTAATGATATTCTATTAGTTCCACATTTAAGCAATCACATTTTCAGACACACCTTTACTACAAGGCTTAATGAACAAAATATAAATACAAAAGCAATGCAGTCTATTCTAGGTCATTCTGATATTAGTACAACAATGGATATATATGTAGATGCTACAGAGGACTTTAAGATAGAACAGATGGGAGAATTTGAAAAAGCAATGAAATTTATATTTTAGAATTTACGACAGCTTACGACAAATTTACGACAATTTGCTAGAAATCTATGGGCACTTATAGAGAGTTAGCAAATTGTCGTAAATGGAGAAGTACCATAAAATAGACTTTTATAGAGATTTAGACAATTATCTAAGGTAAAGGGGATTTTCCCAACAATGAAGCCAGTTGGAAATAATTCTTCTAGCAATTCAAAAGATGGCGAAGATAACACAAAAGCTAAGAAATTGGACTTATCAAAAGTGAAAGTTGAACCATTATTTGAAGATTTTGTAGATTTTGACAAATTCTCGGAATCTGATTTCAGAGTAGTAAAAGTAAAATCTTGTGAAGAAGTACCAAAATCCAAGAAATTATTAAAATTTACATTGAATGACGGATCTGGAAAAGACAGAATCATATTATCAGGAATTAAAAACTACTACAGCGCAGAAGACTTAGTAGGTAAGACATTACTTGCAATCACTAACTTACCACCAAGAAAAATGATGGGTGAAGAATCTTGTGGAATGCTTTTATCTGCAATCTGCGAATATGATGGAGAAGAAGTATTGAATCTTATAATGTTAGATTCAAATATTCCAGCAGGATCAAAAATTTATTAATTAAATAAAATCCTTAGACGATAGAAATATATTCTGTCGTCTTTTTTTATTGCCATGAATTTCATATACATTTCATAAAACTTTTGTAACATATACATGTAACAAAGTTAAGGAGATATTTATGATAAAAAATGCGATTGCTTATATAACAAGAAAAAGAAATAGGACTTTGATAATACTGATAATTCTAACACTTGTCTTATCATGTTTGTATGCTTGTTTGAGTATAACAAAATCACAGAAAACACTGGAGAAATCACTGTACGAAACATCAAGTTCATCTATTTCAATAACGAAAAAAGATAATAACGGATATTTTGATATAAAAGAATTTGACAAACTGAAACAGATCAAAGATATAAAAGAGGTTTCATATCATTATGAGGGATTAGCCAACGTAACAAATACCAATGTCGTTGAAAGTGATCAGAAAGTTATGCGTGAAGATTTGTCTACAAATATGAAAAATTTAGTATCGATAGATGCTATGACAGATCAAAAACGTTACACATTGTTCACAAGTAACGTGTTTACTATAAAACAAGGCAAGAATTTGGATAAAAATGATGACAATAAGATTCTAGTTCATGAAGAATTTGCAAAGAAAAACAAGCTCAAACTTCACGACAAAATAGGTCTAAAGTTCATGAATATGAATGGAAATGGAGATACAAATAAAGAGACAAAATATGAGATAGTTGGAATATTTTCAGGAAAAAAACAAGAAAAATATACAGGTTTGTCTTCTGATTTTAGTGAAAACTCAATGTTTGTGAATTACAATTCAGCTCAAAATTCGTTGAATATAAAAGACGGTAACAAAATTGCCAATAAAATATCTGTTTACACACAGAATTCAGATTCAATGGATAATATAGTAACTAAAATCAAAAACCAAACTGGGAATTCTTCGAAATACATTATCGAAAAAGATGACAATGCATTCAAAGAAGCTATTGATTCGATAAACAGCGTTAAGCACATCATACAGATGATGACATATTCCATAATGGTTGCAGGACTTGTAGTTTTATCGTTGATTTTAATATTATGGCTAAGAGAAAGAATTTACGAAATAGGAATACTTTTATCAATTGGCTTTAGTAAATCTAAAATCATAGGACAATTCATCATGGAGCTTGTATTTGTATCCGTTCCTGCGGCAGTTTTATCGTTCATTAGTGGAGATTTCATTATCAAACTAATTGCATCAGGAATAACAGAATCGGAAAATGCATCATTTACAGGTAGCCTATTAATTACTAAAATATCAGATAAATTAGAAGTGTTTATCAAAAGCTACGGATTGCTTCTATTAATAATAGCAGTTTCTGTGATTATCGCATCGATAATGATATTAATCAAAAAACCAAAACAAATATTATCACAAATAAGTTAGGAGATATAAAATGAATATTTTAGAAATCAAAAACGTATCATACAGTTATTCAAGTTCAAACGAAGAAGTTTTGTCATTAGTTAACAGAGGATTTGAACAAGGAAGATTTTATGCAATAATTGGGAAATCAGGTACTGGTAAGTCAACACTTTTATCTTTATTGGCTGGATTAGATTCACCAGATACAGGTCAAATTTTATTCAAAAACAACAACATCGAAGAAAAAGGACACAGCTATCATAGAAAAAACAATATATCGTTAGTTTTTCAAAACTATAACTTAATAGATTATCTAACTCCTCTTGAAAATATAAGATTAGTAAATAAAAATGCATCAGAAGATATTTTATTGGAATTAGGATTGGATAAAAGTCAAACAAGAAGAAATGTTATGAAACTTTCTGGTGGACAACAACAAAGAGTTGCGATAGCGAGGGCTTTAGTTTCAGAAGCACCAATCATATTGGCAGATGAGCCTACTGGAAACTTGGATGATGTGACTGCTGGTGAAATTATAGATATATTGAAGAAACTTGCAATGGAAAGAAACAAATGCGTAATAGTTGTTACTCATAGTAAAGAAGTAGCAAAAGCAGCAGATATTGTTCTTGAATTAAAAGATAGAAAACTACAAGAAGTAGTTGACAATATTTAGGGAGGAAATTATGATAAAAAACGCATTTGCTTATGTAACTAGAAAAAGTCTCAAATCGATAATTATATTAATTGTAATAATGTTGATGTCAGCTTTAAGTTTGATTAGTTTATCCATCAAAGATGCCACTGACAAAGCTTCAGAAAAAACATTTGGAAATATTACCAACAGTTTTTCAATGGAAATTAACAGACAAGTAAATCCAGGAACACCAAGAGGCGGTGGAAATGTAAAAGGACAAGACATCAAAAAAATCACAGACTCACCTGATATTGAAAGCTATGTAAAAAGAATAAATAGCGTGGCTGATCTGGATGGATTGGATATAATTGAAACACAAGAAACTTTGGCAAACCAATCCCCAGAACGTGCTAAAAATTTTAAAAGCACTGTAATGTTGACTGGAGTTAATGAATCATCCAAGGAAACAAAATTTGTATCTGGAGCATACAAATTGGTAGAAGGTGAACATTTGAAAAATGATGATAAGAATAAAATTCTTATGCACAAAGATTTGGCAGCGAAAAACAATTTGAAAATAGGTGACAAATTAAAACTAAAGTCTAATTTATTTGATGCAGATAATGAAAAACAAGCCAATGAAACAGTAGAAGTTACAATTAAGGGTTTGTTTGATGGACACAATAACGGAGGTGTGAGCGCTGCTCAAGAATTGTACGAAAACACATTGATTACTGATTTGAATACAGCAGCCAAAGTATATGGTAACACCGAAGATACAGCTGTCTATCAAGATGCAACATTCTTCGTAAAAGGTAACAAAAAACTAGAAGATGTCATGAAAAATCTTTCCAAACTAGATATCAATTGGCAAGAATATAATTTAATAAAAAGTTCATCAAACTATCCAGCATTACAAGAATCAATCAGTGGAATATATGCAATAGCCGATAAATTATTTGTAGGATCACTTGCATTTGCAGGATTAGTAGTAGCTTTACTGTTATTCTTATGGATGAATGCAAGGAAAAAAGAGATTGCAGTATTGTTGTCGATAGGAATGTCGAAAGCGAAAATATTCGGACAATTTGTCACAGAATTATTGTTAGTTGCTGTACCAGCGTATATAGGATCATTCTTCTTGGCTAGATTTGCAGGAGATAAAATTGGAAATAATATACTACAAAAAGTTACAGGAAATATCGCAGAAAAAATCGCGAAGCAATCAGCGTCAACTGGACTTGGTAGCGGTGCTGAAGTTGATGGATTCAATAAAACATTGACAAGCCTAGACATTAGCATTTCGTCAAAAACCTTGATATATGTAGTAATATTCATGACAATAGTGTTGTTAATATCATTGATTATTTCATCAACAAATATTCTTAGGAAAAATCCAAAAGATTTATTAATAGATACTAAGTAAAATTATCGGGGCATATGCCCCGATAATTTTGTAATTAAAATAAATATTGTATAATAAAATAAAAGAGAGGAATAAATTATGAATTTACTTGTAGTAGAAGATGACAAAATGATACGTGAAGGGATTTGTGAATTTTTGTCTGAATTTGGATACAAAACATATCAAGCAGAAGACGGAAAACAAGCCATATCCATATTTGAAAATAACGAAATCAACTTAGCTATATTAGACATTCAACTTCCATACATAAATGGACTTGAAGTTCTCAAAAAAATCAGAGAAACAAGTGATATTCCAGCTATAATGTTGACTGCATTCAGTGATGAAGAATATAAAATCAACGCATTCACAAGCTTAGCAGATGGCTACATTGAGAAGCCATTCTCACTTCCTGTTCTCAAAGTTAGAATAGAATCTTTAATTAAAAAACATTATGGAAATAATGAAACATTTAATTACAAAAATACCGAAGTTAACTTCACAAGCTACACTGCAAAAATAAATGGTGAAAAAGTTGATATAAATGCCAAAGAACTAGAAATACTCAAATATATGATAGAAAATGAAGGTCAAGCACTCACGAGAATGCAAATAATCGATAGTGTATGGAAAGAAACCGACGAAATACCATTTGACAGAGTAATTGATGTTTACATAAAAGAATTACGTAAAAAATTGCAACTAGATTGCATAGTAACCATCCGAAACGTTGGTTATAAATTGGAGAGAAAATGAAAAATTTAAAAATATTTCCGAAAATGTTCCTGCAAATATTTACAGCGTTAGCATTTACAGTTTTGTTCATACATTTTATGGTGTTTTTAATATTTCCTAAAACATATTTGGAAGATAGAAAACAAGAGATAAATAAAAAAGCAAATGAAATATCCAAGACATTAACAAATAAAGATATAGGATATGTTACACAGTCTTTGGATTTTTATTCTAATAACAACGATATTAAAGCTTACGTTAAAAATCAAAACAACGACAACGAATTACAAATCAAAGAAATCATCGATTTTGACAAAAAAAGTGAAAACAATTCACTTATAATTGAAGAACGAGATATTACAATCAACACTGGAGAAAAAATCTCACTTCAATTCGTATCAACAGCTGATATGAAAAAAGATGCCAAGAATTTGAGTCTAAGATTTCTTCCGTTTTCGCTTTTAATTTCTATGTTTTTCTCAGCAATCATTTCATTAATTTATGCTAAGTTAATCAACAATAATATACAAGAGATAAAACATATTACTGACAAAATGATGAATAGGGACAAAAACGCACTACTTGAAGTAGATTCTACCAATGAGATTGGACAGTTAAAATTGCAAATCAATGATTTGTACACTACATTGTTACATTCCATTGACGATTTGGAATCAAAAAACGAAGAAATTATCAAACTTGAAGAACTAAAATATGACTTTTTTAGAGGAGCATCACACGAACTAAAAACCCCTGTAGCTAGTCTCAAAATAATTTTGGAAAATATGAAGTACAACATAGGAAAATACAAAAACAGAGATTTGTATATTGACGAATCTCTTAAAATAATTGATGGATTGTCACATAGTATTTCACAAATACTTACATTGTCCTCCATTGAAAAATTGAAAAATGACGAAGAAAATGTAGCGATTTTACCAATATTAAATGATATAATTAATAAGCAGGAAGTAATTGCAAATCAAAAACACATCACAATCGACAATCAGATCACAGATGAAACGATTTTTATTGGTAAATCAGCACTTAAAATAATACTATCTAATGTGATTGGAAACGCTGTAAAATACACTGATGAATATGGGACAATTACTATCAAATCAGATGGAGAATGGTTTGAAGTAATTAATACTTGCGCAAAGGCAAGCGAATTAGATACCACTAAAGTGTTTGATGTGAATTGTGATTTGAACAAAGAAAACAGCAATGGACTTGGGTTGTATATCGTGGGAAATTTATTAAATAATTACAAAATCGATGCAATCATTGAAACACAAGAAGAAAACGTAACATTCAAAATCAAGTTATAAAGGAGAATAAAATGTATATTTTAGAATTGAATCAAAATGGACAAGCAACAGAATTAGCGTTATTTGACACAATTGAAGAAGGAAGAGAATTCATCAAGAAAACAAACTGCTACGAAATCACAGAGGAAGATGGATTTGTATATGAATATATCATTCCTGAAAAATTAGGTGAATACGTTGAACTAGAATACAATGGAAATATAATTCCAATGACCAAATTCATGTTTACAGAACAAGGAAAAGCAGAAATTTTCTGGAAAGAAATTCCGAATCTATCAGAAAAAGGAAATGGAATAGTAGATAGTTCTACGAGAGTAGACGCTTATGTAATAACTAACAAAGATGTGAAAACATATATTGAAGCAAGAGAAAAATCCTACAGCGAAGTAAAAAAATACTTGGAAGAAAAAGGATATGAAGTAGACAGATTATATTTTGGTTCAGAAGATGGAGAAGCAATAGTCTACAGAAAAAACGAAAAAGACGAATGGCACTTCTTAACACACATGGATCCATCATTTTTTGAAGACAAAACACCACAAGAAATAATCGACGAGATAGAAGAAGATTTAAATTAAATAGAATAAAATAGCATAGCTCTTCTTAAAGAAAATAAGAAGAGCTTTTTAATTTTTATATAATCCTTGACAAAATAATAAAAACACTCTAAAATGATAATGCAAATAATTTGCATTAATAAATTATTATTTGGAGGGTTTATGAAAAAAATTTATAGAATATTATTATTAGCTCTTATGATTGGTGTGGCATCAGGATGTACTAGACAAAACAATGATGTTAACAATCAAAAGGTTCAAGAACAAAAAGAAAAAAGTGATGACAAATCAACTGAAAAGTCAGATTCAAAGAAATTATATGTTAGTTTTTATCCGATTGAATATATGGCAAAAGAAATCGCTAAGGATAAAATTGAAGTGGTAAATGTTATGCCAAAAGGCGCTACAGTTCATGATTGGGAACCAACTGCACAAGATATTAAAAATTTATCTGATTCAAAGATGCTTATTGTTAACGGTCTTGGATTGGAAGGTTGGTTAGAAGATGTTAAATCTAGTTTAAAAAACACGGAAATAGTTGATTCATCTACAAATATTGATAAGATTAAAGCTGAAGAAGACCACGACCACGACCATGAAGAACACGACCACGACCATGACCACGAAGAAAAAGGTCACGATCATGATCACGAAGAAAAAGAACACGGACATGATCATGAACATCATCACCACGGTGAATTTGATCCACATGTTTGGATGAGTCCAAAACAAGCTAGAATTCAAATGAAAAATGTGTATGAAGCTATTATTAAATTTGACTCTGAAAACAAAGATTTCTATGAAAAGAATTACAAAGAATTAGATAAAAAGTTTGAAGAATTAGACAAAAAATACGCTGAAGTTTTGGCACCACAAAAGGACAAATATTTCATCGTGCCACATGAAGCTTTTGGATATTTAGCTAGAGATTATGAAATAAAACAAGTACCTATTGAGGGTATTAATTCAGATTCAGAACCTGATTTAAATAAGATGAAAGAATTGACTAATTTCGCAAAATCACATAAGATAAATACAGTATTTTATGAAATGGGAGAAAGCGATAAGATTGCAAATTCTTTGGCTAAGGAAATCAACGCAAAAACTGCTGGTTTGTCCACGATAGAAGCTAAGACTCAAGATATCGAAGATGGAAAGGACAATTATTTTTCATTGTTAGAGAAAAACTTGGATGCAATCTCACAAGCAAAATAATATGAATAGTATAATTAGTGTAGAAAATTTGAATTTTTCGTATAGAAACGAAAAACTATTAAGGGATATAAATTTTAATATCGAAAAGGGAGATTTCGTAGGGATAACCGGAGCTAATGGCTCCGGTAAATCTACGTTATTGAAACTTATTTTAGGATTTCTGAAAGCAGATAGTGGTGAGATTAAATTTGCCGGAGGAAGGGACAATTTTAGTTTTGGATATGTTCCTCAAAATAATCACGAAAAGAGCATTTCTTTTCCTATTACTGCATGGGAAATCGTGGCTATGAATGTAAGCGATGATGAGAATATGAAAGCTAATGAAAAAATCGAAAACGCGTTGTCTATTGTAGAAATGAAAGATAAGAAAAATTACGACTACAATAAGATGAGCGGTGGAGAACAGGAAAGAGTCATGATTGCAAAGGCGTTGGCTAACGATCCACAAATTTTGATTTTTGACGAACCTACTGCAGGACTAGATCAACGAAGCAAGGAAAATCTGTTTGATTTGTTGAAGCATTTGAATATTCATCATAATATAACGATTCTGGTGGTTACTCATGAGCTGGATTTTACTAAAGATTATTTTAACAGGATTTTTAGATTGGATAATGAATTTGTTGAGGTGAAACATGTTTGAGATGTTTTCTTATGATTTTATGAGAAGAGCTTTTATCGTGGGGATACTAGTGTCAATTATTGTTCCTTTGATAGGAACCTTTGTCGTTAACAAGAAAAACTCCATGGTAGGAGATGCTTTGAGTCACAGTTCCTTAGCTGGTGTTGCCTTGGGACTTATTTTTGGAATAAATCCTGTTATAGCGGCGATTTTCGTATGCGTGATTGCAGCTTTTGGAATAGAAATCATCAGAAAAAACTTTGCCAAGAGTTCTGATTTGTCAACTGCGATTGTGATGAGTAGCGGTATTGGACTTGCGGCGATCTTGTCAGATTTTGTTCCTGGCGCTGCGAATTTTCAATCATTTATGTTTGGATCTATTGTAGCTATTCCAGATATTGAATTGTACACAGTAATTATTGTGAGTTTTATTGTTATTGTGACTTATGTGCTGTTGTACAAAAAATTAGTGTATATTATCTTTGATGAAGATGGAGCTAGATTGTCTAATATCAACGTAGGACTTATCAATAAAATATTTACTTTTTTGATAGCTATCACTGTTGCTATTGCGTCTAGAACTGTCGGTGCACTTATGGTTTCAAGCTTGATGGTTATTCCTGTGTCTTGTGCAATAATGGTATCTCATTCTTTTAAAAGAACTGTGATTAATTCGTCTTTATTTGGAGTATTGTTTACGATTATCGGTATCAATATGTCTTATTATTTTCAATTAAAACCAGGTGGCTCAATTGTGTTGACAGGACTTTTAGTTCTGATAATTTTGATGATAGTAAATAAATTTAGAAAAAATAATTAACTGTAAACACTGCATTATGAATTGTGAATTAATTTATTTTGTGGTGTTTTTTGGTGTATAAAACGTTGTAATTTGCAATTTTTACAAGTATAATAAAAAGATAGGAGGCGATAGCATGAACAAAATGATTAAAAAAATAATGATATTAACATTGGGAACATTAATACTTACTTTTGGCTTTTTCTTTTTTATAATGCCTTTTAATTTAACTATTGGTGGAATTTCTGGTATTGCGATGAGTTTGAACGCTTTTGTTCCACAAATCCCAACGGGTATTTTTGTTATGATTATGGATACTATTTTGTATATTATAGCGTTTATAATTTTGGGAAAAAGTTTTGGGGTTTTGTCGATATATTGTTCTTTTATTTTTGCAAGTTCAACGACACTATTGGAAATTTTGCTACCAAATTTTAAACCTTTGACTGATGATATTTTGATTAATTTGATTTTTGGAATTATTATTTCCGCTGCTGGTATGGCATTGGTTATCAACCAAGGTGCATCGACTGGCGGTACGGATATTATCGCTATGATAATCAGAAAATATTTTTCAATTGATGTGGGTAAGTGTATGCTTGTAGCAGACTTTTTCGTTGTGTTACTTGGTATGTATACTTTCGGAACAAAAAGTGGAATGTATGCTATGCTTGGAATTTTCATAAACTCAATTGTCATTGACAAAGCTATCGCTGGTCTAAATACAAGGGTAAATATGATGATAACAAGCGATAAATACAAGGAAATTAACGCTTATATTATAGATCAAATTTCAAGAGGATCCACAATTTATAAAGCAGTTGGTGGTTTTTCTGATAATGAAAAATTTGTTATTAATACGATTGTTTCAAGAGGAGAGTATATTAAGATTAAAAACTACGTGAAATCTATTGATCCTAAAGCATTCGTATGTATTTCGTATGTCAGTGAAGTGGTTGGTGAAGGATTTACTTACGATCCAGTGGATAATCCAGAGCTTGAAATACTTCCTGGTGGAATGAGTTAGAATGGAGAAGAAATGTATAAATTAGGACAAAGAGAGAATTTAAAAATTGATAAGATAAATACGGAAGTTTTGTTGAAAAAAGACAACGAAAATAATTTTGTTAGAATGAATGTAGACGAACTTTCTGGAGAAAAAGTTGGCGATGTTGTAGATGTATTCATTTACAATGACAATAAAAAACTAATGGCAACGAAGAAGCAACCTAAGATTGAATTGGGTAAGATTGCAAGACTAGAAGTAAAAGATATTACTAGAATTGGTGCTTTCTTAGATTGTGGCTTAGATAAGGATATTTTGTTGCCATTTAAGGAACAAACTTCAAAATTGGTAAAAGGTCAAAAATATTTAGTGTATTTGTATATTGATAAGTCGAACAGATTGGCACTTACTATGAGAATTAAAAATTTATTGAAAAACGACAGCAACTATGTTAAGAACGATTGGGTAGAAGGCGTTATATACAACATAGTGGACGGTCTAGGAGCTTTTGTAGCTGTAGACAATAAATACGAAGGACTTATTCCTGCAAGTGAATTAACGGGCGTTGTAGACCTTGGAGAAGAAGTCAAATGTAGAGTTACAGATGTGAAGTCTGATGGAAAATTAGATTTGTCATTTTTTGAACCTGCATATAAGCATATCTCATCAGATGCTGATGTTATTATGGAAGAACTTAAAAACTCAGATGGATTTATTAATTTTAACGATAAAACAGACGCCAATAGAATTAAATCGGTATTTAATATGTCAAAATCCAGTTTCAAAAGAGCTGTTGGAAGACTATTAAAAGAAAATATGATACAATTTTATAAAGACGGAATAAAATTAACTAGTAAAGGGAGAGGTAATAATGGAAGACAACAAAGATAAAATATTAGCAGTAGTAAATGGTGAAGAAATTAAACAATCAGAAGTTGATAATTTTATTCAAGCTTTAGGTTATAGAGGAGCACAATTCAATAATGAAGAAGGAAGAAAAAGATTAACTGATGAATTAATCAATAGAAAACTTTTATTCTTTGATGCTAAGAAATCTGGCTTAGATAAAGATGAAATATATGTAAAAGAAGTTAAAAAACAATCCGAAGAATTGTTGAAGGATTTTGCTATGGCTAACATAATCAATTCAGTTAGGGTATCAGATGAAGATTTGAAGGAATATTATGAAAACCACAAAGATAATTTCAAAGTTCAACCAACATTCACAGCTTCTCACATTTTAGTTGAATCTGAAGATTTGGCTAATGAAATTAAAGAAAAAATCGATAACGATGGTGATTTTGCACAATTAGCAAAAGAGTATTCTACATGTCCATCAAAAGAACAAGGTGGAGATTTGGGAACTTTCCAACAAGGTCAAATGGTTAAGGAATTTGAAAATGCTTTGATTGAAAATGAAATCGGAGATATCGTAGGACCTGTTAAAACACAATTCGGTTATCACATTATTAATATTAAAGATAAAACTGAAGGAAAAGTAAAATCTTTTGAAGAAGCTAAGAATGAAGTTAAACAAACACTATTACAATTGAGACAACAACAAGCATATATAGACGCTACAGACAAATTACAAAAAGAATACAAAATCGAAAAATTTTATTAATAACAAATGGAGAAGTTAAATGAATAATCTTAAGAAGAAGATAGTAGCTTTATGTCTAACATTTAGTATGGTATTTAGTACAGGCACTGCTGTATTTGCGAAGGAACAAGATGATAATGCAAGTCCTAAAAAAGTAGAATCAACTATGAATAGAATTGAAGGTCGAGATAGATTTGCCGTCGCAAATAAAGTGATGGAAGATTATTATCAAAACTCTAAAAAAGTCGTGCTTGTATCAGCGATAAAATTTCCCGACAACATCAGTTCTACTGTAATGAGTCAAGGACAAATCCCTATATTATACACTTATTCAGATAAATTAGACGCATCTACTGAAAAACTTTTAAAATCAAAAGATTTGGACGAAGTCATAATTATTGGTGGAGAAAAATCTGTTAGTAAGGATGTTCAAAATCACATAGAAAATGATTTGAAAATCAAAGTTGTTAGATATGCTGGATACGACAGATATGCAGTTAATGCTAAAATAGTTTCTGAAAAGTTCTCTAGCAAAAGTGCTGAAAAACAAAACTTGGTTGTAGCTAGTGGAGAAGTATTTGCAGATGCTATTAACGCTACGTCTTTAGCACAAAAACACAATGCACCAATATTATTAGTATCAAAAAACAAGATTTCTAGCGACACAAAAGATTATTTACAATCTTTCTATAAAGGAAATATAGGTAAAATTTTTGTAGTCGGTGGACAAAATACAGTTTCTGATAAAGTTGTTCAAGAAATCAAAGCTATTACTAATGTTAAGCCACAAAGAATATTTGGATCTAACAGATATATGACATCTGTAAGAGTTGCAAACGCAAGTTTTACTGCACCAACTAAAGCGATATTTGCTAGTGGTGAAGTTTTTGTAGATGCATTGGTAGCGGCACCACTTTCACAAAAGCTAAAAGCGCCAATACTCTTGGTTTCAAAATCATCCATTACAAGTGATGTAAAATCATATATTGGTAGCAATTCTTTTGAAGAAATGTATATTGTAGGTGGAAAGAACACAGTATCAGAAAAAGTAAAAGATTTGATTTTGGATAACAAATCAGACGAAACTGTTACAACTGATCCGAAGTATCCTGGCAAGAAAGTTATTCGTAGAAAACCATTACCAGGATTAGAAAATGAACAAGAATTTCCAGTTCAAATCAGTGACGATACAATTGTAATGGTACGTGGTCATTACGATGACGAAATGGCAGATGAAATACTAAGACTTTTGAATCAATATCGCAAAGAAAATGGACTAAAAGCATTAAAACAAGATAATTCATTATCACCAGTTGCAAAAACAAGGGCAACTGAAATTGTTCATTTATTTGAACACGTTAGACCAAGAGGTGGCTTGGTAACAGATATTTCTAACATCAATGGAGAAAATATCTATAATGGCCCATACACTGCAAGTGGTGCAATGGAAGCTTGGAAGAATTCTCCAGGACACAACGAAAATATGTTGAGAGAAGTGTTCACAAGAGTTAAAATAAAAGTATTCGTTACAAAAGCATATTACGAAGATTCTGATCAAACTTATGACAGATATTACGCAGTTCAAATATTTGGAATTTGATATCAGATTTTATCTAAAATTATGTGATGATATAATATTGACAAGAAATCAAAATATAAACTAAAAGAAATATTTGATTTTTGAAATTTAATAAAAAATATACGAGATTCATAATATGACCCTAACACAATATTTGTAGATTATTATAAGATTGGGGGCAGTATGAGTCTCTTTTTTTACATTAAAAATAGTGGGAAATTACGGCAGTTTGATAAAATATTATGATATTAGTGATTTTATATACGTTATTAAAATAAAATAAAACCAAGAATATAACAAAATTTAAATAAATCTGTTAAAAATCTATTGAATTACTTGCTCTTTTTTAAATTGTATTGTAAAATAATTTGGGTTTAAAATGCAATATGTATTTTACATATAAAACAACATAAAATAAGGAGTGATTTAAAGAAAATGAGTAAAACTGAAAAGAAAAAACTAGGATTAATACCAAAATTATTAATCGCGATTGGATTAGGTACTTTAGCTGGTTTGTATATGCCTCAATGGTTCGTGAAGACTGCTGTAACATTCTCATCAATGTTCGGCGCATTTCTAAACTTTGTTATTCCACTTATGATTATTGCTTTTGTAACAAAGGGAATTGCTGATCTTGGAGAGGGAGCTGGACAATTATTATTAGTAACTGTTGTAATTGCTTATGCATCTACTCTTATTGGTGGGTCATTATCATATGTTATGAGTTCAAATGTATTCCCAGCATTTATAAGTCCAGACCAAGTTTCTAAGATTCAAGCCTCAACTAAGATAGGCATGGATCCGTTTTTTGAAATTCCAATCAAACCATTTTTTGATGTAACTTCATCAATTATTTTCGCATTTATGATGGGAATTTCAATATCATGGTTAAGAAAACACGGTGAAGGAGAATATTGCTACAATTTAATCTCAGAATTTAATGACATAATCACAAAAGTATTGTCAACTGCAATTGTACCATTGTTACCTTTCTTTATTTTTGGTAATTTCTCAAAAATGGCATTCACTGGATCTGTATTTGCAGTTCTTTCAATTTTCTGGAAGATATTCTTATGTGTAATTGCACTTCACTTAATATATGTTTCTGTATTATTTATAATAAGTGGTACTTACACGAAGAAAAATCCTGTAAAGTTAATCAGAAATCAAGTAAAAGGATTTTTAACAGCAATAGGAACTCAATCATCTGTTGCGACAATTCCAGTAAACTTGGAATGTGCTAAGCAAAATTCAGTAAGTAAAAGTATTAGAGATTTTGTAATTCCATTGGGAGCTACCGTTCATATGCCAGGTTCAATGATTACAATTACAGCTTGTACTTTTACAATTTTAACAATGTATGGAATGGGACATTCTTATTTACTAATGTTAAAATATATGGCAATTCTTGGGATAGCTATGGTTGCTGCTCCAGGAGCTCCAGGTGGAGCAATAATGAGTGCATTGCCATTTTTGCCAGTAGTTGGAATTCCATCTGAAGGTGAACTTGCATCATTGTTGATGACACTTTATTTGACACAGGATTCATTTGGAACTGCTGCAAATATTTCTGGAGATACTGCTATTTCAGTGGCTATCGATAAAATATTTAACAGACATATTGTAAAAAATGATGAGTATAAAGACGGTTTCAATGAAAAAGTAATAAATGAAGAAGATTTATAATAAAAAAATTTGGCTAGGCTCTGTGAGCCTAGTTTTTGTTTAGAAAATTTTTTTGATTTTTTTGATAATGAATACGAATTATTATTTATTGAATTAAATACACAGATGATATATAATGTTAAAGTAAAACATATGTTCAAGGGGTGAGTTATGGAATTTAAATTACATTCAAAATTCAAGCCAACAGGTGATCAACCACAAGCGATTGATAAACTTGCAAATGGTTTAGAAAATGGAAAAAATCATCAAATTTTAAAAGGAGTTACTGGTTCAGGTAAAACTTTTACGATGGCGAATATTATTCAAAAAGTTCAAAGACCGACTTTGGTTATAGCTCACAACAAAACTTTGGCATATCAATTGGCTAGTGAGTTTAGAGAATTTTTTCCAGAAAATGCGGTTGAATTTTTCGTTTCTTATTACGATTATTATCAACCAGAAGCATACGTGGTTCAATCAGATACTTATATTGAAAAAGATTCAAGCATCAATGAAGAATTGGACAAGCTTCGCCACAGTGCTACGATGAGTTTATTCGAAAGAAGAGATGTAATTATAGTTTCTTCTGTATCTTGTATTTACGGTTTGGGAGATCCTATTGATTACGAAAATTTGGTTATATCTTTGCGTCCAGGAATGGAAAAAGATAGAACTGAAGTTATGAAAAAATTAATTGACATTCAATACGTTAGAAATGACATTAATTTTACCAGAGGAACTTTCAGAGTAAGAGGAGATAGCTTGGATATTTTCCCAGCATCCAGTGGAGAAAAAAGCGTTAGAATTGAATTTTTTGGCGATGAAATAGATAGAATTACTGAAATTGATGCTTTGACTGGAGAAATTGTAGGTGAAAGAAATCACGTTGCGATTTATCCTGCAAGTCACTATGCAACGACTCAGAAAAAAGTCGAAAAAGCTATCGTAACTATTGAAGAAGAATTAGAAGATAGATTAAAATACTTTAAAGACCATAATAAACTATTGGAAGCTCAAAGACTAGAGCAAAGAACTAGATACGATATAGAAATGTTAAAAGAAATGGGATTTTGTACAGGAATAGAAAACTATTCAAGACATATGTCTCAGAGAAAGCCTGGTAGCAGACCTTACACTCTTATCGACTATTTCCCAAAAGATTTCGTGACAATGATTGATGAATCACACGTTACTGTTCCACAAATCGGAGGAATGTACGAAGGAGATAGGTCCAGAAAAACTAGCTTGGTTGATTATGGTTTCAGATTGCCATCTGCATTGGACAATCGTCCTTTGAAATTCAACGAATTTGAATCGATGATGAATCAAGTAATATATGTGTCGGCAACTCCAGGAAAGTATGAAAAAGCAAAAACTAATGAAGTGGTTGAACAAATTATTAGACCTACGGGATTATTAGATCCAAAAATTGAGGTTCGTCCTACTAAAGGACAAATCGACGATTTGGTTAGTGAAATCAATAAAACTATTGAAAAAGGTGAACGTGTTCTTATCACAACTCTTACTAAAAAGATGAGTGAAGATTTGACGCGTTATCTTGAAGATTTGGATATAAAAGTAACTTATTTGCATTCAGATATTGATACAATTGAAAGAATGGAAATTATAAGAGATTTGAGAGAAGGAAAATATGATGTACTTGTAGGAATTAACCTTCTGAGAGAGGGATTGGATTTACCAGAAGTTTCTCTGATTGCAATTTTGGATGCTGATAAGGAAGGTTTCCTACGTTCAGAGACTTCTCTTATACAAACTATAGGTAGAGCTGCTAGAAACTCAAATGGTCACGTTATAATGTACGGTGATACGATTACTAGGTCGATGGATGTGGCTATCACAGAAACTAATAGGCGTAGAGAAATACAAGAAGAATACAACGAAGAACACAACATTATTCCAACTACTATTAATAAATCTGTTAGAAAAAGAATCCAAAATACTTTTGTTGCAGAAGAAAATGAAAGTTATGATGTTAATAAAGTTACGGAATTTTCAAAGGACGAAATAGAAGTTATTATTGAAAATTTGAACACAGAAATGTTAAAAGCTGCAGAAGAATTGGATTTCGAGAGAGCTGCTACACTTAGAGATCAAATCAGGAATTTGAAAAACACTTACTAAAGGAGCAAAATGAGCAAAGATAAAATTGTTATAAAAGGTGCTAAGGAGAATAATCTAAAAAATGTGGACCTTACCATTCCTAGGAATAAAATGGTCGTGTTCACTGGATTGAGTGGGTCAGGTAAATCTTCTTTGGCATTTGACACTATATATGCGGAAGGACAACGAAGATATGTAGAATCTTTGAGTTCTTACGCACGCCAATTTTTAGGGCAAATGGATAAACCAGATGTAGAATACATTGAAGGATTGTCGCCTTCGATTTCTATAGACCAAAAAACAACTAACAATAACCCACGTTCAACAGTGGGAACTGTTACAGAAATATACGATTATTTTAGACTACTTTTCGCAAGAGTTGGAACTGCTTATTGTCCTGTTTGCGGGAAAGAAATTGTTAGCCAAACTGTCGACCAAATTGTAGACAGTGTGAAAGAATTAGAGGAACGTTCCAGAATTCAGATTTTAAGTCCCGTAGTAAAAGGCAAAAAAGGTGAATTCAAGAAACTTCTTCAAAATTTGAGGAAAGATGGATTCATAAGAGCGATTGTGGATGGTGAGCAAGTTGAATTAGCAGAAGATATCGAACTTGATAAAAACAAAAAACACGATATTGATGTAATTGTCGACAGAATTATAATTAAAGATGGAATTGATTCAAGGCTTACAGATTCCATAGAAACAGCTCTTAGATTGTCTGAAAATAATGTAAAAGTTGATGTAATTGGCAAAGATGTAATTTCTTATAGTACATCAATGAGCTGTCCAGACGGACATATTTCTTACCAAGAATTAGAGCCAAGAGATTTTTCGTTCAATAATCCGTTTGGAATGTGCACTCATTGTAATGGACTTGGTTTTCATAAAAAAGTTGATGAAGATTTGGTAATTCCAAATAAAGAGTTGTCGATTTTACAAGGCGCAATAGATCCTTATCAATCTTCGAAACCAGGTGGATATTATTTCGAAATAATAAAAGCAATCGCAGATTCTTATGACTTTCCATTGGACAAACCAATTAAGGATGCTCCAAAGAAAATGATAAATGAAATCTTGAATGGATCAAAGAAAAATCTTTCATTTATTTTCGATAGTCATTTTTCTGGAAGAAAAAAATTCAACGGTAAATTTGAAGGAGTTTTGAAAAACTTAGAAGAAAGATACAACAGAAGCGCGACAGATTCTATGCATCAAAAAATTGGTGAGTATATGACTGACGTTGAATGCGATTATTGTCATGGAGCTAGATTAAAAGATGAGTATTTGTCAGTTCGCATAAATGAAAAAAATATTTATGAAATTTGTCAAATGCCTGTAAAAGATTCTCTTCAATGGTTCAAAGATTTGGAATTGGAAGAGTCCAAGAAATTTATTGGAGATGAAATATTGAAGGAAATTATCAGCAGACTTCAATTTTTGAACGATGTTGGGCTTGATTATTTAACTTTGGATAGATCTGCTTCTACTTTATCAGGTGGAGAATCTCAGAGAATTAGATTGGCAACACAAATTGGATCTGCATTGGTAGGCGTTGTGTATGTATTAGATGAACCTTCAATCGGACTTCACCAAAGAGATAATGACAAATTGATTAAAGCGCTTAGAAATTTGACGGATATTGGAAATACTTTGGTTGTAGTTGAACACGATGAAGATACGATGAAAGAATGCGATTATCTTGTTGACATCGGACCGGGAGCTGGTGTTCATGGAGGCGAAATCGTAGCTTGTGGAACTATTGATGATATTATCAAAGAAAAAAGATCCATTACAGGTAAGTATTTGTCAGGGGAACTATCAATTCCCGTTCCTGAACAAAGACGAAAACCAAATGGATATTTGGAATTTAAAGGTTGCAAAGAAAATAACCTTAAAAACATAAATGCGAAATTTGCACTTTCATGCTTCAACTGTGTTACAGGTGTTTCAGGATCTGGAAAGTCTTCATTGGTTAACGAAATTGTCTACAAGAAATTAGCCAGAGATTTGAATAATGCTAAGATGAAAAATGGTAAATTCAAATCGGCTACTGGAATTGAAAATTTGGATAAAGTTGTACAAATAGATCAATCTCCGATTGGTAGAACGCCTAGAAGTAATCCAGCGACTTATACAAAAGTATTTGATTTGATAAGAGATTTGTTTGCGTCAACACCTGAAGCAAATATGAGAGGATATCAAAAAGGAAGATTCTCATTTAACGTAAAGGGTGGAAGGTGTGAAGCTTGTAAAGGCGACGGAACTTTAAAAGTAGAAATGCACTTTTTACCAGATGTTTATGTTCCATGTGATGTTTGTAAAGGAAAAAGATACAACAGAGAAACTTTGCAAGTAAAATACAAAGGCAAAAATATCGCCGACGTGTTAGATATGACAATTGATGAAGCGTTAGAATTTTTCAGAAACTTCCCTCCTATAAAAAATAAATTGCAAACTTTACAAGATGTAGGTTTGGGCTATATTAAATTAGGACAATCTTCAACGGAATTATCCGGTGGAGAAGCTCAAAGAGTAAAACTAGCCAGTGAATTATCTAAAAAAAGTACAGGAAAAACTGTGTATATTTTAGATGAGCCAACCACGGGTCTTCATTCAGCAGATATTGACAAATTAGTTGAAGTATTGCAAAGACTTGTTGATCAAGGAAATACCGTTATTGTTATAGAACACAATCTTGATGTTATTAAGGTTTCTGATTATATTATAGATTTAGGACCTGAAGGAGGAAATGGTGGAGGACAAGTGATCTTCCAAGGAACTCCTGAAAAATTAATTAGTAAGAAAAATTCTTATACTGGTCAATATTTGGCTCCAAAATTGAATCGTTAAATTTTTGTAATAATCACCTTCTGATTTTTAGTGTATAATAAAAGTTAAGAAGGTGATTTTTATGTACAATATTATGGTTGTCGACGACGAAAAAGACATAGTAAAAGCCATAGAAATATATTTAAAAACAGATAATTACAATGTGTTGAAAGCCTATAATGGTTACGATGCGTTAGAATTAATGGAAAAGAATAAAATAGATTTATTTTTGGTAGATATAATGATGGAAGGAATGGACGGCTTAGAACTAACACAAAAAATAAGAGAAGTATCAAATGCACCAATCATAATTTTGTCTGCAAAAAGCGAATTGAATGATAAGGTTATGGGATTGAATTTGGGTGCTGATGATTATATTACTAAACCTTTCGATGCTGTAGAATTATTGGCTAGGATAAAATCATGTTTGAGAAGATTGGAACTTAGCAAGGACAATTCTCTAAATGGAAATGTATTTTCAGCTGGAAGATTGACAATCAACGACGATAAAAAAGAAGTATTGATTGATGGTGAAGAAATAAAGTTAACTCCTTATGAGTATGGAATAATTTTACTTTTATTGAAAAACAAGGGAATAGTATTTACATCAGAAGAAATATATGAAAATGTGTGGGAAGCTCCACCTTATGATGTAAAAAAAATAGTTTCAGTCCACATATCAAGACTCAGAGAAAAAGTTGAAATCAATCCTAGAAGACCTGATTTGATTAAATCTGTATATGGAATGGGATATAAGATAGAGGACATTTAATGATAAATTGGATTAAAAAAAGTTTTCGTTCTATCGATGGTTATGTTGAAAAACAACTGGTAGATTTACTATTGTATTTTAGTTTTGGCTTCATTCTTGTATTCACTGTATCATTTTTTATTGAAAATATAATTAATGTATATAATTTTTCTGTTGCCATAACGTTGATATATGCGATAATTGCTTTTTTCTATTCAATGGTCAAGGTAGTAAGGACCATTTACAAAAAGAAAAAGAATGCTTTTTTAATATATCAATTTATAAGTAATTTCAAAGGTAAATACTACAATATTTATGTTGAGTCATTATTAACTTTTATATTTTTAATGTATACAATGGCGACGATTATGGTCACAAACAGGAATTTGTTTGGAATTGTATTTATCGGTGCAATTTTAGCGAAAATTTACATATCAATTTTGATTAATAATCTGGGCAAAATACTGCTTAACAAAAAAGTGGAGGCTATGTATTCTGGAAAAGATATTGATGTGTTCATAGATGATGAAATTTTCAAAGATTCTGTATATCTTATAAACCATTTGCATGATTCGGTTATCAACACGATGCAAGATAAAATTAATTCAGAAAAAATGAAAACGGAACTAATCACAAATATTTCACATGATATCAAAACGCCTTTAACTTCGATTATAAATTACGTAGATTTGCTGAATCACGAAACTGATGAATCAGAAAAGAAAAGATATATAGAAATTCTAGAATATAATGCTAAAAGATTGAAAACAATGGTAATAGATTTGATTTATGCTTCTAAAACTGGAACGGGAAATATTGATATTGAAATGGAAGTTGTAGAATTAAATGAATTAGTATTACAAGTTTACGGTCAATTTGATTCTGATTTCAATAAGATGGGATTGGAATTCGAATATAATGATAAAAGGAAAACTGTTTTGATGATGACGGATGGTGCAAAGTTATCTCGTGTAATCGAAAATATTTTCAGTAATATTGTGAAGTATTCCAAACCCAACACAAAAGTTTACGGAGAATGTGATGTAGTCAATGACAATATTATCCTCAAATTCTCTAATATATCCAAGAATAAAATTGAGGTTAGTGCAGAAGACTTGATGGGTCAATTTGTAAGAGGGGAAAGGTCTCGCCATTCTGAAGGTAGTGGACTTGGTTTGTATATTGCGAAAAATTTGATAGAGTTGCTCGGGGGAACAAGTAAAATATCAATTGATGAAGATAGATTTGTTTATGAGATTAATTTTAAAGTTACTAGAAAGAAAAAGATAGATAAATAAGAAAAAGGTTAATTTTGGAAAATTCCAAAATTAACCTTTTTTTAATTATTTCTATCATTTGACGAATCACGGTCACGATTACGTTTACGATCTCGGTCTCTATTATTTCTATTGTTTTCTTTGTCGTCGTCTTTCTTATCGTTATCTTTTTCGTCCTTGTCGTCTTTGTCCTCGTCATCTTTGTCTTCATCTTTTTTATCATTAGGTTTTAAAATATTAAAGATTGTTCTATTAGAATAACCAGGCATACTGTATTTCCAGTCTTTAGGAATAATGTTGTTATGTTCTGATGGTTTGTATGGAGGATCTCTTTTTATGAAAACTCCCCATCCTAATTCCCAAGGTGGAGTATTATCTGTAGCTAATTTTCCATCTACAACGTCAATTCTTCTAGATTCATACAAATCAGAAACTTCTGTAGGTTCTGTACCTGCTTTGTAGATTTCTTCTTTTACAATTCCACGAGGATCTCTCCAACTGTATTTGCTTGGCAATTTATTTGCCAAAGTATCGACCTTAATTCTTACGATACCGTCTGGTTCCTCAAATTTAATTGGAATTTTATCTTCCAAAGTATATCTGTTGACTGCGCTCCAGATTTGTACAACTTTTTTCTGACTAATTTGAGTCATTTTCAATTGTTGATTGTCAAAACCTAACCATGTACTAATTGTATAGTATGGGCTCATTCCGACAAACCATACGTCTTGGTAGTCGTTTGTAGTACCAGTTTTTCCACCGATATCAAAGCCATCTAACCTAGCGTATTTTGAATAGTTGTAATCTGTAGAAGTTCTGAGTATATCTCTCATAATGTATGCGATTTGAGGACTCACAACTTCATTTTGTTTTTGAGGATTTTCGATTATAACTTTTCCTAAACTGTCAGTAACTTTTGTGAATGAAATAGGTTCTCTGTATTGTCCGCTATTATTGATAGCGTTGTATGCACCTGCCATCTCTACAGGTGTAAATCCTTTAGTTAATGAACCAAGTGCCATTGCCGATGTGTTTTCATCATTTTCTGAAGTGTTTTCAGCTGCACTTATATAGTTATCGGCTTTAGGATTTTTTGCATTAATCAATCCGAATTTTTCTAAATATGTTTTTGATTTTTCAATACCAATATCTTCCAAAACTTTTACGGCAGTTACGTTGATTGAGTTTTCCACTGCATGTCTAAGTGAAACTAAACCTTCATAGCCTTCGTACCAGTTTTGTGGCCATAATTCGTGCTTTTCATTGTAGTGAGGTAAATCATCCAAGCCTGATGCAGGGGAATATCCATTGTCCAATGCTGGAGTATATACACCTAAAGGTTTCATACTAGAACCAACTTGTCTAGTAATATCAGATGCTCTGTTAGTAGTATCTTTATTATCTGAATATCTTCCACCAACCAATGCTTTGATTTGTCCAGTTGTTTTATCTACAACAACACTTGATGATTGTGGCTGTTTAATTCCATCTTCATTTATAGTGTAGAAATCTTTAGCAAAAATCAAATTGTCGTTGTTGTCGTATTTGATTAAATTAGGATTTTCTTTTATATATTGGCTTGAGATTGTGATGTTACCTTCACCATCTGTATTCAAATTCTTACTACCAATATTGATTGAAGATATTTTATGAGTTACCAAATTATTACTATCGTTTACTGAGTAATAATCTTTCAAATCCAAATAGTTTCCGTATTGTTTTACTTTAATAGATTTTGAATAATTAAAAGTAACAGAACCATCTGGGTTTTTAGTATATTGCTCTGGTGAAATAAAGAATTCATCGTTGTCATTGATTATATTTTTCTTTCTAAAATAAATGACTTCATTTAATGCGTTCGTAATATTTCTACCATCATCGCTTGACCATTTTAACAAATTTGCTGATGAACCATCTGCAATTATATCATCGACTTTTTTATCATATAATTTTTCCAAATTACTTTGCATATTCATATCAACACATGAATATATCTTTAATCCACCATTGATAAGTTTACTTTTTGCTTCTTGTTGTGAATACCCTTTTTCGATAAGTTTTGCAATAACTTGTTCGTAGATAATATCTGAATAATAGTTAGACAAGTTATCTACGTTTTTAATTCCAGGCTTAATATTAGCTGCGATATTTTCTTGAAGAGCTTTGTCGTATTCTTCTTTGGTGATTTTGTTGTTATCTAGCATTTTTTTAAGAACGTAATCTCTTCTGTCGATAGTTTGTTGATTGTAGACAGCTTTGTATGTTTCACCGTTTAAAGTAACTTCACCGACGATTTTTGATTGGTCTTTTACTTGACCTGGTTCAATCGCCTTGTATAATGCTAAGTTAGTTGGACTCTTCACAATTCCTGCAAGTGTAGCACATTCAGATAAAGTTAGTTCATCGATGTTTTTCTTGAAGTAAATTTCAGAAGCTGCTTGAACTCCGTAGGCATTTTGTCCCAAGAAAACAGTATTCATATATGTTTCCAAAAGTTTTTCTCTGCCTAGATAGTTTGTTAATTCCATTGCCAAATAAGCTTCTTTGAATTTTCTGTCAAATGATCTTTCATTAGTTAAGTACAAATTACGAGCCAATTGTTGAGCTAGAGTACTTGCTCCACGTTTCATAGAACCAGATTTTAAATTATCAAAAATAGCTGATGTGATACCGATAGGATCCACACCATTGTGTTTGTAAAATCTTTCGTCTTCTACAGATGTGAAAGCATCCATCATATGTTGTGGTATTTTATCTAATTTAACAACCTCTCTATATTCAGTGGTTTTGATTTTTTCGATTAAATTTCCATCCTGATCCAAAATTTCTGATGTCTGATTCATCATATTATTTATTTCTTCGGGATTAACCTTTGGAGCTAATTGCATAGCGCGTACTCCGGCTACTCCAATTAATCCACCTACAAATGCAAATATACAAATCAAACATAATATTAAAATTTTTATGGATTTCAATATTATATTTTTATCTTTATTCATAAATTCCTCCATAAAATGTATATACACTATTATACCACAAAGTATAGATTCAACATATATTCCTAGAAATACGATGAACATTTTACTTAACGAGAGATTATTATATAATATAAATAAAGGAGCAACAATGAAAGAAAAAACAATTTTAGTTTATTTTGAATTTAAAAACAAAAAAATAAACGATGATGATATAAAAGAAATGGAAAGTTTGATTGAATCTTCTGGTGGTGAAGTCTGCGCAATTTCAGAAGTTCGAAAAAATTCCATCGATTCGAAATATTTTATTGGTAAAGGAAAATGTCTGGAGATAAAAGACGCTGCAGAAAAATTGGACGTAACAACTTTGATATTTAATGTAGAATTATCTGGTTCAAATATTAAAAACTTGGAAGATATAACTGGGCTTAAAATAGTCGACAAAACAAATTTAATTTTAGATATATTTGCAAGCAGAGCGAAAACAAAACAAAGTGTGCTTCAAGTTGAACTTGCAGAATACAAATACAGACTTCCAAGATTGATTGGATTTAGAGACCACTTATCCAGAACTGGTGGTGGAATTGGAACTAGAGGACCTGGGGAAACAAAACTTGAAGTAGACAGAAGAACTATCCAAAAGAAAATTGACAATATCAAGTGCGAATTAAAAAATATCGATAAAAGTCAAGAAAATATGAGAAAACAAAGACTAAAATCAGATATAAAAATGGTGAGTATGGTTGGATACACAAATGCAGGCAAATCTACTTTGTCCAACAAATTGGTGAATTTCTACAAAGATAAGTACAAGGAAGAGTTTGAAACAGAGGATTTGCTATTTAAAACATTGGATACTACTTTAAGAAAATGTACATTGCCGAATAAAAAACAATACCTCGTAATAGATACTGTTGGATTTATTAAAGATATTTCAACATATTTAATCGAAGCTTTTAAATCAACATTATTGGATTTGAAACATTCAGATTTGATATTATTTGTTTTGGATTCTTCAAGTTCCGATTTGGACAATCAAATAACTACAACAATGGACATATTAAAGGAACTAAAAGTATTGGACAAACCAATGATTACGGTATTTAATAAATCTGACAAAAATCCTAACGTGATTTTTCCTTATAATTTGGAAAATAAAATTAAGATATCAGCTTTTAACGACGAAGACATCAAAAAGTTATTATACAAAATTCAAGAAGAATTATATGGCAATTACAAATGTGTTAAAATGAGATTTGACTACGATCATCAGGACGTTCTAAACACAATTTTACAAAATTTTAAATGTGAAGATGTGTCATATAACAATGAAGATGTTAGCCTTGTGGTTGAAATCTCTGAGTCTGAAATAGAAAAATATGAGGAATTTATATATGAAAAATTATAAAAGTATTCACAAAAGCGTACCTTTTTCTTTTGTAATCAACAAATCAGAATTTATCGGAAATTGTAAGTTCGTGGAATCAGAAGAAGAGGCTTTGGAATTTGTGGATAGTATAAAATCGAAATATAGTGACGCAACTCACAATTGCTCTGCATATATCATTGGAGAGGACAAATTAATTCAGAGATTTGATGACGACGGTGAGCCTTCTCAAACAGCAGGGATTCCAATTCTTGAAGTAATTAAAAAAGAAGATTTGACTAATGTTTGTGTAGTTGTTACAAGATACTACGGCGGAATTAAACTTGGAGCTGGTGGTCTTATAAGAGCATACACAAAAGCTTCTAGTGAGTGTTTGAATGAGTCGGTTATTGTAGATAAGAAAATATTTAGAAATTTTCAGATGGAATTTGATTACACCAATGTTGGAAGTATTGAAAATTTTTTGATGAATAATGATATTTACGTAGCTAACAAGCAATATTTAGAAAAAGTGGTTTTTGATATTTTATTAGATGAAGATAAATACGAAGAAATAGAAAATAAGTTAATTGATTTAACAAGCGATAACATAAAGTTTACAATGATTGAATTTACTTACCAATCATCATTAAATGGTAAGTTAATATTTTAAAATGATGTAAATTGTGATAAAATTTGAGGGTGGATTAAAATGAATTACGCAAAATTATGTGAAGATATAACAAAATGGATAAAAGAAGAAGTCGAATCAGCTAATTTAAAAGGAGCGGTTTTTGGAATTAGCGGCGGAATCGACAGCGCTGTATTAGCGTGTTTGTGCAAAAAAGCTTTTGGAGATAACGCGTTAGGTTTGATTATGCCTATAAAAAGCAATCCTAAAGATGAAGAAGATGCTAGAATATTAGCAGGAGCGATTGATTTGAATTTTAAAAAAGTCGATTTGAATGATGGTTTTGATACATTAATACAAACTTTTGAAAAAACTTCTGTAGAAATGGCAGTATCAAATATTAAGCCAAGGCTTAGAATGTTGACGTTGTACTATTATGCTCAAAATAATGGTTATATGGTATTATCTGGATCAAATCGTTCCGAATTTATGACTGGATATTTTACAAAATACGGAGACAGTGGAGCTGATCTTATGCCACTTTTGAATTTGTATAAAACAGATATTTTCGAAATGGCAAAAGTTTTGGGCGTTCCAGATGTAATTATTAATAAAAAACCTAGTGCTGGTTTGTGGGAAGGTCAAACCGATGAAGATGAGTTTGGGTTTACTTACGAAGAACTAGATAATTATTTGATGAATAATTCTGAAACTAAGTCTAAAGATTTGATTGATAAAAAGATAAGACAAAGCGAGCACAAAAGAAAATTTGCGAAATCATTTGAGTTCGATAGAAATAAATATTAAGGATGTGATTTTATGTCAGGACATAATAAATGGAGTAAAATAAAAAACAAAAAAGGTAGTGAAGATGCTAGAAGAGGTAAAGTATTCACAAAAATGGCAAGAGCGATTACTGTTGCTGTTAGAGAAGGTGGAGCTGATCCTGAATACAATCCTAGTTTAAAATCTGTTATAGAAAAAGCTCGTGCAGAAAACATGCCTAATGATAATATCGACAGAGCTATCAAAAAAGCAAGTGGCGACGGAGATTCTGCAAATTACGAAAACATTGTATATGAAGGATACGGTCCAGAAGGAGTGGCTGTTATAGTTGAATGCTTGACAGATAACAGAAATAGAACTGCTTCAGATGTTAGGCATTATTTTGATAAATTCGGAGGAAATCTTGGACAAAATGGTTCTGTATCATTTATGTTCCAAAGAAAAGGTCTGTTATTAATTGAAGCAGAATCTTTGGATGAAGAAGAAGTAATGATGGACAGTTTGGATGCTGGTGCAGAAGATTTTGAAGCTGATGATGGAATTTTTGTAATCAACACTGCTATGGAAGATTTTGCACAAGTGAGAGACACTTTGTTGGATAAAGGATACAAATTCGTAAAATCTGATTTGGTTTATGAACCATCAAATTACGTTAAAATCAACGACGAATCCAATGTTGATAAAATGGAAAAATTAATCGATAATCTAGAAGATAGTGATGACGTTCAACAAGTAAGTCATAACTGGGATAACGAATAAAAATGGACAGGGTAGCTTTTTCTATTTTTGGAATAGATATAATGTGGTATGGAATATTGATTACTTTGGGGGTGATTTTAGGCTATGTAGTAGCTGTAAAGTTAGCCAAATTAGAAAATATTTCAGAAAATACCATATTGGACATTTTAGTTTGGGCACTTCCTCTTGCAATTGTAGGAGCAAGGGCTTATTATGTAATATTTGAATGGGATTATTATTCCAAAAATTTAGGAGAAATCATCGATATTCGCGGTGGTGGATTGGCGATTTATGGAGGAATAATTGCCGCAGTTATTACTTGTTATGTTATTTGTAAGAATAAAAATTTTAAATTTTTGAAGATGCTGGATATTTTTATGCCGGCGATTGCACTGGGACAAGCAATTGGTAGATGGGGTAATTTTATAAATAAGGAAGCTTATGGTACTCCAACTAATCTTCCTTGGGCAATTACAATAGATGGTGTAAAAGTTCATCCTACATTCTTGTACGAATCTCTTGGAGATTTTATTATATTCTTAATATTGGTGTATATATTTAAAAACAAGAAGAAATTCGATGGACAAATAACAAGTTTATACATGATTTTATACGGAATATTGAGATTTTTTGTAGAAGGACTCAGAACTGATAGCTTGTACATTGGAGCATTAAGAGTGAGTCAATTAGTAAGTATTGCAATTGTAATTGCAGGAATAATTTTACAAATTAAATATAAAAAGCAAATTGTTAAGTCAGATGAAAAGTAAATCATCTGGCTTTTTACAAATATAAAAGAGGTGATATATTTGTGTTCTAGATTTGAACTGAATATAAGTAAACTTGATTTATTAAAAAGATACAATAAAAAACAAATCACAAAATTTAATCCAAAAACAGAAATACTTCCTGGTCAACAAATTTTAACTTTATGTGATGATTTTGATTATATGAGATGGGGAATAGATGTTGATTTTATGAAAAAATCTATAATAAATTCCAGAATCGAAAAGATTTATACATCAAAGTTTTTCAAGGAAGATTTTGAATACAGAAGATGTTTGATTCCTGCGACTGCATTTTTTGAGTGGAATCAGAAAAACAAAGATAAGTACAGATTAACTGTTGCAAATCAAAAAATATTTTCTATTGCAGGTATTTTTAGAGAATATAAAAGTCAAGAAACCAGTATAAGACATGTCAGTATGCTTACCGCAGAGGCTAAAGGATCAATATCGGAAATTCATACTAGAATGCCAATTATATTGCCGCAATCTTTTGAACAAACATATTTGTACGGAGAAAATTCCAAAGAAATTCACGAGTTTTTGTTGACAAATTTTATTGACTTAGATATGGAAAATTTATCGGATAGTCAATTAACATTTTTGTAAATTTATGATATAATTTATATGAATATTGAAAAGCGAAGAAAGATAAATAATATAACAATTACAGAGAGTTAATGTGTGGTGAAAATTAACAAGTTATAACGGCAGTCTGGAGCTAATAATTCTAAGAGTGATGTTTTATCATAATTAGGGTGGAACCGCGGAAATTACATTTCGTCCCTGAAGTTTTACTTCGGGGATTTTTTATTATTCAAAAAAAATGGAGGGTTTTATGAAAAACGAAGAAAAAACTATGGAGAAAATAGTAAGCTTATGTAAATCAAGGGGAATAATATTTCCTGGTAGTGAAATCTATGGAGGATTATCAAATACTTGGGACTACGGTTCATTAGGTGTTGAAATCAAAAATAATATAAAAAGAGCTTGGTGGAAAAAATTTATCCAACAAAGCCCTTACAATGTTGGTTTGGATGCAGCTATCCTTATGAATCCTCAAACTTGGGTAGTATCTGGTCATGTTGGTGGATTCTCAGACCCATTAATCGACTGTAAAGAATGTAAATCTAGGTTTAGAGCTGATAAATTAATTGAAGACTATTTCATGGATGAAAAAAATGAAGAAATAACTGGATTAGACGGAAAATCAGAACAAGAATTATTGGATATTATTGAAAAAGAAAACATCAAATGTCCTGAATGCGGTAAGCATAATTTTACTGATATCAGAAAATTCAACTTGATGTTCAAAACTTTCCAAGGTGTTACTGAAGATAACAAATCAGAAATTTATTTGAGACCCGAAACAGCACAAGGTATTTTTGTGAACTTTAAGAATGTTCAAAGAACTTCAAGAAAGAAAATTCCTTTTGGAATTGGTCAAATAGGTAAATCATTCAGAAACGAAATCACTCCAGGTAACTTTATTTTCAGAACAAGAGAATTTGAACAAATGGAACTAGAATTCTTCTGTGAACCAGGAACTGATTTGGAATGGTTCGAATATTGGAGAAACTTCTGTAAAGAATTCTTATTGAATTTGGGAATTAGAGAAGAAAACTTGAGACTTAGAGACCATGAACAAGAAGAATTATCATTCTATTCAAAAGCCACAACAGACTTTGAATATCTATTTCCATTTGGATGGGGAGAATTGTGGGGTATTGCCGATAGAACTGATTATGATTTGTCAAAACACAGTGAAGGTTCTGGAGAAAAACTAGAATATATGGATCCAACAACAAACGAAAAATATATTCCATATTGTATAGAACCATCTGTAGGTGTAGACAGAATGTTTTTAACTTTCTTATGTGATGCTTATGAAGAAGAACAATTAGAAGACAACTCTACAAGAACTGTTTTAAAAATTCATCCAGCATTAGCGGCATATAAAGTTGCAGTTCTTCCTTTAACTAAAAAATTAAATGATAAGGCAATGGAAGTTTATAATGAATTAGCTAAGAATTTCATGACTCATTTTGATGATGCTGGTTCAATTGGCAAGAGATATAGAAGAGAGGACGAAGCAGGAACTCCATATTGTGTAACGATAGATTTTGATACTTTAGAAGATAATACCGTTACTATAAGAGATAGAGATACTATGGAACAAAAAAGAATGACAGTTGAAGAAATTATAGAATTTGTTAATAAAGAAATGGAGTTTTAATTATATGACAGAAACATTAAATCCGTTGGAAAATGCAAGATATCAAATTAAAAAAGCTTGCGAAATTTTAAAATTAGACGATAGCGTTTATGAATTATTGAAAGATCCTTACAGAGTAATTGAAATAAATATTCCAGTGAAAATGGATGATGGTTCAATGAAAGTGTTTAAGGGTTACAGATCACAACATAATAATGCAATGGGTCCTACAAAAGGTGGATTGAGATTTAGAGAAGATGTTAACTTGGATGAAGTTAAAGCATTGTCGATATGGATGACTTTTAAATGCCAAGTAACAAACCTACCTTATGGTGGAGGAAAAGGTGGAATAATTGTAGATCCATCAAAGCTTTCTGAAGGTGAATTGGAAAGATTATCTAGAGGATTTGTTGATGGAATGTACAAATATTTAGGAGAAGATTTTGATATTCCAGCTCCAGATGTTAATACAAATGGGAAAATTATGAGTTGGATGGCTGATGAGTACAACAAACTAACTGGTACTAATCAAATGGGTACTTTCACTGGAAAACCGATTGAATTTGGTGGATCATTGGGAAGAACAGAAGCTACAGGATTTTCAGTAGCTTTAAGTGCGAAAAAAGCAGTTCTAAATTTAAATAAAAAATTAGAAGAAACAACTGTTGCCTTACAAGGATTAGGTAATGTTGGGATTTATACTTTAAAATACGTTCTTGAACATGGTATGAAAGTAAAATATATCATGGAGTATAACAAGCAAAGAGGAGTATTTGCAATTTATAAAAAAGACGGATTCAACTTTGATGAATGTTTTAAAATTTCTCAAACTAAAGAAAAAGACTTCGCTAGTATTGAAGGATGTGAAGTAATTTCAGCAGAAGATTTCTTCTCAGCAGATGTAGATGTAATTATACCTGCAGCTTTGGAAAATGCGATCACTACAGAAAATGTCAATTTGATAAAAGCGGGAATTATTGTCGAAGGAGCAAACGGACCTATAACTAAGGATGCTGATGAGATTTTAAATGAAAAAAATGTAGTTATTGTTCCAGATATTTTGGCAAATTCTGGTGGAGTTACCGTATCTTATTTTGAATGGGTACAAAACAAAGCGGGATATTATTGGTCTGAGGAAGAAGTTAGAGACAAAGAATATCAATTGATTAATAAATCATTTGATGAAATTTGGAAATTATCCGAAAAGCTTAATATAACTTTGAGACAAGCTGCTTATGTAAATTCAATCAAAAAGATTAGCGAAACAATGAAAATACGCGGATGGTATTAATGCAAACACAAATAGAATTTAATGATGAATTAAAACTTACTAAAATTAAACAATCATCTTTTAACCCTACCCACATTTTTGAATGTGGGCAGGCGTTTAGATGGTACAAAGAAGATGATATGTCTTATACGACTGTTGATGGTGACATGTACTGTAATGTAAGTTTGGTTGGAGATTACGTTTATATCAAAAACTGTACAGAGGATGATTACTATAAAAAATGGGAAAATTATTTTGATTTGAAAACAGATTATTCAAAAATTAAAGAAGAATTATCTTTCAATGAAACTTTGAAAAACGCATTAGAGTATGGTGATGGAATCAGAATCTTGAACCAAGATAAATTCTCTACAATAATTTCATTTATTATATCAGCTAACAATCAAATACCTAGAATTATGAAATCCGTTAATATAATTTGCGAAAATTACGGTAAATTATTGGGAGAATTTAACGGTAGAAAATTGTATTCTTTTCCTAAGCCTGAAGATTTAGCAAAGGTACCAGTAGAAGAAATGAGAGAAGTGTGCCGTGTTGGATTCAGAGATAAAAGAATTGTAGATGTGGCAAAAATGGTTGCGAATAATGAATTTGATATATTTGAAATAGATAATTTATCAAATGAAGAATTAAGAAAAGAATTAATCAAACTTCCAGGAGTAGGACCTAAAGTTGCCGATTGTATAATGCTTTTCTCATACAATAGACACAATACATTTCCGGTTGATGTGTGGATTAAAAGAGTTATGGAGTATTTATTTATAAAAAAAGAAACAAATAAAAATTTGATTGCAAAGTACGCTGACGATTTGTTTGGAGAATATGCAGGATATGCACAGCAATATTTATTCTACTATGGAAGAGAAAATACAATCGGAAAATAACTTTGAGAATTTCATCATAGAAAATAGAAATAAAACAAGAAATATCAAAATAAACTGAGTTATTTGCTTTTAAATACTAATAAATACGTTTGATTTAAACAAAAACGTGGTTTATTATATAAGAGGATTAACACTCAACAGGTTAGAGTGCTAACAAAAGATTCTGAAGGAGGATATCATGAATTTAAAACCTATTGGTGATAGATTAGTATTAAAAAAACAAGAAAAAGAAGAAGAAAAAACATTCTCTGGAATAGTTCTCCCATCTTCAGCTAAAGAAGCTCCTGTTTATGCAGAAGTTTTAGCTATTGGATCTGAAGTAGAAGAAGATGAAAAAATGAAAGGCAACATTAAAGTTGGAGATAAAGTTATATACTCAAAATACGCTGGAACAGAAATAAAACTAGAAGATACAGAATATATATTAGTTAAATATGAAGATATTCTAGCAGTTGTAGAATAGGAGGATAAATTTTATGGCAAAACAAATCAAATTTTCAGATGATGCTCGTAAAAGCATGGTAGAAGGTATTAATAAATTATCAGATACAGTTAAAGTTACATTGGGACCAAAAGGTCGTAATGTAGTTTTGGATAAAGAATATGGTGCACCATTGATTACAAATGACGGTGTTTCAATTGCAAGAGAAATCGAACTTGAAGATGAATACGAAAACATGGGTGCACAATTAGTAAAAGAAGTTGCTACTAAAACTAATGATGTTGCAGGTGATGGTACTACTACTGCTACACTTTTAGCACAAGCAATTATTAGAGAAGGTTTGAAGAACTTAGCGGCTGGTGCCAATCCAATTGTTTTACAAAAAGGTATCAGAAAAGCTGTTGAAAAATCTGTGGAAGCTATTAAATCAAGAAGTCACAGTGTTACAACAAAAGAAGAAATAGCGAATGTTGGTAGCGTATCAGCAGCTGATGAAACTATTGGTAAACTAATTGCAGAAGCTATGGAAAAAGTTGGAAATAATGGTGTAATTACTGTTGAAGAATCAAAATCTATGGGAACTACATTAAATGTTGTAGAAGGTATGGAATTCGATAGAGGATATGTTTCTCCTTATATGGTTTCTGATTCAGACAAAATGGTTGCAGCAATGGAAGATCCATTCATTTTAGTTACTGACAGAAAAATTACAAATATTCAAGATATATTGCCATTATTAGAACAAGTTGTTCAACAAGGTAAGCCATTATTTATAATTGCAGAAGATGTTGAAGGTGAAGCATTAGCAACTTTAGTTTTAAATAAAATCAGAGGAACATTCAACTGTGTAGCTGTAAAGGCACCAGGATTTGGGGATAGAAGAAAAGAAATGCTTGAAGATATTTGCATTTTAACTGGAGCTCAATTAATCACAGAAGATTTGGGAATCGAATTGAAAGATGCATCTTTTGATATGCTAGGAAGAGCAAGAAAAGTTAATGTTTCAAAAGACAAGACAACTATTGTTGACGGAAATGGTGAACAATCTAAGATTGAAGAAAGAATTAAACAAATCCAAAACAGAATTCCTGAAACTGATTCTGAATATGATAGAGAAAAACTTCAAGAAAGATTAGCAAAATTATCTGGTGGAGTTGCTGTAATTGAAGTAGGAGCAGCTACAGAAACAGAATTAAAAGAAAGAAAATTGAGAATAGAAGATGCACTTGCAGCAACAAGAGCAGCAGTTGAAGAAGGAATTGTAGCAGGTGGTGGAACAGTTCTATTGGATGTTCTTGAAGAAGTTGAAAAACTTGTCGATGAAGTTGAAGGCGATGAAAAAACAGGAGTTAAAATAATTCTAAAAGCGTTAGAAGAACCTGTAAAACAAATCGCAATTAATGCCGGAATCGACGGGTCTGTTATAGTTGAAAATGTTAAAAACAAAGACAAAGGAATTGGATTTGATGCATACAAAGGTGAATATGTAGATATGTTAAAAGCTGGTATTGTAGATCCAACAAAAGTAACATTATCTGCATTACAAAATGCAGCATCTGTTGCAAGTTTATTATTGACTACAGAAGCAGCAGTAGTTTCTATAAAAGAAGACGAACCAGCTATGCCTCAACCTGGTCCTGGCGCGTATATGTAGACAAATCAAAGGTGAGGATATATTCCTCATCTTTTTTAATGCAATGAATTAAAAATGTTAGTTGAAAATGAATATCGGGTATATATAAGATAAGTTGGTGAGATAATGAATAATTACGATTTAATAAATGAAGTGCTTGGCAAAACAAGTGAAGAAATACAAAAAATGAGTCCAATCAATATTTTATTGGTTGGGAAAACTGGAGTTGGTAAATCAACGTTAATTAATGGAATGTTTAGAGATAATTTGGTGGAGACAGGTGTAGGTAAGCCTGTCACTAAATATTTGCAAAAAATTACTAAGGAAAATATTCCTATTAATTTATACGATACTCAAGGACTCGAACTAAACTCACAAAATCAAAGAGAAGTTCTTACAGAAATAACAACTTTATTAAAAGATTTAAAACGTCAAGGCGAAAAAGATAGAATTCATTTGGTATATTATTGTATTAACTCAAATGGATCTAGGATAGAAGATTCTGAAATATCTCTTATTAACTCCTTAAAACAGTTCGCACCAGTAATTATAGTCTTAACACAATCTCTAGGAGAAAATTCTGAAAAATTAAAAGAATACATTCAAGATTTGAATTTAGACGTGGCAGATGTTATAGAAATACTTGCAAAGCCATACCGAATTAACGATATGGTCATTGAAGAAAAAGGATTAAAAGAGCTGATGACTAAGAGTTTTGAACTTTTGGATGAGGAAATTAAAAATTCTTTTATTAATGCCCAACATGTCGATATTGATTTAAAAGCAAAAACGGCAAGACGTTGGGCAAAAAGATATATAAAAACAGCTTTTGGTATTGGATTTGTTCCTATACCTTTCTCAGATGCATCGATTTTAGTGCCTATGCAAATTGGAATGATAGCTCATATTAATTCTATATTTGGAATATCAATGGATAAACAAAGAGTTGCCTCAATAATAGCGGCCATAGGAGGAACTGGAGGAGCTACTTTTGCAGGAAGATTTATAGTAACAAATGCTTTGAAGTTTATTCCAGGAATAGGTAGTTTAGCTGGTGGATTAATTTCTGCAGCGACTGCATCTATAATGACCACGGCGTTAGCGATGAGTTATATAGAGGTTTTGAGTTATATTGCTAAAAGAGAAAAGCTAGGAATTAATATGGATTTTTCTGAAATTGAAAAATTAATGCAAAAAACTTACACAGAATATTTGAAGAATAGGAAGAAGAAAGACGATGAATGATTTAACTAAAAAAGATTTTATTGAAAAATACAAAGATGGAAAATTTGATTTTGCAGTTCAAAATACTTGTAGAGCTGTTGAATACGCAAAGCTTGAAGACTGTTTCAATGTAGCTGAAAGAAATAGAGAACCATCTGATATCATTATCTATGAAGATGATGATATGATTGACTATTTTCACTTTGATGGGTTAAAATATCAAGATTAAAAATCACATAAGTGTGGTATAATAATAATTACAGAGTAGGGTTGATGCGTTTAGTGTAATGGGATAGGGAGTTGCCCATTAACGAAATTATTGCGATATCAATGCCGCTTCCGCTGATAATATGAATTAGTGGGAGCATTATCTTTGAAACAAAGGATAATGCTTTTTTTGTGGAGCACTCTCGGGTGCTCTTATATTTTTATAAATGAGAGGGATTTAAATGGATAAAGAAAAAATTGAACAAGCAGTATCGATGATAATAGAAGCTATTGGTGAAGATCCAAACAGAGAAGGATTATTGGAAACACCTCAAAGAGTAGCTAGAATGTACGAAGAAATTTTTAGTGGACTAAACCAAGATGCGAAAGTGCATTTGTCAAAATCTTTTGAAATAGTTGATGATAATATGGTTATAGAAAAGGATATTCCTTTCTATTCTATGTGTGAACATCATTTACTACCATTCTGGGGAAAAGTTAATATTGCTTATATTCCTGATAAAAGAGTTGCTGGTTTATCAAAATTAGCTAGAACTGTTGACGTTTATTCAAAAAAGCCACAGTTACAAGAACGTTTAAATATCGAAATAGCTGATGCATTAATGGAATATTTAAATTGTAAAGGATGTTTGGTTACTATTGAAGCTGAACACATGTGCATGAATATGAGAGGAGTTAAAAAACCAGGCACTTCAACAATGACTTCTGTAGCAAGAGGAGCTTTTGAAGAAGATTTGGATTTGAAAAACGAAGCATACAGATTAATGGGATTATAATGAAAAATACCGACATTGTCCTTAATCATAAATTATTTAATAAAAAAATAAATAAAATTGAAGATGATGAGAAAACTCGTGTATTTTGTAAACATGATTTCTCTCATCTTATGGATGTAGCTAGAATCTGCTATATTATAAACTTAGAAGAGAATCTGAATATTGATAAGGATTTAATATATGTTACTGCGCTTTTGCATGATTTGGGAAGAGCTGACGAAGTAGATACAGGGATCAATCACAGTATATTATCACAAGAAATTGCACAAGAAATTTTGAAAGATTTAGATTTTAATGATGAGTCAAAAAAACGAATAATTAGTGCGATTAAACATCATAGAACTAATGAAGAAAACGACGACAGATTTATAGAGATTTTTTACAAAGCAGACAAGCTATCGAGGATGTGTTTTGGATGTCCTGCAAGAAGTATTTGTAATTGGCCAGAAGAAAAGAAAAATAAAACAGTTATTTATTGAAAGGATACAATATGTTAATTAGAAACAAAGAATTTGATTTTAAAAACGATGCTTATATAATGGGAATTTTGAATGTCACACCAGATTCTTTTTCAGACGGAGGAAAATGGAATGAAGTAGACAGAGCTGTGAAACATGTCGAAGATATGATAAACGAAGGAGCTAGTATCATTGATATTGGTGCTGAATCCACAAGACCAGGACACACTCCTGTATCTTCTGAAGAAGAACTTGAAAGAGTTATTCCTATCATTAGAAAAATAAGAGAAAACTTCGATATTCCAATTTCTTTGGACACTTATAAAGCTAATACTTTAAGAGAAGTTGTGAAAGAAGGGGCAGATATTTTAAATGATGTCTGGGGATTGAAATCAGATCCAGAAATGGCTAAAACTGCTAAGGAACTAGATATTCCTGTAATATTGATGCACAACAAAGATAATAATAATTACAATGATTTAATGAAGGACTTAAACAGAGAAACATTAGAATCTGTTGATTTAGCAAAAAAAGCGGGAATCAAAGATGAATTAATTATATTGGATCCGGGAGTTGGATTTGCACTTGATTACGAAAAAGATTTAACCGTTGTAAACAGAATCAAAGAATTTGTCGATTTGGGATATCCTGTTTTATTGGGAACAAGTAGAAAAAGATTTATTGGTAAAGCTATGGGAATAGATGTAGCTACTGAAAGAGATTTTGGAACAGCTATAACTACTGCTATTGGTGTAATGAATGGATGTTCAATTTTTAGAGTTCACAATGTAAAAGAAAGTTATGATGCTATGAGAATGGCTTTGGCTATAAAAAGAGAAGGAAAATAATGGACTACCTATTAGTAAAAGATTTGGAAATATACGCTAACCATGGAGTATTTCAATCTGAAAAAGAATTGGGACAAAAATTTTTGGTGACATTAAAAATGGGATACAACATGAAAAAAGGCGCAACTTCTAATAATTTAGAAGATTCAATACACTATGGAGTTTTGAGTAAAGAAATTTACGATTATTTTCGTTCAGAATCCATAGATTTAATAGAAACAGTTGCTTATAAATTGGTTGAGTTTATATTTGAAAAATACAAAATTGTACAAGAACTTACTGTAGAAATTAAAAAACCATGGGCCCCAATTAATTTGCCACTTGATACTGTTAAAGTGACAATTAATAGAAAAAAAAGAAGATATTTTCTGGGAATAGGATCCAATATTGGAGATAAACAAGATTATGTTGATTCTGCTATTGATAGATTGAAAAACACAAATAGTATTGAATTAAAAAACGTGTCTGAAATGTACACTACAAAAGCTTGGGGAAAAACTGATCAGGAAGATTTTCTCAATTGTGCCGTTGAAATAGAATCATACGAAGAGCCTGAAGATTTGCTGAAAATAACTCAACAAATTGAGTTGGATCTTGGCAGAGAAAGACACGAAAAATGGGGACCTAGAACTATAGATATCGACATTCTATTTTGTGATGATGAAATAATATATACTGATGATTTGAAAATTCCACATCCTTATGTTCAAGATAGAAAATTTGTGTTGGAACCTTTGAATGATTTTGCACAATTTTTTGTACACCCTGTTCTAAATAAAACATTAAAACAATTGCTAAGTGAATTAGAAAATAGTTAATTTTTAAAATATAAATATCATAATAAACAAAGTCAAGCATAAAAAATGCTTGGCTTTTTCTTATTCAAATTAATTGCAGAATTATTGAAATTAAAATATTTTTTTGATATAATTATATTAATAACAATGAATGGAGTGATAATATGGCAAGGGCAAGAGTATCATTAGCTGTTGTTAAGAGACTTCCAAAATATTACAGATATTTAGGAATGATCGAGCAAAAGGGAATAATAAGAGTATCAAGTCAAGAATTGAGCAGCATTACAGGTTTAACTGCTTCTCAAATTAGACAAGATTTAAATCATTTCGGTGGTTTTGGTCAACAAGGATACGGATACAATGTCGAAGAATTAAAATCAGAAATAGAAAAAATTATGGGTATAAACAAATCTTATAAGGCAATTATTTTGGGTTGTGGAAATATTGGAAAAGCCATAATGAACTACAGAGGATTTAAATCTTCAGGTTTTAATATTGTTGATGTATTTGACCATGGAAAAAAGGTAGGTACAAAAATTTCAGATTATGAAATCAAAGATATTGATAAAATTGAAGAGTATCTAAAAGAAAAGAAACCAGAAATAGCTGTTATTGCCCTACCAACAGATGTAGCTCAAGATGTTTGTGATAAGCTAGTTGATGGCGGCATAAAAGGTATTTGGAATTTTGCTTCATTGGATTTGAAATTACCAAAAAATGTTGTATTGGAAAATGTACATCTTGATGAAAGTCTGTACACATTAACATACTACATGAATAATTTGGCAGATTATCCAGGAACTAAAAATTAATTATATTCGGCGTTTTATAACGCCGTTTTTTATTGTAACGAATGTTACAATATTTTTTACGCTTTTATAATATAATTGTTGTATAAAAGGAGTGATAATATGGATAGTATTTTAGTTTTAGAAAAAGAACACGAAAATATAAGTAAAATAATAGGTTTAATGAAAGAAAAGTCAATTGAATTTATAAATAATAAGGATATAAATGTTGAATTCGTAGAATTATTGATTTATATTTTAAAAGAATACGCAGATAAATTTCACCACAGAAAAGAAGAAGAAATTTTGTTTAAAAAGATGAAAGAAGATTTGGGTAGAATTGGTGAAGTTATGGTTTTGAATGGAATGTTAGTAGAACACGAAATAGCAAGAGGTATAATTTTTGACCTGGGTCAAAGTATTAAAGAATACGAAAAAGAAAGATCGGATGAGAATTTTGTTGAAGTAATAGGAAATCTAATGGGATACAGAAGACATTTACAAAAACACATTGAAAAAGAAAATACAGTGGTGTATCCTTATGGAAAGAACAATCTATCTGATGAGAGATTAAAAGAAGTTGAAGATGAAACTATAAAATTTTTAGAAGAAAATAAAGAAGTTCATAATAATTTGATGGAGAAAATTGACAAATTATTTAATATGTAATGTATGAGAGGAATTAGGTAATAATTCCTTTTTTATTTGCATAAAATGTAATATTATTGTAACAAATACACACCTTTCATTTATGTTATAATTTTATGTGGAAGGTGTTTTATGAAAATATTAATAACCACAGATACTTACAGACCGACAATAAATGGAGTTGTAACATCGATTGAATCTTTAAAGAAAGCTTTAGATAGATTGGGACACGATGTTAGGATTTTAACTTTTTCAGATAGTTTTAATTCAAAACAAGAAGACGACATTTATTATATGGGTTCTTTAGGAGCTGGAAAATTTTATCCAGACGCTAGAATGAATAAGTTATTTTATAATAGATTTTATGAAGATATTATGGATTGGAAACCAGATATAGTTCATTCACAAACAGAATTCACTATGTTTATCCAAGCAAAAAAGATTGCTAAGGATTTGGATATTCCACTTTTGCATACTTACCACACTGTTTACGAGGATTACACTCATTATTTTTCTTTGAATAAAAAGATTGGCAAAGAACTTGCAAAACAATTTACGAAACAAATTATTAAAACTACTGACGGTGTAGTAGTTCCAACTAATAAAATATATAATTTGTTAACAGATTACAATATACACGAAGATATATATGTGGTACCAACTGGAATTAATGTTCATAAGTTATCTGAATGTGACGATTTTGATATACGAAGTGGCTATAAAATTCCTGAAGATAAGCATATAGTATTATTTCTAGGAAGAATCGGCAAAGAAAAAAATATCACTGAAATTCTACAGTATCTTGAAAATATTGATAGAGATGATATTGTGTTCATTATTGCAGGTGCAGGACCATTTCTTTCAGAATTAAAGGAAATTTGCTTAAATTCAAAAATAAGAGATAGATTGATATTTACAGGAATGATTGATTCTTCAAAAGTAGGAAACTTTTACTCCAAAGCAGATGTATTCGTATCTGCATCGACATCCGAAACACAAGGATTGACATTTATTGAGTCAATGGCATGTTCTACACCAATAATTTGTAGGCACGATGACTGCTTGGACGGGGTGTTGATTGAAGGTAAAACAGGATTCGGTTACGATACAGAAGAAGAATTTATCGATTATCTAAATCAAATTTTGGACAATAAAAAACTTAGAGATAAAATGGGTAAAAATTGTAAACAATTAGTAGATGAAAACTATACAGAAGATTCATTTGCAAATAAAATTGAGCAGATATATACAAAGGTAATTGAAAATCATGCAAAATCTGTTCAATAAGATACTCGAGGCTGACAACAAAAAATTTCAGATTATTATCCATGTTCTAAATGCACTTGGAATATTACTAAGTATATGCGTTATGATTTACGCATGGAAAACAGGAATACTTAAAGATATCGATAAGTTTCAAGAATTTATGAATCAGTTTGGGAAATTAGCTGCTCTGATATTTATCTTATTTCAGATTATGCAAGTCATTATCCCAATAATTCCTGGTGGTATAACTTGTCTCGGGGGAGTAATCTTATTCGGATCATGGATGGGATTTGTATACAACTATGTAAGTATTTGTATAGGGTCAATAATTGTATTTTTTATTGGTAGAAAATACGGTACGCCATTGATTATAGCAATTTTTGGAGAAAGGGCATATAACAAATACATCAAAATTCTTACCAAAAAGAACAGATTTGATCATGTATTTGCGGCTTTGATATTTTTTCCAATTGCACCAGATGATATGCTATGTTACATAGCTGGAACAACAAAAATGAAATTCCAAAAATATTTCTGGATAATTATATTAGGAAAGCCTATGTCTATAGCTCTTTATTCATTAGGATTAGAAGTATTATTTAAGAAACTAGTATTAAGGATTTAAGAATAAATGAAAATTTTGATATATAAAGGAGATTATGATTTAGTAAAGCAAAGTGGAGTAGGTCAAGCGATTGAACACCAGGAAAAAGCTTTGAAACTAAATAATATTGACTACACAACCGATGAAACTGACGATTATGATATTGTTCATATAAATACTATAATGCCAAAATCAAAAAAATTCGGACGAAAAGCAAAGAAACAAGGTAAGAAAGTTATTTATTATGGGCATTCCACGATGGAAGATTTTAGAAATTCTTTTCGTGGAGCGAATTTATTGAGCAGACTTTTTAAAAAATGGATTATTAGTTGCTACAATATTGGAGATATTATTATAACTCCATCACAATATTCGAAAAACATACTTGAAGGATATGGAATTAATAAGAAAATATATAGCCTATCGAATGGTATTGACCTTGATAAATTTAAGGGCGACAAAGATAGCAGAAAGAGATTTCGAGATAAGTATAATTTGAAAGATGATGATAAAGTTATTATTTCTGTAGGTCATTTGATGAAGAGAAAGGGTCTGGATGATTTTATAGAAGTTGCAAGGAAGCTTCCGCAATACAAATTTATTTGGTTTGGTCACACTAATCCTAAACTATTGACTACAAATATTAAAAAAGCAATAAAAAATAAGCCGGATAATGTAATTATGGCTGGATATGTTGATCAAAAAGAACTGGTAGATTGTTATCGAGGGAGTGATTTGTTCCTATTTATGACCAGAGAAGAGACAGAAGGAATTGTACTATTAGAGGCTTTCGCTTCTAAAATAAAAGTTTTGGTAAGAGACATTAAAATTTACGAAAATATGTTTACTGATGGTAAAGAAGTTATCAAAGCAAAAACCAATGATGAGTTTAAAAACAAAATTGTTAATATAATAAATGGCAAATATTCTACTGTTGAAGAAGCGTATAGATATGTTAAAGAACGAAGTGTTCAGAAAATTGGAGAAAAATTGAAAAGCATTTATTTAAAATTAGAAGATGCTTAAGATTTAGTGACATCTTAATCTCACAAAAATATATTATATATAAATGTTTTGTTTAATATTTACATTTATTTACAAAAGAGTTTTTTAGCGGTATAATTATATATATAAAACACAAGGTGGTGAGGTTATGCAAATTACAGATGTTAGAGTTAAAATACTAAATATTGATAACAGATTAAAAGCAATTGCTTCTGTTACTTTTGATGACGAAATAGTAATTCATGATATCAAAGTTATAGAAGGTGAAGAGGGATTATTCTTAGCTATGCCTAGTAGAAAAATCGGTAATAATAAATATCGTGACATAGCTCATCCAATTAGTTCTCCAGCCAGAGAAAAAATTGAAGTAGCAGTTATCAATAAATACAATGAAGAATTTGAAAAACAATCTTCTGAAGAAACTGAGCCAGTGACTGAAGAAAATATAGAAACTGCAGAAAATGAATAGTACAAAAAGCATCTATTAAGGTGCTTTTTTTAGTGCTTAAATTATCCGATTCAAATTATTTTACATATTTCGTATGTTTGATATAATAATAAAATATGGTTAATTTTGAATAAAGGAGATATTTATGGAATTAAAAGTACCGAAAGGATACAAATCCTCTTTGGATTTATTAGAAACACAGAAAGCTATTAAAATTATCAAAGATTTTTTTCAATATAGGTTGTCTGAGACTTTAAATTTGACTAGAGTTTCTGCTCCGCTATTTGTTAGAGCTAATACTGGGATTAATGACAACTTAAATGGTATTGAAAAACCCGTAGGTTTTGAATTCCTGGAAGATGGTTCAATGAGTAGGTTGGAAATCGTACAATCACTTGCAAAATGGAAGAGAATAGCATTAAAAAACTACGAGATTCCAGTAGGAGAAGGGATTTATACGGATATGAATGCTATCAGACCTTCAGAAGTTTGTGACAACACACATTCATTGTATGTGGATCAGTGGGATTGGGAAAAAGTAATTTCAAAGGAAGACAGAAATGTCGGATTTTTAAAAGATACAGTAAGAAATATATATCAATGTTTCTTAGACACTCAAACAATGTTGATTAATTCTTATGATGATTACAAAAAAATACTTAGAGATGAAATTACTTTTGTAACTACTGAAGAGTTAGAAGAAATGTATCCGGATAATACTTCAGATGAAAGGGAAACTTTGATTACTAAAAAATACGGATCTGTATTTTTGATTGGAATTGGTGATTCTTTAAAATCGGGGAAATCTCATTCTGACAGATCTCCCGATTACGACGACTGGAGCTTAAATGGAGATATATTAGTTTATAATCCTGTTTTAGACAATTGCCTTGAATTAAGCTCTATGGGAATTAGAGTTGATAAGGATAGATTGATTTATCAATTAGACAAAAAACAAAATAATGATAGGAAAAATTTAGAATATCATCAAATGCTGATTAATGATACACTTCCCCAATCTATAGGTGGAGGTATTGGTCAATCTAGAATTTGTATGTTCTTCTTACAAAAAGCACATATAGGAGAAGTTCAATCATCGATTTGGCCGAAAAAAATGCTTGAAGAATGTGACAAGTTGGGAATTAAATTATTATAATTTAGAGTTATAAAATTAGTTTTATAAGAGAGTTATTTATTTCAATAAATAAGTAACTCTTTTTTTGTAAAATGTTCAATATATGTTTTACTTTTAAATTCTTTTGTAGTATGATTTGTTTATGAAACATTTAAAAAAATATTTAGAAGACAATCCACCATTGGTATTGATTCTAAGTTTTCTTTTTTTGATTATAGTAGGGTCGTTATTATTGTCACTTCCTATAAGTCAAAATGCAACAAAAGTTCCATACATTGATTGTTTGTTTACAGCAACATCTGCCGTATGTGTAACAGGTCTTGTTACAGTTGCAACGTATAGTGCTTGGAGCGTTTTAGGAAAACTAATTATTATCATTTTGATCCAAATGGGTGGACTTGGTTTTATGACATTTGCAACCTTAATTGCACTTGTAATGGGAAGAAGAATTACCTTAAAAGATAGATTAATTATTAAAGAACAAACGAATAGTATTGATATGCAAGGAATGGTAAAACTAATTAGATATATACTGATATCTACTTTTTCCATTGAAACAATTGGTGCTTTTTTGTTAATGACGAAATTTATACCAATGTATGGATTTAAGGGAATATTTTATAGCTTTTTTCATTCAATTTCAGCTTTCTGTAATGCTGGATTTGATATTTTGGGGCCAAATTCATTAATTGATATTAATACTAATGTATTTGTTTTATTGATAATTGGACTTTTGATCGTGATAGGTGGTATTGGATTTAACGTAATACTTGATGTATTACATAATAACTTTAAATTTAAAAAATATTCTTTGCATTCAAAAATTGTACTTACCACAACTATTTTGATGTTATCAATTACTTCGATTTTAATTTTTGCTATGGAGTTTTCGAACCCGGGAACAATTGGAAATTTGGGATTTATCGATAAAATTTCTAATTCGATTTTCCAAGCAATTACATTGAGGACAGCAGGCTTTGCATCAATTGATCAATCAAAATTATTAGACAGCTCAAGCGTGTTATCTATTTTGAATATGTTTATTGGGGGATCTCCAGCAGGTACAGCCGGAGGTATTAAAACGACAACATTTGCGCTGTTAATTATTGTTGCATTGAGCGAAATCAAAGGTCAAGAAGATGTAGAAGTGTTCAATCGTAGAATTAGATTTTCTCAAGTTAAAAAAGCTTTAGGTATCATTACTTTATCAATGGTTTGGGTAATTTTTGTTACATTTGCAATTTTAGTTATAGATAAAGCAAAATACTTAGATGTAGTGTTCGAAGTAGTAAGTGCTTTTGGTACAGTAGGACTAACCAGAAGCTTAACTCCAGGAATCAATAGTATTTCTAAAATTTTAATAATTTCAACTATGTATATTGGAAGAGTTGGATCTTTAACAATACTTTATGCTCTATCCAATACAAAAAACAAAAAAGCTTATAAAGAAGCTCACGAAAATATTATAATAGGTTAGGTTTTAAATATGAAACAATTTGTAGTAGTTGGCTGTGGTAGATTTGGTAGAGCATGTGCTATTGAATTATCCAATACTGGCCACGAAGTATTATTAATAGATAATAATGAAGATACTGTAGATGAAATGAGTCGTATTGTAACTCACGCAGTGTATATTGAACATTTGACGGAAAATTCATTGAGTTCAGTCGGTGTTGGAAATTTCGATGTGGCGATAGTTGCTATATCTTCAAATTTTGAAGCATCAATTCTATCTACTGTAGTTTGTAAAAAATTAGGGGTAAAAAAAGTAATCACAAAAGCTAAAGATACTCTTCACGGTAATATTTTACTTAAGGTTGGAGCAGATAGAGCAATAATTCCAGAAAATGATTCAGCGGTAAGACTTGCTAAGAGTTTAATAAGTGATCAAATCTTCGACTATATTGAATTTACTGATGATTATTCAATTGCAGAGATTACTCCCAAAAAAGAATGGATAGGAAAGAACTTCATTGATATTGGTATGAGAAGTAAATACGGCATTAACGTTGTTGCTGTTAAGAATAATGGAGAAATGAATATCAATCCTTCACCAGAATATACAGTAAAGTTTGAAGATTACTTGATAGTAATTGGATCAAATAAAGATTTGGACAAAATTACTGAAACAGGTGATAAAGATGATAACCTCTACTTCAAATAAAATATACAAACACGTAAAATCACTTTATAAGAAAAAATATAGGTACAAGTATAACGAATTTGTAATAGAAGGTTATAAGCTTTATGAAGAAGCGATTAAATCAAATTTAAATATCAAACAAATAATACTAAGAGAAGGGGAAGAATTTATTGATGGCTGTGTTTGTTTTGATTCAAAAACTTTCAACAGTCTCAGCGAAATGAACAATCCTGAAGGTATAATTTGTGTAGTTGATTTTATTGAGAACAAAGATAAGGATACAGATAAAATTCTATTTCTTGAATGTATAAACGATCCAGGAAATTTGGGGACAATAATAAGAAGTGCAGAAGCTTTTGATTATAATAAAATTATTTTATCTGACAATAGTTGCGATATATATAATTTGAAAACTATTAGAAGTGCTATGGGTAGTTTATTCAGAATAAATATTTCTTATGAAAGTATAGATGTCTTAGAGAATTATAAATCAAATGGATTTAAAATTTATGAGACATCTTTAGAGAAAAATTCTAAAAGTATTCTTGAAATTAAGGACAAAGAAAAACATGTTCTAATAATTGGAAATGAAGCAAATGGAATTAGTGATGAAATAAAAAAATACGCTGATGAATTTTTGATAATTCCTATGGATAATTTAACCGAATCATTAAATGCTTCTATAGCTGCTAGTTTGAGTATGTTTTACCTATCAAAATTGACAAATTAGTAGTTATATTATAAAATAATTAAAAATGTTGAAGAAGAAAATACAAAACTAGATACAAAGAGAGATATGGGTTGGTGTGACATATTTATCGAATTTTGTTGGTTCGCTTTGAAGTTGCTAATATAGCCGTGTAGGGTGCGTTAAACTTGCGAGTGATGTTATCATAATTTGGGTGGTACCGCGGAAATACAATCTTTCGTCCCATAGGGGATGAGGGATTTTTTTATTGTTTAAGGAGAAAATAATGAAAGAAGAAATTTTGAAAATTAAAGATAAAACTGTTGGTTTAATCGATAATGCCAGTGATCTAAAATCTTTAGAAGATATTAGAGTAAAAGTTCTTGGCAAAAAAGGTGATTTGACACTTGTTCTAAGAAATATGGGTAAACTTTCTAAAGAAGAAAGACCGGTTATGGGACAATTAGCAAATGAAGTTAGATCTGAAATTGAAGAATTATTGTCCAATAAATTTGAACAATTAAAACAAGAGCAAAAAAAGATTAAATTAAAAGAAGAAGAATTAGATGTAACTGCAAATAGAGGTGTCAGAGAGATTTCTCACAGACATCCACTTAATGAAACGATAATCCAATTGGAAAATTTGTTCCAAACAATGGGATTTGATATTGTAGATGGTCCTGAAATTGATACGGTTGAAAATACATTCGATTTATTAAATTCACCAAAATATCATCCTTCAAGATCTTTATCTGATACTTTTTATTTGGATGATAAAACTGTACTTAGACCACACACATCAAGTGTACAAATTAGAACGATGAAAGCTCAAGAACCACCTATTAGAATGGTTTCTGCGGGAAGAACTTTTAGATTTGATGATGTAGATGATACACATTCACCAATGTTTCATCAAATCGAAGGATTGGTTGTGGACAAAGGCGTTACTATGGCTAACTTAATGGATACAATCAATATTTTCATCAAAAACTTATTTGGAGAAGAAATAGAAACAAGATTTAGACCACATTATTTTCCATTTACAGAACCTTCAATGGAAGTAGATGTCACTTGCTTCGATTGTAAAGGCGAAGGATGCCCAAGTTGCAACGATACAGGTTGGAGTATGGAACTTTTAGGATGTGGAATGGTTCATCCAAATGTTTTAAGAAATTGTGGAATAGATCCTGAAGTTTATACTGGATTTGCATTTGGTATGGGAGTTGACAGGATTACAATGGTAAAACACAAAATCGACAATATAAGATTGTTGTACGATAACGATAAGAGATTTTTGGAACAATTCTAGGAGGAAATATGTTATTACCTATTAATTGGCTTAAAGATTACGTCGATGTAGACGAATCGATAAAAACTATTACAGATAGACTTTCAGAAACAGGAAGTCACGTTGAATCGGTTATAGATAAAAGTAAATATTTAAACGATAAATTAATTGTCGCTCAAATAAAGAAAATTGATAAACATCCAAATGCAGATAGATTATCGATAGTTACGTTAGATACTGGTAATTCAGAAATAGAAGTAGTAACAGGTGCAAAAAACATCAAAGAAGATATGTTTGTTTGTTATGCTCAGGTAGGGGCAACTCTTCCGGGAGGTATTGTTTTAAAAGAAGCTGATCTTAAAGGAATTATGAGCCCTGGAATGTTGACAAGTTTTGAAGAAATGGGATTTGAAACTTCAGTTGTAGATAAAAACTCCAAAGATGGAATCGCTGTTTTATCTGAAAACGAAATTGGTGAAACTGTTACTGAAGCACTTGAAATTAATGAACCTATAATTGAGTTTGAAATCACACCAAACAGACCGGATTGCTTATCCGTTTTAGGAATGGCAAGAGAATATGCTGCATCTTTTGGCAAAAAAATCAAGTATCCTTCTATTGAAATCAAAAACTTTGATGAAGATATCAATGATTACGTAAATTCTGTTGATATTCAAACTAACAAGTGTACTCGTTATGTGGCTAGAGTTGTAAAAAATGTAAAAATAGGAGATAGTCCACAATGGCTAAAAAATAGACTTATTCAATCTGGAATTAGACCTATTAACAATATTGTTGATATTACAAATTTTGTAATGTTAGAAACTGGTCAACCAATTCACGCATATGATTTGGATAAAATCGCAGATAAGAAAATTATAGTAAAAGAATCTGGTTCACAAAAATTTACAACATTAGACGATGTTGAACGTGAATTATCAGATGATATAATAATTTGTGATGGTGAAAACACATTAGGTATCGCTGGAATTATGGGTGGTTTTGATTCAGAAATAACATCAGATACTACAAATGTGCTTATTGAAGCTGCAAGTTTTGATAGCGATATAATTAGACTTTCATCAAGAAGATTATCTTTAAGAACTGATGCCTCCACAAGATTTGAAAAGGGTGTAAGCCAACAATTATGTGATTTAGCATCATTGAGAGTTTGTAAATTAATTGAAGATATTACAAATGCCACTGTGATTAATAATTCTATAGATGTGATTACATGTAAAGAAAAATTAGAAGATGTAGAGCTATCTTTCAAAAAATGCAATGATTTATTAGGATCAGATATTTCAAATGAAGAAATTAAAAATATATTACAATTATTGGAATTTAAAATTGTGTCAGAAGACGACGAAAGAATCAAAGTTAAAGTTCCATTCCACAGACAAGACGTTTCAATTTATCAAGATTTAATTGAAGAAGTTGGAAGAATTTACACATTTGAGAAAATTGGCGCTAAACCTCTTATCGGAAAACTAAAGAGAGGTGTTAAGAGCGAAGAAAGAATTGCCATAGATAATACGAAAAAAGCTTTGTATTCTATGAATACTTTTGAAGTGTTGTCTTATTCATTCATCAGCCCAAAGTCTTATTCTAAAGCAATGGTTGAAATGGATGATGATAAATTGATCAAACTAATCAATCCACTAGGAGAAGATTTCTCTGTGATGAGATCCACAATTATACCAAATATTTTGGATATACTATCTAAGAATTATAAAAATAAAATCAAAGATATTTGCGTATATGAATTGGGAAATACTTTCCACTTGGTCGGAAACGAAAGAATCGAAACTAAAAAATTAGCTTTGGGAATGTATGGAGATTATGATTTCTACGATGTTAGATCCATGATTTTGGCATTATTTAACGAATTGGGAATTGATAATTATGAAATCGTAAAAAACAAAGATAATAAAACTTATCACAGCGGTAGATGTGCTGATATATTTGTAAATGGTGAATTGAGCGCAACATTTGGTGAAATAAGTTATGAAGTAAGAGACAATTATGACTTTGATAATAGGGTTTATGTTGGAGAAATTCATTTTACAGAATTAATTAAACATATGGATTTCAAAAAGCTTTACTCACCAATTAGTAAATATCCTTCAATTGAAAGAGATATAGCTCTTGTGGTGGATAGAGAATTGGAAAGTATTGAAATTGAAAAAGAAATTCTAAAGCACTCTAATGGTATCATTAAGGATGTTTACTTATTCGATGAATATAAAGGTGAACATGTTGATAATGATAAGAAGAGCTTAGCTTACAGAATTATATATCAATCAAAAGATGAAACATTAAAAGACAAAACTATTGAAAAAATACAAGAAGAAATATTAAATTCATTAGAACAAAAATTCAACGCAACATTGAGAAAGTAGGAATGTATATGAACAAATTACAAGTTGTAATTCAAGGTTCAACTTACAATATTGTTACTGAAAAATCTAAAGAAGAAACAGATAAGATAGTTGAGAAAATTAACAAGGATATTGCAGATTGTAAAAACAGAAATTCAAAATTAACGACTTTGAATGCAACTATCTTAGCTCTTATGAATTTGGCAGAAACTCACGATAATTTAACAACTGAATTAAATGAATACAAAAAAGAGAATGATCCAATTATAAAGGATTATTCTAACTTAAAATCTGATTGCGAAAAATTATATCAAAATTTGGTTATTAAAGAAACAAACTTAAAGCAAATGACTAAACAATACAATGAAATTAAAGAAAATTCTGAAAAGGAAAAAGAAGATATAAAGAAAAAAGCTGAAAAATACGCTAACGAAATCAAAGCGCAATATGAACAAAACGCATCAGATTTAAATACAAAACTCAAAAAAGAAAATAAAACTACGGAAGATTTGAAAAAGCAAATTGAATTTTACGAAACAGAAAATGATGATATATCTCAAAAATACAAAGATTTAAAAGACGAATATAATAAATTAGCTTTTGAAAAAAATAAGCTAGAAAATATTTTAATGGATTATCAAAGGGATGAAATCATTGATTAGTGAAATATTAGCTCCTTGCGGAAATTGGGAAATGGTAAAAGCAAGTGTCCGTGCGGGAACTGATGCCGTTTATCTTGGAACAAAAGATTTTTCCGCAAGGGCTTATGCTGAAAATTTTACTGTAGAAGATGTTAAGGAAGTTGTAAAATACTGCCATTTAAGAAACGTAAAAGTTTATGTAACATTAAACACTCTTATAAAACAATCAGAAATTCACAAGGCAATTGATTATGTAAATAGATTATATAACATCGATATTGATGCACTAATTGTGCAAGATATTGGTCTGGCATATCTTGTAAACAAGTTATTTCCTGATATGGATTTACATGCATCTACTCAGATGAACATTAATAATTTGAATGGGGCATTAATTGCCAAAGAACTTGGTTTCAAAAGAATTGTATTGGCTAGGGAAACTGATTTAGAAGAATTAAAAAATATTAGGAATAACTGTGACATTGAAATTGAAGTTTTCATTCATGGATCATTATGTGTGTGCCAATCAGGGCAATGCTTGATGAGTTCATTAAATGGTGATAGAAGTGCAAATAGAGGAAGATGTGCTCAACCTTGTAGGAAGGATTACAAGATTATTTTAGCCAACGAAACTATTAATTCAAAGCTGTCTTATCTCAGTCCAAAAGATTTGTGTACTATTGATAATGTTGACGAAATCGCAAAATATTGTGATAGTTTGAAAATCGAAGGAAGAATGAAATCAAAGGAATACGTGTACTCTATTGTAAAATCTTACAGAGAAAAATTAGACAATGGTAAATACGATTATTATTTAGACGAAGTTAAAAATCGTGGATTTACAAAAGGATTAATCAATAATACAAATGGATACAATTACGTTGAACTTGGTAGGAAAAATCAAGTTAAAGGCAACATAGTAGGAAAAGTATTAGGGAAAGGGAAAATAAAATTTACAAAAGATGTATTAAAGAAAGATATTCTAATACTTTCTAATGGAAAAAATACTTTTCCGTTGACATTAACTGAAAATTATACGAAAAATAGCATAGCTTCGTTTAAAAACATAGGTGATGCTCTTGAAAATTCTGATGTAAAAAGAGTTAGTCACATTAAAATAGTTGATGAATCAAATGAAGAAAAAAATTTGAAATTTGATTTACAAGTCAAGTTTATTTGTAAAAAATTTCAACCTATTCAAATATTTGTAAATGATCTAATATATAACACTAATATAATTTGCGATGACGCAAAAAATAAGCCGATAGATGACGATTTTATACGTAATCAAGTACTAAAAACAGGAAACTATCCAGTAAATATTTCTGAACTGGAAATTATACTAGATGATGGATTATTTTTATCGAAAAGTCAGATAAATCAGATAAGGAGAGATTTCATAGAATTTTATTTGGAAGAAAAAGCTGATTTTAATCATAGAAAACAAAAAAATGTTGATCTGAAAAATTTAGATAATCTAATAGAAAAAGATAGAATTAATACTTCAAGTTATAAAACAGTTTATGTAGATGAAGTGGATGGTTACAGCGATAAAATTTCATCAGAACACATCGTGAGAGTTCCAAGATTTTTGAATCAAGAAAAAACGGATAAGTTTATAAAAAGGTGCAGAGAAAATAATGTATCCAAACTTTTAATCAATAATATTGGAGATATCATTATAGCTAGGGATATTAAAGCTGATTTTGTTGTTAGTGACTATCAGATGAATGTATTTAATACTTTATCAGCAAAAGTTTTAAATGACTTGGGAGTAGATGTAATAACTTTATCAGTTGAATTAAACAAATCTGAAATTAAAGAAATTGTAAAAAATTCAAATTACAATTATGAATTTGTTGTTGAAGAAAACTTAGTTAATATGGTTACTGTTTATTGTCCTTTTTCGAGCATAATAAAATGTAATGGGAAAAATTGTGAGTTCTGTAAGTTTAATGATTGTTATATTGAAGGAGATTTTTCTAAATATAAGGTTGTAAGAATGGACGATTACTCTTTAATTTATTCTTGTGATAGAATTAAGATAGATGAGAATGATATAGATTTTAACTTATATTCAATTAGAAAGAACAAATATGCAACTGGAAAATCTAATGAATTTCATTTTAAAAAAGGAATTTTATAAATGGATAAAAAGACATTAAACACACTTGAATACAACGAAATAAAAAATAAAATTGAAAAATTTTGCAAATCTAAATTGGGGAAAAGTATAGCCAATAAATTGGAACCTATGATTGATGAGGATGAAATCAGACAAAGCTTGGATGAAACTTATGAAGCTATGAGTATGATTTACAAATTTTCTAATCCTCCTATATATGAGATTATAAATGTTAAAGCAAGTATAATGCATGTATCAAAGGGTGGATACATAGTTCCAGAAGTTTTGTTGAAAATCGGCCAAATCTTAAGTAGCGTTCACGATATAAAAAGATACGCTGGGGAATCTGACGAAAATCACGAAAATTACCCTATGATTATGGCAATGATGGATTCTTTGATGGAAGAACCTGATGTAGTTGCAACTATTAATAATGCAATAATTTCCGAAGATGAAATTAGCGATAATGCCAGTAGAAATCTGGCAAGAATTAGACAAACTAAAAGGCAAAAGACAGAAAATATTAGAGATAAAATAAATAGTATTTTATCTTCTAATGATCAAGCATTACAAGAAAACATCGTAACTATGAGAGATGATAGATATGTAATTCCTGTAAAAGTTTCACATAAATCATCTTTTAAAGGAATCGTACACGACCATTCATCTTCGGGTCAAACAGTCTACATCGAACCGATGGAGGTTGTAGAATTAAATAACGAATTGAGAATGCTTGAAGCAGAAGAAAGAGAAGAAATAATAAGAATTTTGAAAGAAATTTCTGATAGAGTTTATGATGCCAAGGATTCGATTTTTGTGGATCAGGATGTTTTATCAAGATTAGATTTCATATTCGCTAAAGCAAAATATGCTATAGAAATTGATGCGACAAATCCCAAACTAAACACTAATGGATATTTTAACTTCAAAAATGCAAGACATCCTTTATTGGACAAGAAAAAAGTTGTGCCTATAAGTATTTATCTTGGTGATGATTACAATACATTGGTTATAACTGGACCTAATACTGGTGGTAAAACTGTAACACTTAAAACAGTAGGTCTGATAACTTTAATGGCACAATCTGGAATTTTAATTCCTGTAGATGAAAATTCGGAAGTAGCAATTTTCGACAATATCTTCACAGATATTGGTGATGAACAAAGTATAGAACAATCTTTGTCTACTTTTTCAGCTCATATGAAAAATATTGTACACATTGTAAATAATATTACATTTAATTCTCTTGTGTTATTCGACGAACTTGGTGCAGGAACCGATCCAACAGAAGGAGCAGCACTAGCAATTGCAATTTTGAGAATTTTCTTAGACAAATCTATAAGAACAATTGCTACAACTCACTATTCTCAACTTAAAATATTTGCATTGACAGAAAAATACGTAAAAAATGGTTCAGTAGAATTTGATGTAAATACTTTATCACCAACTTATAAATTGAGAATTGGGATTCCTGGTAAATCAAATGCTTTTGAAATTTCTAGAAGACTTGGTCTTGATGATGATATAATTAATAATGCAAAGGAAATTTTATCTCAAGAAGACAAAGATTTTGAAGATGTTTTATCTGACATTGAATCTGAAAAGAAACAAATTGACGAAGACAAAAAAAGACAATTAGAGCTTAAAGAAGATTTATTGAAGCTTCGTGATAGATATGAAAAAGAACTTGAAAAGACAAAATTAGAAAAAGAAAGAATTATTAACGAAGCAAAAGAAAATGCAAACGAAATTTATATGCAAGCTAAGGAAGAATCACGTGAGCTTATCAATAAATTAAAATTCTTAGAGAAAGAATCTGATGCTAGAACAGTAGCTAATGATGTTGAAAGTAAATTTAACAAAAGAATTAAAAAGAGTTACAATAAGAAACTTTTGAATGAAACGTCTAAAAAACAAAATCTACAATTAGGAGATGAAGTCGAAATCTTAGGAATTGACCAACAAGGTACTATTGTTACAGAACCTGATAAAAAAGGTGATTTATTGGTTCAAGTGGGTATCTTAAAGATAAAAGCCAATGTTAAGAACTTGAAGAAAATTAAAGAACAAGAAGTGATTCAATCATCAAAGAGCATTAAAAGTATTATAAAAAATAAAGCTAATTCTGATATAAAAAGCGAAATAGATTTGCGTGGAAAGAATATTGAAGAAGCAATTTACGAACTTGACAAATACATTGATGACTGTGTAATTGTTGGTTTGAAAAAAGTGAATATAATTCACGGCAAAGGAACTGGTATGCTCAGAAAAGGTATCAGAGAATACCTAAGAAGTGATAAAAGAATCAAAAAGATTGAAGATGCAGGTTACAATGAAGGCGGTCTTGGAGCTACTTTCATTTATTTAAAATAAGGGGATTAAAATGATAAATTTTAAAGAAGAAGTAAAACAAATTATACTAGGATTTGACACTGGTCTAACTGAAGAAGAAATATCAGATTTAATCGAAATTCCACCAAACAGTGATATGGGAGATTATGCGTTTCCAGTGTTTAAATTAGCAAAAACTTTTAGAAAAGCACCTAATTTAATCGCAGAAGAATTAGCTAAAAAAGAATTCAGCAATGAAAATATCAAAAAAATTGCAAATGTAGGTCCTTACGTAAACTTTTTTGTAGATAATTCAAAATTAGTAGAAAGTGTTCTAACAGAAGCTGTTAAAGATGATTTTGGAAGTAGTCATATTGGCGTTGGGAAAAATGTTGTGTTCGACTTTTCTTCTACAAATATTGCAAAGCCATTTCATATTGGACATTTACGCTCCACTGTAATAGGAAATGCCATAAGAAACATAATGAAATATCAAGGGTTTAATACAACAGGTGTTAATTACATCGGTGATTATGGAACTCAATTTGGTATGATGATATCAGCTTATTTAAAATGGGGAGACGAAGATAAAATAAATGCTGATCCAATAAAAGAACTTTTAAATCTTTACGTAAAATACAATAAAATTGCAAAAGAAGATGAAACTTACATGGATGAGGCACGCGATTGGTTCGATAAATTAGAAAAAAAAGATCCTACAGCTGTAAAATTATGGTCATGGTTTAGAGAAATTTCTCTAAAAGAATTTCAAAGAGTTTATGATTTACTAGGAGTTGAGTTTGACAATTTTAATGGTGAATCATTCCACTCACAATTTATTGGAGATGCATTAGAAGCAATTGATAAGAAAAATTTGCTAGAAGAATCCGATGGTGCAATGATAATCAATTTGGATGATGAAAACTTGCCACCTGTTTTAATAAAAAAATCAAATGGGTCTTCAACATACTTAACAAGAGATATTGCTACTGCAATGTATCGTAAAAAAACTTACAATTTTTATAAAAATGTATACGTTGTTGCTAGTCAACAAAAACTTCATTTTGAACAATTAAGAGCCGTTTTGAAAAAAATGGGATTTGATTGGTGGAATGATTGCGAACATGTTTCTTTTGGTATGGTTAGCATGAAAGATGGATCTATGAAAACAAGAGAAGGTAAAGTTATTTTCCTAGAAGATGTTTTAAATAGAGCTATTGATAAAACAAAATCAATCATAGAAGAAAGAAATCCTAATCTTGAAAATAAAGAAGAAGTGGCAAAACAAGTTGGTGTTGGAGCTGTAATATTCCAAGATTTATTCAATAATAGAATAAAAGATTATACGTTTGATTGGGATCAAGTTTTGAATTTTGATGGAGAAACTGGACCATATACACAATATACATTTGCAAGAAGCTGTTCTATATTAGACAAGGGAGAATTTGAATTAAAAGACAATAGAAAATTTGATTTATTAGTTGACGATACAGAAATCGACATTGTAAAACACTTATCAAAATTTGAAGAAGTTTTATTAAATGCTACTGAAAAATACGAACCTTCTTTCTTAACACGTTATACAGTAGAATTAGCAAAACTATTCAATAAATTTTATGCAAATTGTCCAATCAACACTGTAGAAGATGAACTAAAATATCAAAGATTGTATTTAACTTATTCTGTTAACAAATGCTTGAAATTATCTTTGAGCTTGTTAGGCATTGAAGCACCAGTTAGAATGTAGGGAGAATAATGGACTCATTTATAGAAATAATCAAAAATTCTTTTACAAGAACCGCACATACAATTAAATATTTTCCGTTGATTTTTGCATCAATGATTGTAATGAAATTATCGTTAAATATGTCTAATAATATTTTGTTTAGATTATCTGTATCTAAAGAAATATCTAACGTTATAATAGCGGTTTTGGTTACATTTCTGTTGAGTATCCTTTTAAATATGCTTAGTATTTCGGTTCATACAAGAGATAACTATCAAATAGAACCGATTACTATTCCCAAATTAATGTTAAAGGTCGCTTTTAATGGAGGAATTTTATTATTGTTGTATTTTTTCTTAAAAAAATACGAAGGAGCAGTAATTGTTCTTTTATTAATATTTAATCCGTTAGTGGAGACACTTTACATGATTGACGAAGAATTTTATAAATCGATTTGGACATCATTAAAATTTAATTTTAAAAATTTTTTAACATGGAACATACCTAATGTTGTAATTTTTGCAATTTTATTTAATCTGATTATGAAAAATTACACATTTGAAGACTTTATAATGTCAAATGAAGTTGTGTCGATTTTGAAATTTGGATTGCTTTTGATGTTCATTTCGTTGTTCATGTTGTATAGGGCTAATTTGTACAGGATTTTAGAAACGGGGGAGAAATAAATGATTAATAAGATTGACGAATATTTCAGTAAATTTATGAATCAATTGGTTTATGTGAATTTATTAGAATCAAATGATTACATTGATAAAGATATTCCACTACCTGTTTTAGAAAAAGATTTGTTAGATGGAGTCAAGAACAATGATTTCGTCAAAAATTTTGATTTGGAATTAATAATTAAAGGCATGATTTATAACATAGCTTACGATAGATCATTCAAATACTGTGTAAACTACACAGATATTATGTACAATATTTTTCCTGATATTGAAAAATCAATAATATCTATGGGAGTTGAAAAGATTTCAAACCCAAAAGAAGCTGTTATTTATTTTAGAACAAATGATATATTAAAATCGGATATTGCAGATAATGCATATTACTACGCGTATTGTTTGAGATTAATGGCTCTTGAAGATGAATTTAATTCTAGTATTTTTATCGAAGAAGCATTCAGAGTTCTAAATGAAAATGTTGCAAATTTTCCTGATTTCTTCTTAAGTTATGTAGAACTTGCAAACTTAGAATTACTAAATCATAATTATATAAAAGCTTATGATTACTTAAAAAATACACACAAGATGGCAATTTCTCCTAATGATTACGATGAAAAAAGAGTATTAATTGTGATAAATGAAGTTGAACGTTTAATGGAGGATATAAAGCCTTTAAGAGATTTGGATTTTGCGACTACTTTAATCAATTCAAAACCACAAAAGGCACTTGAAATTTTCAGAGAACTTGAAAAAACTTCCAGAATTGTTTATCTAATGGGCAAGTGTTACTTGAATTTGAATGATTTGAATACAGCTATCGAATATTTTGAAAAAGCAGAGAATATGGGATTTGATCACGTTGATTTATATAATGATATGTCTGTGGCTTATTTCAACGATTATGATTTTGAAAAATCAATTCAGGTTTTAAATCGTGGGCTTAAAATTCATAAAGACAACGAGATTTTATTGTACAATAAAGCAGTTATTGAACTAAACTCAAATAGAGTTGCAAAAGCAAAAGACACATTGTCAACTTTGGTTTCTTATGATGATGTACACGAAGATATTTTTAATATGGCAATGCAATTATTGCAAAAAATAGAAGAAGACAATTAAATGTCTTCTTCTGTTATTTTTAGCGTATTGTCCAATCGGTCGATGATTTCCAAAGCGCTTATTATGTTTTTTCTTGCTTTGTAACAATCCAAATTAATATCTACCAATTCATTAATTTTGTTTATTCTATAAACGATTGAGTTTCTGTGAACATTCAGTCTTTGAGAGGCCTTTATTAATGAACGTTCTTCTACAAGATAAAAGTATAATGTTCTGAGAAGGTCTGTGCCATTATTTATATCGTCATATTTTAGTTTATAGATGAATTCTGGAACTAAAATTTCTATTTCAGAATCCAAGCATACCAAATCATAGATGATTTTACAGCAATTATCGTTTATGTTATCAGTTAATTCTATATTGTTTTCTAAAATTCTTCTAGATAAATCATAAGCTTTTTTCAAATTGAATAGGTTGTTTTTTAGTGATAATTTAATGCTTTTTAAGTCGTATTTTTCAGTAAAAAAGTTTAAGTTTGTCTTTACTGATGAAACATCTTTAATTTTATTATTAGTTAATAACACAAGGTATCCTTCTTGTAATACAGAATACATATACATCGGATAATCCAAAACAAACCTATTACCGTGTGAGAACATATCTTGGTATTTGAATAAACCACCTTCAATTTTTATTACATTAATATCGTAATTGTCATCTGTTTTCCAACCTATATTTGCGATATTTTCTTCGTCTTTTTCTGTAATATTTCCAGAAATCAAATTCTTAATAGTGCTGTATATGTCTTCTTTTGAATTTATCAGCCCGTTTACATTGTTATAAATATATGTTGAAATTATTTTGGAAATTTTTCTGAATTCAAATTCATATTCATCTTCAATAGTTTCAAAAGCGAGATATCCGTACAATTTGCTCAAGCTTTTCTTTTTTATTTCCAACGGATAAATCTTTTTTATAGTTGAAAAATCAAATGTATTTAGCAACAACTTTTTGTTTGAGTTCAATAGGCATACATTTACATCAAAATAATCTTTTATGATTAAAAGCAAATTATTAACGGCCTCACGGTTTGAAATTGTATTGTAAATTCTATTATAGAACTCTGCGTTTTTACGCAAAAATCCATTTATAATTTCGTAAACTTTGAAAATATCATCTTCTTTTGAATAAATAATATTTGCGTTCTCGTTTTCTATAATTTCATCTTCTGCTTTCAAAAAAAGAATATTAGAATTTTTAGGACACATAATATTTTTGCCATATTCAATTATGGATAGGGTGTTTTTCTGATCAGAAATACAATTTAACGAAATATTATCGATATCGTTTATTATTTTTATGTCTGAAGAGTTAACCAACTCATCCATTTGTTTTACCAATAACTTTATATTCATCTTATCACCTTTAATTATCGTTAGACCTGTGTTATTATCTATAGTATAAATAATATCACAACCAACAAATTTTTTAAATATAAACAGGAGATACTTATGAAAAAGACTGCAATTATACTGATGATAATTACACTACTATCAAAAGTCTTAGGATTAGTAAGAGAAACTACACTGGCATATTTTTTTCCTACAAATGGACCGGTTGCTAACGCATTTTTGGTTTCACAAATACTGCCAATAACAATAGTTAGTTTGTTTTCAGCGGGAATTTCAACATCTTTTATTCCTATATACAATAAAATAGTACATGAAAAGGGAAAGGAAGAAGGCGATATTTTTACATCAAATATCAACAATATAGTTGTTATTATAATATTAGCATTAATAGTAATACTTGAGATTTTTACACCATCTGTAATTAAAATTTTCGCTCCAGGATTTACTGGATATACAAAAGAATTAACTATAAAATTCATGCGATTGACTTTATTGTCAATGATACCGTCCATAATGTCATGTGTATTCAAGGGATATTTGAATGCGAATAATCATTTTGTAGTTCAAAATTTACAAGGTTTTATAATGAATTTTTTCATTATTCTTGCTCTTGTACTATCTAACAAATACGACAATAATATGATAGTTGGAATTGGTTTGTTATTGGGAAATGCACTTCAATATTTGCCTTACATATTTATAACGAAAAGAAAGAATTTTAAATATCATAAGATTTTAGATTTTTCAGATAAAAATGTAAAAATGATTGTATTACTATCAATTCCGATAATTTTAGGAGTATCGGTAAATCAAATTAATGTTATGGTAGATAAGTCGATAGCATCTACAGTTTCAGCTAATGGTATTCCAATTCTAAATTATGCATCAAGGCTTATTGAATTTGTAACTGGAATTGTTATAGCAAATATTTCTGTAATTGTGTATCCTGAATTGTCTAGAAATTTTATCGCAAATGATTTGAATAAAATGAAAGATAGCATAATGAAATCAATGTCTATGATTTGTATTTTAGTAATCCCAGCGACAATAGGACTTTTGGTATTATCTTATCCTATTACTAAGATGCTATTCTTTAGGGGAGCGTTCACGATGAATGATGTTGACATGACATCAGTTTGTATGTTCTTCTACGCTTTGGGAATCATAGGAACTGCTATCAGAGATATTTTATCGAAATCATTTTATGCCATGAATGATACAAAAACTCCTACGATTAATTCTGTTATTATGGTTGCTATAAATATAATAGGAAATATTATTTTATCAAGAATTTTTGGCTTAGTAGGATTAGCAGTAGCAACAAGTTTTGCAAATCTAATTGGAGCAATAATGATAATAATGAGATTACACAAAAAAATTGGGGATTTTAGCTCTACAAAATCATCATTTGTAAATATTTTTAAGATGTTGATTTCATCGTTGATAATGGGAGTTTTAGCTTATATTACATTTAAAACGACAAATATGAGATTTTCTAATACATTATCACTAATGATGTCTATAATTGTTGCAGGAATTAGTTATTTGAGTTGTATTTTAATTTTTAAGGTCGATGAACTAAACGAAATTATCGCTTTTTATAAAAACAGAAGAAAAAAATAGATGGTTTGACAATTGAAAGTTTTTTGAATATAATTTTGTTATAAAGACAAAGATAAAAAGAGCGCATTATGATTGATTTTCAGAGAGATAAGGGTTGGTGTGACTTATTATTCATAGTAATTGCAGACATTTTTGAGTCGAATTTTCCGCTTAATAGCGTTATAAATTAAAGTGAGGTTTACCTAATTAGGGTGGTACCGCGATTTAACTCGTCCCTTATCATAAGGACGGGTTTTTTTATATTTTAGGAGGTTTTTTATGAATAGTATGGGAAATCTTAGACGTACTCACATGTGTGGGGAGTTGAGATTAAGTGATGTAAATAAAGAAGTCATTCTTATGGGCTGGGTTCAAAAAGAGAGAAATTTAGGATCTCTTATCTTTATAGATTTGAGAGATAACACAGGAATAACTCAAATAGCTATAAAGGATGATAACAAAGAGATTTACGATAAAGCAAAAGATGTTAAAAGCGAATATGTTTTATGTGTAAAAGGTGATGTTAGAGAAAGAGAATCAAAAAACAATAACATTCCTACTGGAGAAATTGAAGTTATAGCTAATGAACTAATTGTTTTGGATACAGCTAATGTTCCTCCAATTTACATTAAAGATGATGATAATGCTCAAGAAGCTGTTAGGTTAAAGTACAGATATTTGGATTTAAGAAAACCTAAATTACAAAATAATTTAAAATTAAGAGCCAAAGCTAATAAATTAATTCGTGATTATTTAGATGAAAATGGATTTTATGAAATTGAAACTCCATTTTTAGGAAAGCCAACTCCAGAAGGAGCTAGAGATTATTTGGTTGCAAGTAGAGTAAATGAACACAGTTTCTACGCATTGCCACAATCACCACAGTTAATGAAGCAACTTCTTATGATTAGTGGAATGGACAGATACTACCAAATCGTTAAATGTTTCAGAGATGAAGATTTGAGGGCAAATAGACAACCGGAATTCACTCAAGTGGATATGGAAATGAGTTTTGTTGATCAAGAAGATGTAATGACATTGAATGAAGGCTTGATTAAAAAACTTTTTAAAGAAATTAGAGGAATTGATATTCCAACTCCTATTAAGAGAATGACTTACGCAGAAGCTATGGAAAGATATGGATGCGACAAGCCAGATTTGAGATTTGGATTTGAATTGAAAAATATCACTGAATTAGTAAAAGATTCAGAATTCAAAGTATTCTCAAGTTGTAATGATAAAAACAAGAGTGTTAGATGTATCAATATTGGGGATTATGAAAGTGAATACTCACGTAAAAAAATTGACAAATTAGAAAAATTTGTAAAAGAATACGGTGCTAAAGGTTTAAGTTGGATAAGAGTTCACGATGGAGAAATTCAATCTTCAATTAAAAAATTCTTATCTGATGAAGAAATGAATTCGATAATTGAATCTACAAAAGAAGACGAAAATGCTTTAATATTTATACTGGCAGACAAAAATGATGTTGTATTTAATGGATTAAGTGCATTAAGAAACAAAATTGCAAGAGATATGAATTTGGTTGACAATGATACATTCGAATTTGTTTGGATAGTTGATTTCCCATTATTTGAATTCGACGAAGAAGAAAACAGATTTGTAGCAATGCATCACCCATTTACAATGCCAAAAGAAGAAGACATTCAATATTTGTTAACTGACAAGGAAAAAGTAAGAGCTAAAGCTTACGATATTGTATGTAATGGAGATGAAATAGGTGGAGGCTCTATAAGAATTAACAATTCTGATTTACAAAAGAAAATGTTCGAAGCATTAGAATTAAATGAAGAAATGATTGAAAACAAATTTGGATTCTTCGTTGAAGCTTTCAACTATGGAACACCTCCACACGGTGGATTAGCGTATGGTATGGATAGACTTATGATGTTATTAGTTGGAACTGATAATATCAAAGATGTTATAGCATTCCCTAAAACACAATCTGCTACAGATTTATTGACAGGTGCTCCATCAAATGTTGACGAGAAACAACTTAAAGAAATTCACATCAAATTAGATTAGTATGGATAAAAGATTTGAAAGAACAAAACTTCTAATAGGTGAAAATGACCTAGAAAATATCATCAACTCCAAAGTAGCTGTTATTGGCTGCGGTGGAGTTGGAGGTTTTGTAATAGAAGCTTTGGCTAGATGTGGAGTAGGAACATTAGCAATAGTAGATTATGATACTATCGATATAACAAACATCAATCGCCAAATTATAGCTTTGGAAGATACTGTTGGAAATTATAAGGTAGATGAATTTGAAAAAAGAATTCACAGAATTAATCCGAATTGCAAAGTTATTAAATTTAGGGAAAAGTTTGATAATTCTACTGTTGATTTATTTAATCTTAAAGATTATAATTATGTTATAGACGCTATTGATTTAATATCAGCGAAGCTAGATTTGGCTGAGTATTGTTATAAAAACGATATTAAGTTGATAAGTTCTATGGGTGCGGGATCGAAACTAAATCCTTTTCTTTTTAGAATTACGGATATTAAAAAGACCCACACTTGTCCAATGGCTAAAGTAATGAGAAAAGAGCTAAAAAGAAGAAACGTTGACAAACTTACATGCATTTGGTCTGATGAACAAAGGTCAGGAGAAGTTCTATCTTCAAATGGAAGAAATGCTCCGGCAAGTATAAGCTTTGTACCTTCATGTGTCGGACTTATGATTGCATCATATGTTATTAAAGAATTGAGGTAATTTTTTTGGCAAAAGAAGGAATGGTTATAAAAACTGAATCCACAAAAGCATCTGTTCTAATAACTAGAAAAGGAGCTTGTGGTGGTGAAGGTTGCAGCAAATGTTCAGGTTGTGAACATCAAACGCAAGTTATAGAATGTGCAAACTATATAAGTGCTAAGGTAGGGGATAGAGTGCAAATTTCAGGTGATGATTCTTCAATGCTTAAATATACAGCATTGTTGTATTTAGTGCCTTTAACATTTTTCCTAATTGCTCTTATATCATCATATTCTATTTTGGAAAATAAAATAGGAAATTTTGAATTAGCATCTTTTGGTATAGGACTTGTAGGATTATTAATTGGCTATATAATTGTAAAATTTATAGATAAAAAATTTGTTGATAAGGACCTAGTTCATATCACGAAAATAATTGGAGGTTTGTATGAATAATTGTAGACAAAATTTAGAAAATTTTGACCCAGAGGTTTTTGGACATCTAAATGATGAAATCAAAAGACAAGAAGAACATATCGAGTTGATAGCTTCAGAAAACTTTGTTTCAAAAGCAGTACTTGAAACTATGGGTACTGAGTTAACTAACAAGTATGCTGAAGGATATCCTGGAAAAAGATATTACGGCGGTTGTGAACATGTTGATAAAATAGAACAATTAGCTATAGATAGATTAAAAGAATTATTTAATGCAGATCATGCTAACGTTCAACCTCACTGTGGAGCAAATGCTAATATTGCTGTATATGTTGCAGTTTTAAAACCTGGAGATACAGTATTAGGTATGAGATTAACAGAAGGTGGACACTTAACTCATGGATCACCGGTAAATATGTCAGGTAAATTCTATAATTTCGTAGATTATGGTGTAGATCCTGAAACTGAAACAATTGATTATGAAAACGTTCGTGAATTAGCTTTAAAACACAAACCTAAATTAATCGTAGCTGGTGCTTCTGCATATCCAAGAGTTATAGATTTCAAAAAATTCAGAGAAATTGCAGATGAAGTTGGCGCATATTTAATGGTAGATATGGCTCACATTGCTGGATTAGTAGCTACTGGAGATCATCCAAGTCCGGTTCCTTATGCAGATTTTGTAACTACAACAACACATAAAACATTAAGAGGACCAAGAGGTGGAGCTATCCTTTGTAAGGAAGAACACAAAAAATTAATAGACAAATCAGTATTCCCAGGATTCCAAGGTGGTCCATTAGAACACATTATTGCAGCAAAAGCAGTATGTTTCAAAGAAGACTTGCAACCAGAATTTAAAGAATACACTCATCAAATTTTGAAGAATGCAAAAGCAATGGAAAAAGTATTTTTAGATAACGATGTAAGATTAGTTTCTGGTGGTACAGATAACCACTTATTATTAATCGACTGCAGAAGCTTTGAAATGACAGGTAAAGAAGCTGAAGCATTATTGAGCGAAGTTAATATTACAACAAACAAGAACACTATTCCAAATGATCCAGAAACACCATTTGTAACTAGTGGTATAAGAATTGGTACACCAGCTATTACAACTAGAGGATTAAAAGAAGCAGAAGCTGCAAAAGTAGCAGAATTTATGTTAGACGCATTAAAGAAACGTAGACCTGCTGAAGAAATCAAAAAAGACGTTGTAGAATTGATGAAACAATTCCCAATCAATAGATAAATTTTAAGCTAATACTAGACAAAAGTTTAGTATTAGCTTTATTTTTTGATGAAATATTGTATATTTGACACATTTTATGGTATCATTTATAGAGAAATGAGGTGATAACATGGCAAAACCAGTTGTTGCTATTGTAGGAAGAGCTAATGTAGGAAAATCTACATTATTCAATAAATTAATTAAGAAAAGAATCGCCATCACTCAAGATGATCCAGGTGTTACAAGAGATAGATTGTATATGGAAGCTGAGTGGCAAAATAAATATTTTACAGTTGTAGATACAGGTGGTTTGGAACCAAAAAGTAATGAAATCATTACTAAAAATATTAAAAAACAAACAGAACTTGCTATTGAAACTGCAGATGTTATTTTGTTTATGGTTGACGGTAAACAAGGTATCACTCCAATTGATATGGAAGTTGCCGATATGCTTAGAAGAACGAAAAAAAGCGTAATTTTAGTTGTAAATAAAATTGATCACATCAAACAACAGGACAATGTATATGATTTTTATAATCTAGGATTTTATGAAATATTTCCTATAAGTGCTTCAAATTCTATGGGGCTTGGAGATTTACTAGAAGCTGTTGTTTCAAAATTTGATGATAATTCAAATACAGAATCTGATGAGGATATTACAAAAGTTTGTCTAATTGGAAAACCGAATGTTGGTAAAAGTTCTTTGATTAATAACTTATTAAACGAAGAAAGAATGATAGTTACTGATATTGCAGGAACTACAAGAGATGCCATAGATTCCAAGATTAATTACAAGGGAAATGAGTATATATTTATAGATACAGCAGGTCTAAGAAAAAGAAAAAAGATTGACACAGAAGTTGAGAGGTATTCTGTTGTTAGGACTTTATCAGCGATTGATAGGTCTGATATTTGCGTTCTAATGATAGATGCCACTGAAGGTGTTAGCGAACAAGATACTAAAATCTTGGGTTATGCTCATGATCAAGGTAAAGCTATGATTATTCTTGTGAATAAATGGGATCTTGTTGAAAAACAAACAAACACTATGAATGATTTCAAAAAAGATATCCGAACTAAATTGGGATTTGTAATGTATGTTCCTATCGTGTTCATAAGTGTAAAAGAAAACAAAAGAATAGATACTTTGTTTACTGAAATCGAAAAAGTAGATAATAATTATTCTATGAGAATTAGCACAGGTGTTTTGAATGATGTAATATCAAAAGCAGTATTATTAAATCCACCACCATCAGATAAAGGTGTTCGTTTGAAAATCTTTTATATTACTCAGATAGAAGCCAGACCACCAAAATTTTTGGTGTTCATAAATAGAAATGATTTGATGCATTTTTCATACCAAAGATATATCGAAAATCAGCTAAGGGAAAACTTTAGCTTTGAAGGTGTTCCTTTGCAATTTGAATTTAAGACAAGGGGAAAATAGTGAATTATTTATATTTAATTGTCCTTGGAATAATATGTTATTTCATAGGTAATATAAGTGGTTCTATTGTGCTTTCTAAGTTGATTTATAAACAGGATATAAGAAATTATGGAAGCAAAAATGCAGGTGCAACGAATGCTTTAAGAGTTTATGGAGTAAAGTTTGGTTTGGCAACTTTTTTGATTGATTTCTTAAAAGGATTATTGTGTGCATATTTGGGCTTTAAATTTTTCGGCAGTTTAGGTATACTAGTATGTGGGCTTTTATGTGTAATAGGACATATATTACCGGTTATTTATAATTTTAAAGGTGGTAAGGGAATTGCGACATCTTTCGGTGTTTTATTGTTTGCCCAACCTTTACAAATTTTATTTTTATTAATATTGTTTTTAATAGTTGTACTTATAACTAAATATGTTTCACTCGGAAGCATAATAGGATGTGTTACAGCTGTTATTTATGGATTAATTTACATTAGAAAAGACTTTTACATTGGTTTAATTTATATTTTGCTAGGAATAATATCATTATTCAAGCATAGATCCAATATAAATAGATTGATTCATGGAAAAGAAAGTAAATTAGGTAAAAATTAGGAGGAAAAAATGAAAGTATTAGTAATCAATTGTGGTAGTTCTTCATTAAAATATCAATTATTTGATATGACTGATGAAAGTGTATTATGTAAAGGATTAGTAGAAAGAATTGGAATTGAAGGTTCTAAATTAACTCATAAAGTTAATGGAGAAAAATTAGTAGTAGAAGAACCAATGAAAGATCATACTGAAGCTATTAACCACGTTTTCGATGCTTTATTAGACGAAAAATATGGAGTTATCAAGAGCTTAGACGAAGTATCTGCTATTGGTCACAGAGTACTACACGGTGGAGATAAATTAACAGAATCTTGCATTATTGACGAAAAAGTAAAAGATAAGATTAGAGAATTTATCAAATTTGGTCCACTTCACAACCCAGCTAACTTAATGGGAATTGAAGCATGTGAAAAATTAGCTCCAGGAAAGAAAAATATCGCTGTTTTCGACACTGCTTTCCATCAAACAATGCCAGCTAAAACATATATGTATGCTATCCCTTATGAATACTATGAAGATTACAGATTAAGAAAATTCGGCTTCCACGGAACAAGTCACAGATATATTACTTTAAGAACTCAACAATTATTAGATAAAGAAGACATCAATATTATTACAGTTCACTTAGGTAATGGTTCATCTATAGCAGCTGTTAAAGACGGAAAATGCTATGATACATCAATGGGACTTACACCATTGGAAGGACTTTTAATGGGAACTAGAAGTGGAGATTTGGATCCTACTGTAATGACATTCTTAATGAATGAAAAAGGATATTCAGCTGATGAAATGAACCAAATCTTGAATAAAAAATCTGGTGTATTAGGAGTTTCGGGAATTAGTTCAGATTTTAGAGATCTTGAAGAAGAAGCAGAAAAAGGAAATGATAGAGCTCAATTAGCATTGGATATGTTTATTGAAAGAGTTAAGAGATATATCGGTGGATATATGGCTGAATTAGGTCATGTTGATGCAATTTGCTTCGCTGGTGGTATCGGAGAAAACTCTTCATCAATGAGAAAAGATATCTTAAATACATTTGAAGAATTAGGCGTTAAATTAGACCTTGAAAAGAACAACACTCGTGAAGAAGCTTTAATCTCAGCTGATGATTCAAAAGTTAAAGTTTATGTTGTTCCAACTAATGAAGAATTAATGATTGCTAGAGACACTTTAGACTTAGCAAAATAATAATATTTTTATTGACAACTTAACATTATTATATTATAATTAACTACGTTGTTTGTATAAATTTTAAGGACTAAAGTCCTTAAGGAGGTGTAGCATGGCAGTACCAAAGAGAAAAACTTCTAAAACTAGAAGAGATAAAAGAAGAGCTTCTTCGTATAAATTACCAAGAGTTACTATAACTACATGTCCTAATTGTGGATCTCCAAAATTACCTCACAGAGTATGTAAAGAATGTGGGTATTACGATGGAAAACAAGTTGTAGATAATTCAGAACAAAATTAATGAAAAGAGAGCCGTTTAATTATTATTAAGCGGCTTTTTTATTTGTTTGATGTTATAACATACAATATTGTGATAGAATATACTAGAGGTGAAGTATGAAAATTTTATTAGATACTTTGGGCTCTGATAAAGGAGCATCAGAATTAATAGAAGGAGCTATAATGGCTCTTGAACAAAAAGATTTTAAATTGACAATAGTAGGAAACGAAGAAGAAAATAGAAATATTGTAAATAAAAGATTTGAAGACAAAATAGATTTTGTAAATGCTACAGAAACCATTGAAAACAATGAATCACCAACGAAAGCGATAAGATCAAAAAAAGATTCCAGCATGAGAAAATGTTTTGATTTATTAAACGAAGATTACGATGGGTTGTTATCGACAGGTTCTACTGGTGCTTTATTGACGGGGGCTACACTTATAACTAGAAGGCTTGATAATGTATCTAGACCTTGTTTGATGATAACAGTACCTAGCCTAAAAGGTGATGTGGTAGTGTTAGATGTTGGCGCTAATGTTGATGTCACTTCTGAGTTATTAGAACAATTTGCAAAAATGGGATATGTTTATTCCAAAAATATTTTAGGAAAAGAGGATTGCAAAGTAGGTCTATTAAATATTGGAGTCGAAGAACATAAGGGAGATTCATTAAGATTAGAAACATACAAGAATTTATCAAAATATCCTTATTTTAAAGGTAATGTTGAAGCAAGAGATGTTTTGAAAGGTGATTTTGATGTCGTGGTAACTGATGGTTTTTCAGGAAATATTCTTCTGAAAACAATAGAAGGTTCCGTTGAGTTTATTAAAACTTTAGCTAAGTCAAAATTATCTAAGCTTGATGAAAAATCTCAACAAACTATTATTCCTATGATTAAATCAATGAGTACAGGTATTGATTATAACAGTGTTGGATCTGCACCATTTCTAGGAACTAAGAAGCCGGTGTTTAAAGCTCATGGCTCATCTAACAGGGGCGCTATTATGTCTGGGATTTTAACGCTGATAAAATTCGTTGAAGAAGATGTTACTGATAAATTAAAAAAGGAGTTAGCAAATGAATAAAGAAATTTATGAAAAAGTTGTTGAAGGCTTAAAAAAGGAATTTAATAGAGACGATATAGACGAAAAAACAAGATTTGTAGAAGATCTTAAAGCGGATTCAGTACGCTTATTGGAAATCGTAATGGATGTAGAAGAAGAATTTGATATAGAACTTGATGACGAAAAGTTATCTGAGTTAAAAAATGTAGAAGATGTAGTTAATGAAATTGAAAGGGCACAAGGAAAATAGTTGTGGACAAAGCTAGAATTGAAATGCTACATGACCTAGAAGAAAAATTAGATTACAGGTTTACAGATATTAATCTGTTAAACCTGGCTTTTTTTCATAGCTCATACGGAAATGAAAACAAATCATATAAAGATATTTCAAACGAAAGATTGGAATTTTTAGGAGATGCAGTCTTGGATCTAATTGTTAGTGACTTCTTGTATAATAGTAAATCTTCGTTAAAAGAAGGTGCTATGACAAAGATTAGAAGTCAAATGGTATGTGAAAAATCTTTCTCAAATATGGCTAAGTATTTAGAATTAGGAAAATATTTAATGATGGGTCATGGTGAATTTATTTCAGGTGGCAGTGAAAAACCTAGTGTACTTGCTGACACTTTCGAAGCAGTTTTTGGTGCAATATATTTGGATTCTGGTTATGAATCGGCTTTTAAAATTGTAGAAAATAAGTTTAAAAGTCTATTCATAGCTGAAATAGAAACAAAGTCTAGTTTTATTGACTATAAGACTATGTTACAGGAAAATAATCAAAAAAATTCAAGAGATAAATTAAAGTACAAGATTGTTAAAGAAGAAGGCCCAGATCACGACAAGAAATTCTATGTTGATGTTTATGAAGGTAACTTGGTTATAGGATCTGGATTTGGATCTTCAAAAAAACATGCAGAACAAGATGCTGCAAGAAAGGCCTTGATTAAATTAAGGGTAATAAATGAGTAAGAAAAATTACATTGTATCATTGTTCATTCCTCATTTAGGATGTCCAAATGATTGCATTTTCTGTAATCAACGCAAAATTACAAATTATATCGAAGTTGTTAAAAAAGATGAAATAAGAAATGAAATAAGAAATCAACTTGCAAATTTTCCTAATAAAAGTCAAGAAGATATTCAGATAGCTTTTTATGGTGGATCTTTTACAGGAATTGAAGAAACAGCTATGATAGACTATTTAAAAATAGCAAATGAATTCATTGAAGACGGTAAAGTTCGATCGATTAGACTTTCTACAAGACCTGATTATATTGATAAACACATTTTAAATATTCTTAAGGAATTTAAAGTAGAAACTATAGAGTTAGGCGTTCAATCAATGGTAGATAGTGTATTAGATGCAAATTTAAGATGTCACGATAGTAAGTGTGTTAAAACATCTTCTGAGCTGATAAAATCTATGGGATTTAGTTTAGGGCTGCAAATGATGACAGGCTTATACAAATCAACCACAGAGATGGACTTATATACTGCAGATGAATTAATCAAGTTACAACCTGATTTTGTCAGGATATATCCAACTTTAGTTATAAAGAATACTATGCTTGAAACTTTTACCAAAATTAATAAATATAGTCCGGAAAATTTGCACGATTCGGTCGAAAATTGTACCAAAATATATTTGAAATTTATAAACGCTAACATTCCAGTTATTAGATTAGGTCTATTAAATACAGAAAATATAAAACAAGGCGAAGATGTAGTTGCAGGGGCAATTCATCCAAATTATAGACAATTGGTAGAAGATAATTTGTATAGAAAAGTGGTAGATTATGTTTTGAAAAATGATAATCTTGAAACACTAGAAATACATGCCAAACCAAATATTTTGAATAATTTTGTCGGCTATAATAGGGAAAATAAAAAATATTTTAAAGAAAAATATGGATTAAAAACAATAAAATATTCTAATTCTAATAATAACTTCTTAGTGTTAGATAATATCAACAAAATTGATATTAATTTAGAAAATATTTTTAAATATATTGAAAAAGAGGTGTAGCTGTGGGATTAAAATCAGTTGAAATACAAGGTTTTAAGTCCTTTAAAGATAAAATAAAATTGAATTTTGATAATCCCATAACAGCAATTGTTGGACCTAATGGTAGCGGAAAGTCAAATATTTCTGATGCTATTTTATGGGTTTTAGGTGAACAATCAGCAAAAAATCTCCGTGGGAATAAAATGCAAGATGTTATTTTTGCTGGAACTCAGAAGGAAAAACCTGTTAACTTTGCACAAGTTTCCATAACATTCGAAAATGACTTATGGAAAGACATTGATTATCAAGAAATTACAGTAACAAGAAGAGTTTTCCGTACTGGTGAAAGTGAGTATTACATCAATAAAAATCAAGTTCGCTTAAAAGATGTAAAGGAATTATTTTTAAATACGGGAATTGGAAAAGAAGGGTATTCTGTAATAGGTCAAGGTAAAATCGACGAAATTCTGTCATCAAAAAGTGAAGATAGAAGGGAATTATTCGAAGAAGCATCTGGAATTTCCAAACAAAAATACATTAAAGAGCAAAGTGTTAAAAAACTTGAACAAACTAATGAGAATTTACTAAGAATTGAAGATATATTGATTTCACAAGTCGATAGATTAAAATATTTAGAAAAAGAAAGTAAAAAGGCTAAACAAGGAATTGTTCTGGAAGAAAAACTAAAGGAAATGGAAATCCAAAAAGCTTTATTGGATATCGAAAAACTTTCTATTACACTAAGTGATGTCATTGAAAAAAAAGAAAATAATGATAAAAGCTTGATTGACTTAAAATCAAAACTTGTAAGATTTGAAAATAAAAGAAATGATTTATTAAAAAGCATTAATAAAATAGATATCGATACAGAATTGAAAATCTCTAATTTAGCTGATATTAAGAGTCAAAAAATAAAAAACGAATCAGATATTCAATTGAATGATGAAAGACTTAAAAATAGCAACACTGAATTAGAAAGATTAACAAAAGAAAACGAGAATTATTCATCAGAAATTAAAAATTTAACATCAAAAATTGATAATTTACAAAATACAATAAAGAACTCTGAGAAAAAGCTTGAAGAAATAAATTCAAATTTAGAAAAAATGAATATTGATGATTCTGAAGATGAACTTAACATTAAAAAAGAATTGAGCGATAAGAAATCAGAAAAATTAAATAAATTACAGTCAATTTATACACAACATATTATAGAAAAATCTTCACGTGATGCTATCGAACAAGAAAGGTTGAAAGAAATATCAGAGGTAAAAAAGCAAAAAGAAGAATCTGAATTCAAATTAAATCAATTAGTAGAAGCATTACGAAATTTAGAAGAAACGCTAAGTGATTATGACAAACATTTGGATAATTTAGATAAAGATAAAGAACGAATTTCTAGCATTATAAATGATAAAGAGAAAGCTTTAATTAATTTAAGAGACAAATTATCCAACTTAAAAGAAGAATCCATAACTAACAAAAATAAATATATGTTTTTGAAAAATACTATAGATAATCACGAAGGGTACAATTTTACAGTTCAAAACTTTTTTAAAAAGTTAAATCCTAGTTTACAAGATAAAGTAATAGGGACACTTGGGGATTTAATCAGTGTAGAAAAGCAGTATGAGAAATCTGTTGATGCAATAATGTCATCAGCGTTTCAAAATATAATTGTCAGCAATGAAAATGATGGTAAGGAATTAATTAATTTTTTAAAGTCAAATAAGATAGGAAGACTTACTTTTTTACCATTAAATAAAATAAAATCTAGAAATTATGATTATGTAAAAGATAAATTGGTACTTGGACATTTAAATGAATTTATAAAATCTGATGAAAAATTTAGGGATATTGTAGATTATTTTGCACAGAAAACACTTGTCACTCAAAATATGGAAGATGCTATTAACGTAAGTTCGAAATACAAAAACTATAGAATAGTTACATTAGATGGTGATATCATTAATAGTTGGGGTTCAATGGTAGGTGGATATAAAAAGCCTTCCAATTACTCAATACTATCAACAAAAAATAGTTTAAATTCTGTTGAAAATTTGTATAAAAACTGTGTTAATGAATACAACGATTTGAAAAAAATATACGAAGAAAATATTGATATTGTTAATCAAAACAAATCCGATTTAGAAATTATTGAAGATAAGATTGTAAAATTAAGAACTGAAAAGGATGCTTGTAATATCAACATAAAAGACAAACAGTTTGAGATTAAATATTTGAGGTCTAGTATTAGTGATTTTGATAATAAGTTAAATTCAAATACTATACAAAGTGAAGCCAATGATTTACAAGAAACTGATTTAAAAAATCAAATTGTAGAATTAGAAAATGTTTTAAAAGAATTAAGTGTTGAAATTGAGAAATTACAAGAACAATATAATTCGGAAAAAATGAATATAATTAGTTTAAAATCTGAATACTCTTCTGTACAAAGGGATTTAAATATATTTAATAATCAGTTAAATGATGCAAAAATCAGAAAAGAATATTTGGAAGATAACTTTAAAGTTAATTCAGTTAAAATTGATGAAATTCATAAAAGTATTTCTAAATACAAAAGCCATAAAAATGATATAAAATCTAAAACTGTTGATTATGATGATATTATTTCTGGGCTAAATAATGAAATTTTATATATGAAGTCCAATATGAATGAATTTAAATCAGAGTTAACAAAGATTGAGCAATCAATATATGATTCAAATGCTAGTGTTCAAAAAATAGAAATTAGCAATAACTCATTAATCGAAAAGGCTTTAAATACAACAGAGAAGTTAAATAATATTAAAATAGATATTAATGAGCTCTATGATATTAATATCGACACAATAGAATCTAATTCTGATATTAAAATTAGTCAGAAAGAAATCAATAAAATTATCAATGATTTAAGAAATATAGGTTCTTTTTCTGTAGATAGTATTCAAGAATATGAATCAGTTAAAAAAGAATTTGATTTTATGACTAAGAGTAAAAATGATTTAATTGAATCCAGGGCAGATATCATGAGCGCTATTAATAAGCTTAATAGAGAAATGAAAGAAGTATTCACCAAAAAATTTGAAGAAATAAATACAAAATTTATTGCCATTTTTAAACAACTTTTTAATGGAGGATATGCAAGTCTTAAATTGACCGAAGATGATGTTCTAAGTTCTGGAATTGAAATAACTGCTCAACCACCTGGGAAAAAACTTCAAAGTCTAAACTTGTTGTCCGGTGGAGAAAGATCGTTGACAGCGGTAGCGTTGCTTTTTGCGATTTTTGAGACAAGACCATCTTCTTTTTGTATATTAGACGAAATAGATGCTGCTTTAGATGAAATAAATATTAAGAGATACAAAGAATATTTAATTAAATTTAAAGAAAAAACTCAATTCATTATTATTACACATAGAAAGAGTACAATGGAGATAGCTAACATTTTATATGGAATAAGTATGGAAAAAGATGGAATATCTAAAATGATTAAATTAGATGTAGATAGGAGAGAGATATGCTAAATAAGTTCTTTGATAAGTTTAAGTCTAAAAAAGATGACGAAGAAACAAAAAATACAGAAGAAGATTTACAACAAGAAGAATTAGAAATTAGTCAATCCAATGAAAATATAGAAATAAGCGAAGAAGTTAATGATGCTGAAAAAGTCGTTGAAGAAAAGAATGAAAAGTCTGAAACTGATAACGAAAAATACCAAGAACAATCTGAAGAAATTATCGAAGATAAAGAAGAAAATAAGGAAGGATTTTTTGAAAAATTAAAGAATTCATTACTTAAAACTCGTGACAATATTTCTAATAAGATTGATCAAGTTTTAGCCAATTATAGAACGGTTGATGAAGAATTATTCGAAGAAATTGAAGAAACTTTGATTTCCGCTGACATTGGTGTTGAAACAACATTAAAGATTGTTGCTCAATTGAGAGATAAAGTAAAACTTAATAACATTCAAGATCCAAGTGAAATAAAAAATGTTTTGGCTGATATTTTAAAAGAAAATATAATTAATGATAAGATCGACAATAATTTAAATGTAGATGATAAAACTATTATTTTAGTAGTCGGTGTAAATGGTGTAGGAAAAACTACTACGATTGGTAAATTAGCCATGAAATTCAAAAAAGATGGGAAAAAAGTTTTGATGGTTGCTGCCGATACTTTTAGAGCAGCGGCTATAGAGCAGCTTACTGAATGGGCAAATAGAGCTAAAGTTGACATTATTAGTCACAAAGAAGGTTCTGACCCAGCTAGTGTTGTTTTTGATGGAGTTAGTGCTATGAAAAGTAGAGATGCAGATATATTAATTTGCGATACAGCTGGAAGGCTTCATAATAAGAAGAATTTAATGAATGAATTGAATAAAATAAAGAGAGTTATTGAAAAAGAATATCCGGAAGCTAAAAAAGAAATTTTATTAATTGTAGATGGCACAACTGGACAAAATGCTATTATTCAAGCAAAAGAATTTATGAATGCAACTGATTTAACAGGTGCTATAATTACAAAACTAGATGGTACAGCTAAAGGTGGAATGATATTTCCACTTGAAATGGAATTGGGAATTCCAGTAAAATTCATTGGAATTGGCGAACAGGTTAATGATTTGGTTAAGTTTGAACCAGAAAAATTTATAGAAGCAATAATAAATTAAAATTGAATTTTTTTTCATTTTTTGATAAAATTTGTGTGTGGAGGAATAACATGGATAATAAATTTAATAACGGATCTGTTAAGATCTCTAATGACATAATTTCACTTATTGCAGCAGAAGCTTGCATGGAAGTTGAAGGTGTAAAAGCTATTATGACACCACAATCAGAAAAAGTAAATATACAAAAAGGAGCTCAAAAATCAGTAATCATTGAAATTCTTGACAATGCTGTAAATGTAAGAGCCCATATTGAAGTAGATTCTGATTATAACATCAAGGATGTATGCTATAAGGTGCAAAAGAAAATAAAAGAAAATATCGGCATGATGACTGGGTTAGTTGTCATAAATGTAGATGTTGTTTGTGAGAAAATAAGTATTTAATGTAACCCTCTTATCAGAGGGTTATTTTCTTGGAGGAAATATGTCAAGAAGACAATCTAGAAAAAGCGCAATGCAATTAATCTATGAAATGAATATGAATGGAGATTACGATAAAAATAGAATTGAAGAATTTTGTAAATATCAGAATATTAATAAAAATGATATAGTATTTTTCAAAGAAATTGTATTAAATTTTATTGAACATATTGATGACATAGTAAATATTATAGAAAATAACACAAAACAATGGAACTTGGACAGAATTAACAAATTAGATTTATCGATTTTACAAGTTGGTGTTTGCGAAATTCTATACGTGGAAAGCACTCCAGATAGTGTTGCAATTAATGAAGCCGTTGAATTAGCGAAAGAATATTCTACAGAAAAATCATACAGTTTTATCAACGGCATATTAGGCTCTGTATTAAAGAGAAAAGAAAATGCAAGTTTATAGTGTTAAAGAGATCTCTGATTATATTCAAAATACTTTGAAGAAAGATCCAATTTTATCAAATGTGTGGATAGAAGGTGAGATTTCAAATTTTAATAAAAATATTTCAGGACATGTTTATTTTAGATTAAAAGATGAAAAAGCATTGATTTCTTGTATGATTTTTAAAACAATGTCTCTTGCAAAAACTATAAACTTAAAAGATGGAGACAAAGTTCAACTAAGAGGAAGTATAACAACATATCAAGGATCAAGCACTTATCAACTTCTTGTAAAAGAATGTAAGAAATCAGGCACTGGAGACCTTTTTCAAAAGTATTTAGAGTTAAAAGAAAAGCTTGAACAGGAAGGCTTTTTTTCGGAATCAACCAAAAAATGCATAACTAAATATCCTAAAGCTATTGGCGTGATTACATCTTCTACAGGAGCGGCCGTGAATGATATTTGCAGAACAATAAAGAGAAGATATCCTATTTGCGATATTTTGATATATCATTGTGTTGTTCAAGGAGAACAATCGTCAGAATCTATTATACAAGGCATTAAATATATGGATGAGCAAAATCTAGATACTCTTATAGTAGGAAGAGGCGGTGGAAGTTTTGAGGATTTAAATTCATTTAATGATGAAAATCTTTTAAAAACTATTTATAATTCAAAAACCCCTATCATAAGCGCCGTTGGTCATGAAAATGACTTTATGCTTTCTGATTTTGTAGCTGATTTAAGAGCATCTACTCCAACAGCAGCTGCTGAGCTAGCCACTGCTGATTTTGATGAATTAAAATATTTTTTACAGGAAAGTTACGCTAAAATTAATAGAATTTTGATGAGAAGATTTGAAGATGAAAATCAAGAATTAGAGTATTATGGTAAGCAGTTGGAATTTTTAGGCCCCAAAAACATTATTAAAGAACACATGGATAATCTTCAACTTTTGAAGGATAGCTTAAAAAAAGCTTATAAGAAAAATTTGGAAGATAAGTTCAATGAAGAATTAAATATTTACCACAAATTAAATCTGTTGAAACCTGATAAGCTATTATCTTTAGAAATCGAAAAACTAAATAAAATTCGAATAACAATGATTAAAAATTTGATTTCAAATATTAATTACAAAGAATTGATTTTAGACTCATATAAAAATAACTTATTGCATCTGAATCCAAGTACAATTTTAGAGAATGGATATGCAAAAGTATTAAAGAATGATAAGAGTATTTCATCTATTGATGATGTTATGGAGAACGAAAAAATTGTCTTAATTATGAAAGATGGTAAACTTGATACAACTGTTCAAAATAAGGAGAAATTCAATGAATGAATATAGAGAATACGATGAAGGATTAAAAAGACTAAGTGACATCGTTGAAAAGTTGGAAGACAGAGAGCTGAGTCTTGAAGAAAATATAAAATTATACGAAGAAGGCATGAAGCTTCACAAGAGATTAAGTTCTATTTTGAAAGAACAAGAAGGAAAAATGACTTTGATTAAAGATAACAAAGAAGAAGATTTTCAAATAAACATGCTTTTAAGTGATGATAATGAATAGTAAGGAAATTATAAATTTAATAAACACTTCATTAAAAGACTTAAAATTTTCCGATGATAAAATTGGCGAAGCTATGCAATACACCATTGTTGACGATGGTGCAAAAAGATTAAGGCCACTTTTGTTTTTGTTAACTTATCAAATGTTTAATGAATCGATAACTGAATCTGTAAATTACGCTATTGCCATAGAATTAATTCACAATTATTCATTAGTGCATGATGATTTAGAATGTATGGATAATGACGAATATAGAAGAGGAAAGTTAACAGTGCATAAAAAATACGGAGAAGATATTGCAGTTTTAGTAGGGGATGCACTTTTAAATTATTCATTTGAAGTATTATCTGAATCGATTAAGAACGAAATTGACGCAAAGTGTGCAAATTATATCGTAAAGAAATCAGGTTGTTTTGGCATGATAAAAGGTCAACTTTTGGATATTGACAGTGAGATTTCTGAAAAAAATATTATTGAAATTTACGATAAAAAAACGTGTAATTTACTTAAAGCAGCTACTGTATCTGCTGGAATTTTAAGTAAAGTTGACGATAATATATTATTAAAACTAGAAGATTATGCTTTTAATCTAGGAATGGCTTTTCAAATAATTGATGACATTATGGATTATGAAAATGATGTAAAAATTAATAAAAAAACTTATGTCACTATTTTTGGAAAAGAAAAAGGCATTGAAGATGCAAATCAGTACTCTGATAAAGCTATAGATTGTATTAAAGATATCGATAATTCTCAACCTTTAATTGAAATTACAAATAAACTGTTGGACAGGAAATATTAATATGAGAATTGATTTGTATTTGTGCGAAAAAAACTTTGCATCTTCTAGAACAAAGGCAAAATCTCTGATTGAGAATGAATTAGTTTATTATCAGGGTAATTTAGTAAAGAAACCATCACTTGAGATAAATTCTGATGAAGTTGAAGTGAAAGAACACATTGAATATGTGGGAAGAGGCGCTCTGAAGCTTTTAAAAGCTTTTGAGGTATTTAACATAGGTAAGCATGATTTATGCCTAGATATAGGCTCATCTACTGGTGGATTTACTCAGGTTTTATTAAAAAATAATGCAAAAGAAGTCTATGCTATTGATGTTGGCAATAATCAAATGGTTGACGAACTCAGACATGATAGCAGGGTTAAATTATTCGAAAATACTAATTTTCGAAATATTAATGTAGATGAGTATCCGAGATTTGATTTTATAGTATGCGATGTATCTTTTATATCATTGAAAATGATTATTCCAAATGCCGTTAAAATGCTAAAAAATAATGGCGAAATGATATTTTTGATAAAGCCGCAGTTTGAATTAAAAACAAAAAATCATATAATTAATAATAAAAAGGAACATTTATCTATAATAAATGATATTAATAATTATCTAAATGATGAAGGATTGTATATTTCTGAGATGACACATAGTCCAATAAAAGGTAAGAGTGGAAATATAGAGTATTTAATCCATATTACGACTTTAGATAATAAAAATATAAAATTCAAGGATGTTGTGGAGACAGCATTTAATAAATTGAGGTAGAAATATGAAAAAATACACAAGACAAAGATTAATTCTAGACTTAATAGAAGAAAATGAAATAAGAACTCAGGAAGAACTTTCTGACTATTTAGAAGCTCATGGAGTTAGAGCTACACAAGCTACTATTTCTAGAGATATAAAAGAATTAAGAATATCAAAAGTTCAAACTAGAGAAGGCGAATATCATTATGCAATAATTGACACTGTACACGATTCATTAAACGAAAGATTAGATAAGATTTTCAGATCTGCTGTGTTGACTATCAAGCATAATGAAGATATGGTAATTATTAAAACAATATCTCACACTGCAACAGTATGTGGTATGGCAATTACCAACGCTAAATTAGACAATATAGCAGGAATTCTAACAGGTAATGATACTATTTATATAACTGTTGAAGATAAATCTGGATTGGAAAAATTAGTTTCAGAAATCAAATCAATCATCAGGTAAAAAAATGTTAAATTCTCTTTATATAGAAAATTTTGCGATAATTGACAAAATCAATGTCGATTTTACAGATGGACTTAATATCATAACTGGGGAAACTGGTTCAGGAAAATCAATTTTGATAGAAGCTTTTGAACTTCTTCTAGGACAAAGATTTAACAAAAGTTTTATCAGAGATTCTTCAAAAAAAACTATTGTTGAAGCGACATTTACAATAGCTGATAATTCTAAAATTAAATTTTTAGAAGACATGGGATACAATGTTGAAGATGGAGTAATAATAATTTCAAGAATTGTAGATACTAATTTAAAAAGTATAAATAAATTAAACAATAGATCAATCACGCTTAACACACTAAATGAATTAATGAGTAAATTTGTTGACATTCATGGACAAAATGGAACTCAATCACTATTGAACAAGGATTTTTATCTAGATTTAATTGATTCTTTTGATAAGGAAGAAACTTTTAAAATCAAAACTGAGTTAAGGGAAATTCTCAATAATATTGCAGAATACAAAAAAGCGTACAAGAGTTTTAATATTTCAAACGAAGAAAAGGATAGACAACTCGATATAATAAATTATCAAATTGAAGAAATATCACAAATAGATCTTGAGAACTTGGATGAAGAAGAACTTGAAAATGAATATAATAAACTATCGAATGTTAATTTGATTAAAAATAATATCGGTGAAATATTAAACATGTATTCGGATGAAAACTACAATGAACAAGATATAAACACTATGTTTAATATTGTTTTAAGCAAAATGGACTCAATCTGTGAGTTTGATAATGAAGTGAATTCTTTTAAGCAAGATTTGGATAAGATTTATTATGAGATGGACGACTTGTTCTCAAGGATTAGTTCATATTCATCAAGCATTTATCAAGATGAGTTCAAACTAAATGATTTAGAAAATAAAATAGCAATAATTACAAATTTAAAGAGAAAATACGGAAAATCTATTGATGATATAATTTCATTTAGAAAAGATTTGGAACGTAGACTTAAAGAACTGAATGAAATTACAGAAAATAAAAGAAAATTCAAGAAATTAATTGATTCAGACAAGCAGAAGGGGATTGAATTATCAGATAGACTTCATAAAATTAGAAAAAAAATTGTTTCTAAATTAGAAAAATTGATTGTTCAAAATCTAAAAGATTTGAATATGAAACATGCTGATTTTCAGGTCAAATTTGAAAAGCTTTCTGATTTCAATGAAAAAGGTTATGATTCATTGGATTTTCTAATTAAAACAAATTTAGGGCAAGATTTAAAACCAATGGTATCTATTGCATCTGGTGGAGAAATTTCACGTATTATGCTTGGATTTAAGTCAGTTATATCAGATTTTGAAGATATCAATACTCTTATTTTTGACGAAATTGATACTGGAATTAGTGGTAGGACGGCATTGGTAGTAGGTGAAAAACTTATTGATTTATCAAAAGATAAGCAAGTGATTTCAATAAGTCATTTACCTCAAATAGCTTCATTGAGCGATAATCACATTTTAATTGAAAAGATTGATTGTAATAACGAAACAAAATCAATTTTAAAAGTATTAACTCCTGAAGAAAAGGTAAATGAAATTTCGAGATTGATCGGTGGAATAAACATCACAGAAACGACAATTGAACAAGCAAAATTAATGATCAATCAAGCAAATGAATTAAAAAATGATAGGAGATAATTATGGATTATGAAGAAAAAACTATAAAGAGTGAAATGATATATGAGGGAAGAATTTTAAACCTCAGATTAGATACGGTTGAACTTCCAAATAGAAAATACTCTAAAAGAGAAATTGTTGAACACGCAAATGCTGTGTGCATAATTGCGGTAAAAGATAATAAATTATTTTTTGTGAGTCAATATAGAAAAGCTATAGACCAACAATTAATGGAATTACCAGCAGGGTTAATTGAACACAATGAAACACCAAAAGACGCGGCGATAAGAGAGATGAGGGAAGAAATAGGTTATAATTGCAAGAATTTAACTTATCTGTTCGATGCTTATTCTTCTCCGGGTTTTAGTGATGAAAAAGTAAGTTTCTTTTTGGCTGAAGAATTATTCAGAGACGAACTAGAAGCAGATGATGACGAATTTTTAAATATAGAACTCATCGAACAAGAAAAATTAATGCAAATGATAGAAGATGGAGCTATTGTTGACGGGAAGACAATTATGGGAATTCTATATTTTTTAAGGAATGTGAATAAATGCTAGAAACGATAAATCATTATATTATAATTATACTTGTATTACTTCCAACTATTGTTCTCCATGAACTTGCTCATGGTTATGTTGCTTACTGGATGGGTGATAATACGGCTAAAAGCATGGGTAGATTAAGCTTCAATCCTATTGATCACATTGATCCATTAGGTGCAATTAGTTTGATTTTATTCAAGTTTGGTTGGGCAAAGCCAGTTCCAATTAACTCATACAATTTTAGGAACAGACATTTAGGGATGTTCTTGGTTTCAATTGCAGGAGTTACAGTAAATTTAATTTTAGGACTTATATTTTCGTTTTTATATGTTAAATTTTCTCATGTAAATCCTGTAGTATCAGAAATTTTGAGTTTATTTATTGTATACAATGTGTATTTTGCTGTATTTAACTTAATACCCGTTCCACCTTTAGATGGTTCTAAGGTTATAACTGCTTTTTTTCCAGGAAAATTTTTAGATTTTATGGCAAAATATGAAAAATACACTTATTTTATATTGCTTATATTAATTTTTTCAGGTGTGTTGGGTAAAGTTTTAACGCCTATAACATCATTTATAATTGATAAGTTTTTAAGGTTAGCAATTGCACTATGAGTTTAATTATTGAAACTGAAGAATTCAACGGTCCAATGGATCTTTTATTAAATTTGGTTGAAAAAGAAAAAATTGATATAGAAAATGTTGATTTAGCAAAAATTACAAATAAATTCATTGAAGAAGTTGAGAATTTGAAAAATCATTCTACTAAAGATTTGACTGATTTCATTTACTTAGCTTCTACTTTGTTATATATAAAATCAAAAAAATTATTACCCAAAAATGATTTTGATGAAGATGATCAGATAGATGAAGATTTAATTAAACAACGATTAATAGAATATAAAAAATTTAAAGAAATCTCTAAACAATTGATTGAATTAGAAAACATCTCATCGAAACATTTTAGAAAAATTCAAGAGGATTTATCGGTTTATCAATCTGAAAAAGAAAATTTGATTGTTCCTGACATTAATTTATTATCTGAAACTTTGTTAGAAATATTAAATAAGGTAGATAATAGAATTGTCATTGAAGAAACAGAAATTATAGAAGCGGAAGAATATAAGATTGAAGATTGTATTGAAGATATATTGTGGAAGGTAGAAAAAAATAACAAATATAGTTTTTCATATTTTTTATCCAAAAAGACCAATAGAAATGAAGTTATATCTGTTTTTTTAGCTTTACTAGAATTATTAAAATCCAACATACTAAAAGTTGTAAAAAATGAGGGTAATACGGAAATATTAATGAGGTAATTATGGAAGATAAAATTATTCGAAATAAAATTGAATCTTTACTTTTCTTATGGGGTGAACCATTAGATATTTCTTCAATATCTGAAGCTATAAACCTTGGCAAAAAAGAAACTAGAAATATGCTCGATGATTTAATTAAAGAATACGAATATAGAAACACTTCTCTGGAAATCAGATGCATCAACGATAGCTACCAAATTCAAACGAAAAAAGAATACTACGAATTTTTAAAAGAAATTTTTGTGAAAAATAAAAATACAAGATTAACTAATACCACCATGGAAGTTTTATCGATTATAGCTTACAAACAACCAATAACAAGAATTGAAATTGATGAAATAAGGGGAGTAAAATCTAGTTCATCAATTGACACTTTAACTAAAAAAAATCTAATAAAAGAAGTCGGAAGACTCGATAAAATCGGAAAGCCTATATTATACGGAACTACGGATGAGTTCTTGTATTATTTTAATATTAATTCTTTGGAAGATCTTCCTAAATTAAACGAAATAGAAAAACTTATTAAGGAAAAAGAAAATGAGAATAAATAAGTTAATCGCGCAAAGTGGATATTGTTCTAGAAGAAAGGCTGATGAACTAATCAAAAACTCAAAAGTTTGTGTCAACGGGACAATACTTTTAGATTTATCGTATCAAGTAAATGATGGTGACATTGTTGAAGTTGAAGGTAAGAAAATTAGAAAAAAAGAAGAAAAAGTTTATATTGCTATCAATAAACCTGTTGGATATACTTCAACAGTTAAGGATAAATTCGCTAATAAAAAAGTTGTTGATTTAATTAAATCTAATACAAGGGTTTATCCAGTTGGTCGTTTGGATAAGGATTCTCATGGATTATTAATATTAACGAATGATGGTGATTTAACTTATGAATTAACTCATCCTAAATTTGAGCATAAAAAAGTTTACGAGGTTTTAGTTAAAGGTAAACCAACCAAAAACAAAATACAAGAATTAAAAAATGGAATAATATTAGATGGTTATAAATTAAAAAAATCAAATATAGAATTTATTGCCAATGTAAAAGACAATACAAAATACATGGTAACTATTTATGAGGGTAGGAACAGACAAATTAGAAGAATGTTTGATTATATAAATCATCCGGTTTTAGATTTGAAAAGGGTTCAGATTGGTAATTACAAGATGGACGATAATTTAAAAAGCGGAGAATACGTACTGTTAAAGAGAAAAGATTTGGACTTAATAAGAGGTAAATATGATTGAAGTTAGACTTGCAAATAACAAAGACGAAGAAATTTTAAAAAATTTTAACTTAAAAATAGAAGATATTGTAGGGGATTTTTGCTTTATATATATTGACGACTTAAAACCAAAAGGGTATTCTCTGATTAGGACAGAAGATAAAAGAGCAAATATAGCAGATTTTCAATTACAAGAGGAGAATTCTAACAAGTTATTTTTTCTAAAAAGTATAGGGATGAATTTGAGAGATTTTGGTATTGAAGAGTTTTATGATAATAATGGTTTAGTAAAATCATTTTTTGAAAATCAAGGCAAAATAGACTTTAATCTACTTTTTAGGGGAAGCTGTAATGATTTATAACAATACTAAAACATTAGTTGAATCATTGATGAAAGATAAAATTCCAACTTCAAAAATTTGTTTAGATATGACATTTGGAAACGGAAACGATTCATACAAAATGTTATCCATAAACGAAACCATTGAAGTTTATGGGTTTGATATCCAAAAAGATTGTATAGATAATTCTAGAAAATTTGAGAACTTGAAAGTTATTAACGATTCTCATCTAAATTTTGACAAATATATTAATCAGAAAATTGATTTTGTGGTGTTTAATTTGGGATACCTTCCAGGTGGAGATAAAAAAATAACTACTGATTATGATACTGTAATTAAAACTTTAGATAAACTTTTGAAAGTGCTAAGCACAGAAGGTCAAGTTGTTATTACTTTCTATCCTGGGCACAAGCCAGGACTTGAAGAAAGTATAAACATAATCGCATATCTTCATAAATTAAACCAAAAAGAATTCAATGTTATTAGATACGATTTTATAAATCAAATAAACAATCCACCTTTTGTATGCTTAATTGAAAGGATTAAATAATGAATGTAGCGATAATAGGAGCAGGTGCAGCAGGATTAATGGCTGCAAGCTTCATTAAAGATGAATATGAAATTCATATTTTTGATCATAATGAAAAAATAGGTAAGAAATTGTTCATTACCGGAAAAGGAAGATGCAACATTACCAATTCATGTGATATACAAGAATTAATTGAAAATATTAATACAAACAAATATTTTTGTTACAGCCCATTTTATGACTTTACTAACGAACAAGTCATAAATTTTTTTAATTCAAATGGTCTTAGAACAAAAGTCGAACGTGGAAATAGGGTTTTTCCACAGAGTGATAAATCATCAGATGTGATTAAAGTATTTGAAAAAATATTGAAGGATAAAAATGTACATTTGCACTTAAATGAGCAGGTAAACAAAATTTACAAATCTAATAAATTTTATCTGACTACAAACCGTGATGAATATGGATTTGATAAAGTTATCATAGCCTGTGGAGGTAAATCATATCCAAATACCGGCTCAGATGGATCTCTTTACAGTCAAATAACCAAGCTAGGTCATACTATCCACGAAATGAAGCCTGGTTTGAGTGCAATTATTTTAAAAGAAAATGTGGAAGAATTAGAGGGAGTTAGTCTTAAAAACGTCGGACTAAAATGTTATTTGAATAAGAAATTGATATACGATGATATAGGTGAAATGATTTTTACAAGAAAAGGAATTTCAGGTCCCTTAGTACTTACTTTATCAAGTATATTGTGCAATAAAAATGGTGACATTAAAATATCGATAGATTTGAAACCAGGATTGACAGATCAAAAACTTGATGATAGGATTTTAAGAGATTTCAGCGAAAATCAAAACAAAACAATTGAAAATGCTATAAGTAAAATAACAATCAAAAAATTAATACTGCCAATTTTAAAATCTGCAAGTATAAATCCAAATAAAAAAGTAAATGAAATAACAAAATATGAACGTGATAATTTAAGAAGAATTTTAAAAAGTTTTGATTTTACTTATGTATCAAATGAAAAGCTTGATTACGCAATAATTAGTGTGGGAGGAGTCGATGTTAATGAGATTGATCCAAGCACAATGGAATCTAAAATTGTAAAAGACCTATATTTTTGTGGAGAAGTAATTGATGTTGATGGTTTTACAGGAGGATTTAACTTACAATTTGCTTTTTCAACGGGTTATTTAGCGGGGATAAATATATGAAAAAAATCAAATACGAAAATGAATCAAAACTTTATGATGATATTAATGAATATATCAAAGACAAAAATTTTGACATATTATTGATATCGACGCCTAGAGTTATGAAAGAAATTTTCGACGATAGATTAATTAAAACAAATAAAAATATTTTGATCTCATCAAGAATGCTCAGAAAAAATGACGATGATAATGTTTATATTGAATTGATTAATAATGACGTATATTCTGTTACTGTTGATGGACCAAGTGGATCTGGTAAATCAACAGTTTGTAAATTAATCTCAAATATATTAAACATTGAATATTTGGATACGGGATCAATGTATCGTTCTCTTGCTTATTTTTGTTTGAAGAAAAATATAAATTTGGAAGACGAAGAAGAGGTCATGCATGTATTGAACAATTTGGACATAACATTTGAATCATCTAAGATTAAAGTTAATGGTGAATTCTTGAGAGATAAAATAAGAACTAATGATGTATCTATGGCAGCATCAAAAGTTTCAACATATTATTCTGTAAGGGAAAAATTAGTTGAAATTCAAAGACAGATTGCGAGCAACAAAGCGATTATTATTGATGGAAGAGATGCTGGTACTAACATACTAAAGAACGCTGATTACAAGTTTTATTTGGATGCATCACCCGAAGTTAGAGCCAAAAGAAGATTTAACGAACAAAAAGACGATTCATCTTATGAAACGATTCTAAAAGACATAAAATTAAGAGATGAACAGGATAAAAATAGAAAATATGCTCCTTTGAAACGAGCCGAAGATGCTGTTTATATAAATTCTGATGATATGAATATTGATGAAGTTGTTGAAAAAATAATAGAGATAATTAGAGGTAGAAATGTTTTATAGATTTGCAAGATTTTTATTGAAAATAGTATTTAAAATAAGATACAAATTAGTTGTTCATGGAAATACGAAACTTCCTGAAACTCCTTTAATTATTTGTGCAAATCACATAAATTTATGGGATCCAATTTTATTAGCGATAATTTTTGAGAGACCCATACGATTTATGGCAAAAAAAGAATTATTTGATAATAAATTTCTAGGTTTTTTACTAAACAAGTTTGGAGCTTTTCCGGTTGATAGAGATAATGTAAATATTAAAACGATAAAAGACGCTATCAAGCTTGTAAAAAACAATGAAGTTTTGGGAATATTTCCAGAAGGAACAAGAGTAAAAACAGTTAGTGAAGAAAATATGAAAACAGGAGTTGCTATGATTGCGTCAAGAGCAGGAGCAGATGTTATCCCAGTATTCATAAATTCTAATTATAAGTTCAGATCAAAAGTAGAAGTGTTTGTAAGAGATAAAATAGCTATATCAAGTTTTGATGATGTTTCAAAAGATATAAGAAATAAAGCAATAACTAGAGCTATATACGAAAATATTTACAAGGTGAATTGATGAATATAATAGTACAACAAAATGCGGGATTTTGTTATGGAGTTAAAAGAGCAATAGAGATAATTGAAAATGACCCATCAAAATTAAAGTATACTTTGGGTAAGCTTATCCATAACGAACAAGAATGTAAAAGATTAGAAGCTTTGGGTATAAAACAGATAGACGATTATACTCAAGCTGAGAAAGGCTCTACGATTTTTATTAGATCTCACGGTGCAACATTAAAATTAAAAGAAGAAATAAAAAATAATGGATACAAATTAGTAGATTTAACTTGCCCATCACTATTAAAAATTTATGAAAAAATAAATAAAAAACACGAAGAAGGTTACAAAATTATTATTATTGGAGATCCAAATCATCCGGAAATTATAGCGATGAAAGGACAAGTCGAAAATAATGTTGAAGTTGTTAACTCAATTGATGAGGCAAAAAAAATAAAAGGTGAAAAATTATATGTAATTTCACAAACTACTAATTTAAAGAGGAAATTTTTGGAAATTTCTGATATAATAGTAAGAGGTAATACTAACGTTGTGATAGATAATACTATTTGTGGGGCTACAAAAAGCCGACAAATGGCTTGTTTAGAGCTTTCTAAGAATGTCGATTGTATGATTGTGATTGGTGGCTTGAATAGTTCTAACACAAATAAATTGTATGATATTGCAAAACAAAATTGCAAAAAAGTTTTAAGAATTGAAACATACAAGGATATTTGTATCGATGATAGTATTATTGAATCTAAATTATTAGGTATTACAGCTGGTGCGTCCACACCGGCTTGGATTATTGAGGAGGTTGTAAATTTAATGGATAATTACAGCAAGGATTTTATGGAACAAGTAGAAGAAAGCATGAATAAGATTTACCCAAAAGAAATCGTAAAGGGTGAAGTTATTTATGTAACAGATGATGAAGTCATGGTTAATATTGGCTATAAGGCTGATGGTATTATTAAATTAGACGAATTATCAACAGAAGAAGGTAAATTACCTAAGGATTTGTACAAACAAGGCGACGAAATCGAAGTTTACGTTATTAAGCTAGATGACGGAGAAGGAAATGTTGTACTTTCTACAAAAAGAGTTGAAGGAATTAAAAACTGGAAGAATTTAGTTTCTAGTTTTGATAATGATTCAACTGTAGAAGCAAAAGTAACACAAGTAGTAAAAGGCGGCTTAATAGCTACAATTGATAATGTAAGAGCTTTTATACCAGGTTCTCAAGTAACTACTCACTTTGTAAAAGATTTATCTAAATATGTAGGAGAAACTTTGGTATGTAAAGTTTTGAATATAGATGAAAAGAAGAGACGTTTAGTTTTATCTCACAGAGCTGTTGTAGAAGCAGAACAAAAAGAAATTGAAGATAAGGCTTGGGAAAACATAACTGTTGGTGAAACAATAACTGGTAAGGTACAAAGATTAACAGACTTTGGTGCATTTATCGATTTAGGTGGAGTAGATGGTTTACTTCATATTTCAGATATTTCTTGGAATAGAATTGAATCCCCAGAAGATGTTTTAAAAGTTGGAGATGAAATCGAAACTTTAGTTCTTAAAGCTAACAGAGAAAAGAATAGAATCTCACTTGGCTTGAAACAATTACAACAAAAACCATTTGACGCTTTCGTTGAAAACAATCACGAAGGGGATGTTATTGAAGGAGAAGTTGTAAACTTAGTTGACTTTGGTGCTTTTATTAAATTAGCTGAAGGAATTGAAGGCTTAGTTCACGTTTCTGAAATTTCAAATGAACACGTTGATAAACCATCAGATGAATTAAATATTGGTGATACAGTTAAAGTTAAAATCTTAGAAATCAATCCTGAAAAGAAAAGAATAGCTTTAAGTATGAAAGCTTTATTACCAAAACCTGAAAAACCAGAAAGAAAGCCAAGACCTAAAAAAGTTAAACCTAAAAAAGTAGAAACTAAACCAGAATCAAGTGAAGAAACTTTGATTAACAGTGATTTAGGTGCATTATTAGATTTAAAATTAAAAGAAATCGAAGAAGATAACTAAAATCTACTTTATATCCAAAAGCCAAACAGGTGTTTGGCTTTTTTTAATGTATTTATGAATTATACACCGTGTTTTGGGGTATATAAAAAATATAGATTAGGGTGTGATTTAATATGAATGTAGATTTTAAATTATATGAAAATTATTATAGTGAATTTGCTACAAAATCAAATGAAGCTGCGAGAATTCAATCCGAACCAAATGATAATTTAAGAAATCCGTTTCAAATTGACAGAGATAGAATTATTCACTCAAAATCTTTTAGAAGACTTAAACATAAAACACAAGTGTACTTAAATCCTGAAAAAGACCATTACAGAACAAGGTTAACGCACACATTAGAGGTTACCCAAATAGCTAGAACTATTGCAAGGTGTTTACGTTTAAACGAAGATTTAGTAGAAGCAATAGGCTTGGGACATGATTTGGGACATACACCTTTTGGGCATGTAGGTGAAAAGATATTAGATAAACTCAATCCAAAAGGATTCAAACATTATAAACAATCCATTAATGTTGTCCAATATCTAGAACATTCAAGTTCTAGAATAGGTCTTAATCTAACGAAACAAACATTAGATGGAATAGTGAATCATTCAGGTAGCAACAAGGCAAATACCTTAGAAGGGCAAATTATTAAATATTCAGATAGAATTGCCTACATTAATCACGATATTGATGATTCTATTAGATCAAATATTATAAAACATAGTGATTTACCTATAGAAATTACAGAAGAACTAGGAGATAGAGGTTCAAAAAGAATTAATTTCTTAGTAAATGATTTAGTTGAAAATAGTTTCGATAAAAATCACATTGAAATGTCTGATAAAACTTATAGACTAATGGAAGATTTGCGATCATTTATGTTTAAGAACGTATATTTTAACGACATAGTAAGAAAAGATGATAAAAAAGTAGAATATGTACTAACTAATCTATATAGTTACTATTTAGAAGATATTAGTAGATTACCAAAATCACACACAGATATTTACAATAATATTGAGTTACAAAATAAAACCAAAGATGATATAGTTACAGATTATATCGCTGGTATGACTGATTCATTTGCAAAAAGAACTTTTAAAGAAATTTTCATACCAGATTCTTGGAGCATATAAAGATAGGATGATAAGATGGGATTTATACCACAAGATAAAATAGATGAGATAAAAAGTGTTGCAGACATAGTTTCTGTAATTGGAGATTATGTTGAATTGAAAAGGGCTGGTTCAAATTATGTTGGACTATGTCCATTTCACAATGAGAAGACGCCGTCTTTTAGTGTATCGCCATCAAAAGGCATTTTTCATTGTTTTGGTTGTGGTGTTGGTGGCGATGTTATATCCTTTATAATGCAAAAAGAGGGCATGTCATATCCTGAAGCTATTAAATTTTTGGCAGATAAGTTAGGTATTTTAGTCGAAACAAATGAAGTAAATAAAGAAAAATACGAACATCGCAAAAAATTATTTGAAATTAATAATGAAGCCAAATTATTTTATTACAAAAATCTATTGATAAATGACATACCGAAGGATTATATAAAAAAAAGAAATCTTAATAATAATTTGATTAATAAGTTTATAATAGGTTACGCTGATGGGAAAAACAGTCTTTATCGTCATTTACTACAAAAAGGGTATCAAAAAGATGATATAATAGAAGTCGGCCTCATAAATCAGGACGAAAAAGGGAATGTTTATGATAAATTTCGAAATAGGTTGATGTTTCCTATTATAGATATAAGAGGCAATGTTATTGGTTTTGGTGGTAGAGCTCTTGCGGATTCAAGGGCAAAATATATGAATTCTCCTCAGAGCCTAGCTTACGATAAAAGCAAGAATGTTTATGGAGTTTCTAATTTAAAAAATTCTACTAAAGTTGGGAAAATCATATTGGTAGAAGGATATATGGATGTTATCTCATTGACAAATTATGGATTTGACTATGCTATTGCTTCATTAGGTACTTCTCTAACACATGATCAAGCAAAATTAATCAAAAGATATTGTAAGAATATTTATATATGTTATGATGGTGACTCAGCAGGTCAAAACGCAACATCTCGTGCTATAGAAATATTTAAAGAGCAGGATATTAGTCCTAACATTATTGTCATACCTGATAATATGGATCCTGATGATTATATTAAACAATACGGAAATGAAAGTTTCGATAGGTTAATAGATAACGCAATGGATAGTGTTATTTATGAATACAAGAAAATACTTCAAAAATACGATATTAATGATGTAAAAGAAAAAATACAACTTATAGATGATTTGACAACTTTATTATCAAAATTAGATAGAGAAGTCATTAGGGATGAATATATTAAGAGATTTTCTGATGATTTAAACATAGAATATGTGAGTTTGAAAAAAGATGTCTATAATAAGCTGAAAGAAACTAAGCCTAACGTGAATTTTCATTATGAGAGAACTGAAGATAATCAAAATACAGAAAAAGATAGTATTAATAATCAGGAAAAAATAACTGCAATTGATATAATGACAATTGCTTGTTTTCATAAAGATATATACTATGATTTAAAAGAAGAATTCTCAAAATTCAAAACTAAAATCAGTTCTTATAATAACTTTATGGAGTTTGTGGATTTTTATTATTCTAAAAATAATGAAAATGAAATTGATGAAAAAGCGGCTAGAGATTATTTCAAAAATGATATTCAAATGGATCGAACTATCGATTATTTATATCAGAAATCTAGATATTCAATTAGTATTAATAATATTGGTAGAGTCGTATTGGAGATTAAAAAATACCTAATGACTCAAGAAAAAGATAATATTAAATCTCAGCTAGATCTAATGCAATCAGTAGAATTTAATGAAAAGATTAATAAAGAATACAATGAAATTTTGAATAAAATCTTAGAAATTAATAGACAAATTAAAGAGTACAAATAGTCAGAAAGGAGTTTTTTTATGTCAGAAGAAAACTTGGATGTTGAACAAATAAAAAAAGATGCATTAAACCAATTAATAGAGATAGGTAATGAGAATGATGGCATAGTTACTATCAAAGACTTCAAAAATATTGATGATATTTCTTGCCTTGATGAAGATGATATAGAAGATATAAGAAATTTGTTAATTGAAAATAATATTGAGATTTTTGAAAGTAATGATGAAATAGAGAAGAAATCATCTTCAAAGGATGATGACAAAGACGATATCGAAGATGATGAATCTATTGATGATGAAGACGATGACGATATTAAAGATGACAAAAAGATCATCGAAGATGTTTCTGATATTAAAGGAATTAATGTAGACGACCCAGTAAAAATGTATTTAAAAGAAATTGGAAAAATTCCTTTGTTATCAGCTGAAGAAGAAGTTCAATTAGCACAAGAAATGGAAAATGGCTCTAAGAGAGCTAAGAAAAAGTTAGCAGAAGCAAACTTACGTTTGGTTGTAAGTATTGCTAAAAGATACGTTGGACGTGGAATGAGCTTTTTGGATTTGATTCAAGAAGGTAATCTTGGTCTTATGAAAGCAGTTGATAAATTTGACTATACAAGAGGATTCAAATTCTCAACATATGCTACTTGGTGGATCAGACAAGCTATTACAAGAGCAATTGCTGACCAAGCTAGAACAATAAGAATTCCTGTACACATGGTGGAAACTATTAATAGACTTGTTAGAATTGAAAGACAATTATTACAAGATTTGGGAAGAGACCCTACAAATGAAGAAATAGCTAAAGAAATGGGAATTGAAGTAGAAAAGGTTAGAGAAGTCAGAAAAATTGCTCAAGAACCTGTAAGTTTGGAAACACCTATTGGTGAAGAAGAAGACAGTCATTTAGGAGATTTTATTGAAGATGATACTGCTATCGCTCCAGATGAAGCAGCAAATTTTACTATGCTTAGAGAAGAATTAGAAGGCATTTTAAACACTTTAAATGAAAGAGAAAGAAAAGTATTAGCATTAAGATTTGGACTTGTTGATGGTACTCCTAGAACACTTGAAGAGGTTGGCAAAGACTTTGATGTCACAAGAGAAAGAATAAGACAAATAGAAGCAAAAGCTTTGAGAAAATTAAAACATCCATCTAGAAGTCAAAAATTAAAGGATTTTTTGGAATAAAATGAAAAAACTTAGGCTTGAAGAAATAATTAACTTAGTAGATGATAATTCAATAGTTGCTGACATAGGAACAGATCATGGAATTGTTCCATTCGAATTAATAAAGTCAAATAAAGCAAAGAAAGTCATCGCATCGGATATTAGTGAAAAATCATTAGATAAATTAAGAGAAAAATTAGATTATCTTGATAAACCGGAAAAAATAATACTAAATGTATCTGATGGCTTGGATAATTTAAACGAATATCAAGTTGACACGATAATAATTTCAGGAATGGGAGGAAATTTAATCGCTGATATTCTGGGAAAAAATATCGATGTAGCTAAAAGTGCAAATTGCTTAATCTTAGGAGCAAATAATTCACTTTCCGTACTAAGAAAATTTTTACATGACAATTCTTTTGAAATTATAGAAGAAGTTGATTTGTTTGAAAATGACAAATATTATCAAATAATTAAAATTAAAGTCGGTAAGCAATTATTTTCGAATGATTATGAGTATGAATTTGGAAAATTTTTAATCGATAATAAATCTGAAAATTTGAAGCAATATATAAAACAACAGATAGAAAATAAGAAAACAATATTGTCGAATATATCAGAAAAAGACTCTGATAATGTAAAAAATGCTATTGATAATATTAATGTCGAAATAAAAGAACTTGAGAAAGTGTTGAATAAAATTGAAGCTTAAAGATTTTATAAGTTGGTATGAAAAATTAGTTCCTTTAGAAATTCAGGAAGACTTTGACAATAGTGGTATTCAATTTGGTAATTTAAATAGAGAAATAAATAAGATTTTGATTTCCTTAGATTTAGATGATAATTGCCTGAATAGAGCTATTAGAGAAAAATATGATTTGATATTTACACATCATCCAGTTATTTTTCATCCATTAAAAAATATTATAGAACAAGATAATAGTGTAAATACACGATTAATTAGTGCGATAAAAAATGAAATTTGTATTTATTCTTCGCATACCAACTTAGATAGTGTCGAATTTGGAGTAAGTGATGCGCTAGCTAAACAATTAGGCTTGACTAATACTAAAATTTTAGATTCTCATAAAAATAATATAGGATATGGGAAATATGCTGATATTGAAGAGGATTTTGCAGAGAATTTTATTTGTGATTTGAAAAATAAATTAAATCTTGAAAGTGTAATTGTATACGGTAATACAAATCGAAAGATTAAAAGAATAGCGGTGCTAGGCGGAAGTGGTGGTCACTTCATTGAAAATTGTATTGATACTAATTGTGATGTATTTGTATCTTCTGAATTTAAACACGATGAACAGATAGATGCACAAGATAACAATCTTATACTAATAGATATTGGCCACTATGAATCAGAAAAATTTATTCTTGAACCGTTAAGACAAACTATTCAAAAATCTTTTCCAGATATCAAAATAGATGTTAATTATTTAAAAAAACCAACTAGAAAAATTTTCTAATTATGTTATAATGTTATGGTGACTAAATCAGATAATCGCATGAATTCATGAGGAAAGTCCGTGCACTATAGAGCGAGGATGCTGGATAACGTCCAGTGGGGGCGACCCTAAGGCTAGTGCAACAGAGATATACCGCCATTTATTGGTAAGGGTGGAAAGGTAGGGTAAGAGCCTACCAGCATAAAGGTGACTTTATGGCTATGTAAACCCCATTCAGTGCAAAATCAAATAGGATTAAAGACGGCTGCTCGTCGTCTCCGGTAGGTAGATTGCTTGAACTAATTGGTAACAATTAGTCTAGATAGATGATTATCAAATACAGAACACGGCTTATAGATTTGGTCATAAAAAAAAGATTGGTAGCAATACTGTTACCAATCTTTTTTTATTTTACAATTATATCGTCATTAAAAGAAATCATCATTACTGTACCTAAGTTTAGTTTTGAATTAACTGATATATCAGCACCGATAATATCAGCGTAGTTTTTAACAATTGACAGACCCAGTCCGTAACCATTTTCTTTTGTGTTTCTGCAATCATCAACTCTGTAAAATCTTTCGAAAATTTTCGGCTTATTTTCTTCACTAATACCTATTCCAGTATCTTTTACGGAGATAACAATTTTTCTGTTGATATGTCTAGCTCTTAATAATACTGAATCTTTTGTTTGACAAGCTTTAAGTGCATTAGATAATAAGTTGATAATTATATTAGCTAACTTTTCTTTGTCAGTATGGATATCCAAATCCTCTGATATTTCCATATCAAATAAAACTCCTGCTTTATCATATTGTGTTTTCATAGATTTAAATATTTCATGTAAAAATTCAGTTAGTTTAAAATCTGTAGGATTATATATAGTTTCTGGAGTTGATTTTTTAAATGTATTATTTAGCTGATTAATTAAGCTAGTCAATCTATCAATTTCTATAAGAAGAGTACTTACATTTTGTTCATTAGGTTCCATAATGCCGTCTTGAATCAATTCTAAATTTAACCTTAAATTAGTTAAAGGGGTTCTCAATTCATGACTAATATTTTGTGCATATTGTTTTCGATTAAATTCTTGAGATTTTAATGAATTTGCCATGTAATTGATATTTTGGGATAATTGATTTACTTCAACTATATTACTTTTTATAATTGGTAGAATGTAGTTTTGTTTTCTTATATTGACTGTAGCTTGAGTTAATTCTTCAATAGGATTAGTCACCTTTCTTGAAAGGAAAATTGATATTATCAAACTTGTAAAGTATGATAAAAATGTGGATAAAATTATTAATCTTAATAAGTTTGTTATGAATACTTCTCCTCTTTGTTTGAAATTATTATTAATCCTATAAATATATTTGATATGACCTATTTTTTTGTTGTTTTCATCGTATACATCTTTTACTATAGTGTTATAAAGTGGAGTTTTCTTAGCTAATTCGAATCCTTCTTTAAAAGAATATAATTCCTTATCGTTATTGTCATAAAAAATAACATCAAGATCTAACTCGCTCAAATACCACATGTACTTATCAATACTTTTTATGCTTAGTCCTTGTTGTTGATCTAAAAATAAGTTTTTAGTTAGCTGTTCAATTTTGTTTTGTCTGTTTAGTTCTTCATTGTTAACAAAATTTCTGAATGATAATTGAAAAATGAATACCGCAATAAATGACAATAACATGATAGGAAATATAATAGCTCTTAAAAACTCATATAATATTTCCGACTTAAGCTTCATCGTATACACCTAACTTATAGCCAACGCCATAAATTGTTTTAATATAACGAGGTTTTTTTGGATTATCTTCAATTTTATGTCTAATATTTTTAATGTGAGTATCTATAGCTCTGTCAAAAGCCTCATAATCATAACCAAAAGATAATTCTATTATTTCATCTCTAGTAAATATTTTATTGGGATTAGAGAATAAAGTTTTGATTATTTGAAATTCATTGCTAGTAAGATTTATGCTTTCTCCGTCTTTAATAAACGTGTTATCTTCAAAAGAAATACTTACACGTCCATTATCAAAATAAATTTTTTCGGATTTTGGGAGGCCAAGCTTTTCAACTCTTCTGAGAATTGTTTTTACTTTTTGAACTAATATTTTTAAACTGAAAGGTTTAGTAATATAATCGTCAGCTCCAAGTTTTAAACCCTCTAATATTTCAGATTCATCTACTTTAGCTGTAACCATGATTACTGGTGTTTCAGTTCTAGATCTAATTACTTCCATAACTTTTTCACCGCTAACTTTTGGCAACATTAAGTCTAAAATAATTAATGAATAATCTGTTGTATTAATCATAGTAATAGCTTCTTGTCCGTCAAATGCTTGATCAACTTCAAATCCTTCAACTTCTAAGTATTTTCTTTCTGCATTTGATATGTTTTTCTCATCTTCAACTATTAAAATTTTTATATCGGTTAAATTTTCTTTAAACAATTACAAAACCTCCATTTGGACTTAATATTTGTCCAGTCATAAATGAATTTTTATCTGATATTAAAAATTCTACAAGATTTGCAATATCTTCAGGTGTTCCAAGTCTTCCCATAGGGGTGTCTTCTATAACATAATCTAAATCATCTTTTGAGATATTATCTAACATAGGTGTATCTATAGCTCCAGGGGCAATAGCATTTATTTTAATGTTACTATATCCAAATTCTTTAGCTAAGGATTTTGTAAGCCCTATTATCGCAGCTTTTGTTGCTGAGTAACAAGATTCCATTGATCCGCCAATCATTCCCCAAATTGAAGTAATATTAATAATATTTCCTTCCTTTTTATCTAACATATCTTCCAATGCTAATTTGCACATATGATAGGTTCCATGCACATTAACATCAAACATATTATACCAATCATTAACTTTAATATCTTGAAATTGATCTACAATAGATATTCCTGCGTTGTTAATCAATATATCAACACATCTAAATTTATTTCTAATTGATTCGAACATTTTTTTGCATTCATCAAAATTTCTTAAATCACACTTATATGATATTGCATCTATGCCTTTATTTCTAATATTTTCAACGATTTCTTTAGCTTTATCTTCATTATTAAAATAGTGCACAACGATTCTATATTCTGGATGATTTTCTAACATTTTGCAAATTCCTTCTCCAATACCTCCGCTGGCGCCAGTTATTAAAATTGTCTTCATTTTTTCTCCTTTTAACTGATTATATTATAACATATAGGCAAATTAACAAGTCAAAATGTTTATGATATAATATTAAAACATGTTAAAATATATTAGAGTATAGGATTTGATAATAAGTGAGAGTTTTAGGAATTGATCCTGGTATAGCAATCGTTGGATATTCTATATTGGATTATGATAATAACAAAATAAAATGTCTTGAATATGGTTGCATAACAACAAGTTCAAAATCAACATTACCTGACAGATTATCATTTATTTACAACGAGATGAACAAAATTATCGATGAATTTCAACCTGAAGATTGCGCATTTGAAGAATTGTTTTTCAATAAAAATGTAAAGACAGCAATAACTGTATCTCAAGCAAGAGGAGTAGAAATTCTAAGCTGTATCAATAAGAATTTATGTCTTTATGAATATACGCCTCTTCAAATTAAACAAGCAGTTGTAGGATATGGAAGAGCTGATAAAAGACAAGTACAAGAAACTGTTAAAACAATTCTAAAATTTAACGATATACCTAAACCTGATGATGCTGCAGATGCTGTAGCTGTGGCTTTGTGTCACATTTTTGGAAGTAAATTTAAATATCTAAATGAAATGAAATAGGAGATAGTATGTATTCGTATATTATTGGAGTTATTACTGAAGTTCATGAAAATTACATAGTATTGGAAAACAACAAAATTGGTTATAAAATATTCATAACTGATTTTTTTAGGGATAATGTCAGTGCATTTGATGAATATAAAGTATATACTGAATTTGTCGAAAGAGAAGATGCAAGTATTTTGTACGGATTTTCATCTCAAAAAGAAAGAGACTTATTTAATTTGTTAACAGATGTAACATCTATTGGCCCAAAATATGCAATGAATATACTATCAACTATGACAGTTGATGAATGTAAAACCGCTATTATTACTGATGATATTAAACTTCTAACACAAGCACCTGGCGTTGGCAAAAAAACAGCATCGAGGATTATTTTAGAGCTAAAAGAAAAAATCGAAAAAGATTTTGCTCCATCAGAAAAATCTGTTAACAAAGAAGTGAAAAAATCAAGTGATTCAGAATTTGCAAGAGAAGCATTATTACAACTTGGTTATTTTAAAAATGATGTGGATGCATTTATCGAAAACACTGATATTTCTGGATTATCAATTGAAGATATAATGAAAAAAGCAATGAAAAGCTTGGACAGTAGTAGGTAGGTGAGAAAATGGAAGATAAAAACGATAGAATTGTTGGAGCATCTTTTACGAAAAGCGACGAAGATATTGATTTTAATTTAAGACCAAAATGGATGAGCGATTATATTGGTCAAGATAAAGTCAAGAAGAAATTGTCAATTTTTATTGAAGCTGCAAAGAATAGAAATGAACCATTGGATCACGCTCTATTATATGGACCACCTGGATTAGGTAAAACTACTTTAGCACACATTATAGCTAATGAAATGGGAGTTAACCTAAGGGTTACTAGTGGACCTGCAATCGAAAAGCCTTCTGATTTAGCAAGTATTCTTACAAATTTACAAAAAGATGATGTCTTGTTTATAGATGAAATACACAGAATTAATCGTTCTGTTGAAGAAATTTTGTATCCTGCAATGGAAGATTATGCTTTGGATATTATAGTGGGAAAAGGACCTTCTGCAAGAAGCTTACGAATAGATTTGGAGAAATTTACACTTATTGGTGCTACTACAAGATCAGGTCAATTGACAGGACCACTTCGTGATAGATTTGGTGTTCTATTAAACTTAGAGTTATATGATATAGAAAGTTTGAAGAAAATAGTTACTAGATCTGCGGGTGTTTTGGGAATAGGCATTGATGAAGAAGGTGCTATGGAAATAGCAAGGCGAAGTAGAGGCACTCCAAGAATCGCTAACAGGCTATTAAAAAGAGTTAGGGATTATGCAGAAGTAAGAGCAGACGGAACCATTACAAAGGAAATAAGTAATCGTGGTTTAAATTTGTTAGAAGTAGACAAATGTGGACTAGATTATGTTGATAGAAAAATAATAATGACAATGATTAATAATTTTGATGGTGGACCTGTTGGTGTTGATACAATTGCAGCGGCAACTGGTGAAGAAAGAATTACTATTGAAGATGTTTATGAACCTTATTTGTTGCAAATAGGATTCATCAATAGAACTTCAAGAGGAAGAATTGTCACAGATAAAGCGTACAAACATTTTAATATAGTTAGAAAGAGGTGATTTTATAAGATGAATACAGATGATTTTGATTACGAGTTAGATGAAAAATTTATCGCACAAACTCCATTAGATAAAAGAGATGAATCTAAGCTAATGGTTATGGATAGATTTAACGGAAATACAGAAATAAAAAAGTTTTATAATATTATAGATTATTTAAACCATGGTGATGTTTTAGTATGTAATAACACACGAGTTATTCCTGCTAGACTTTTTGGACACAGACCAGGAAAAGAAGAAAAAATTGAGGTTTTACTTCTACAACAAACAGAAGATAAGTGGGAATGTTTGGTAAAGCCTGGAAAGAAAATGAAATTAAGTCAAGTAATAGAATTTTCTGATAAAGTAAGCGCAAAAGTCGTAGACATTACAGAAGATGGATCTAGAATTTTAAAATTCGATTATGAAGGAATTTTTGAAGAACGATTAGATGAACTTGGAAATATGCCACTTCCTCCATATATTAAAGAAAAATTGGATGATAAAGAAAGGTATCAAACTGTTTATTCAAAACACAAAGGAAGTGCAGCAGCACCTACGGCAGGTCTTCATTTTACAAATGAACTTTTAGAAAAAATCAAAGAAAAAGGAATTTATGTAGTATTCTTAACATTACATGTAGGATTAGGAACATTCAGACCAGTTAAAGTAGATGATGTTAAAGATCATCATATGCATTCTGAATATTATACTATAAGTCAAGAAACCGTTGATATTATTAATCGACAAAAAAGTAAAGGACATAACATTATAGCAGTAGGAACTACAAGCGTAAGAACTTTAGAAACAGTTACACACAATAATAATTCAAAATTAGTAGCTGAAAGTGGCTGGACAGATATTTTTATCTATCCAGGCTTTGAATTTAATATCGTGGACAGCTTAATCACTAACTTCCATTTACCTAAGTCTACTTTAATGATGTTGGTTAGTGCTTTTTCAAAGAAAGAATACATTTTTGATGCTTATGAAAAAGCAAAGCAAAATGATTTTAGATTTTTTAGCTTTGGGGATGCTATGTTCATAAATGGAGGCAAGAATGTTTAAATTTACACTAGAGAAAAAATCGTCTCAATGCAAAGCTAGAACAGGCACTATAGAAACGAATCATGGTGTTATAAAAACACCTGTGTTTATGCCTGTAGGCACAAGAGCAACAGTTAAAGCAATGAACAATGATGAATTGAAATCTATTGGTTCTCAAATAATTCTATCTAACACATATCATTTATACTTAAAACCGGGTCAAGAAATTATCAGAAAAGCAGATGGCCTTCATAGATTCATGAATTGGGATAGACCAATTCTAACAGATAGTGGTGGATTTCAAGTTTTTAGTTTGAATAAGACAAGAAAAATTACTGAGGAAGGAGTTCAGTTTAGAAGCCATATTGATGGATCAAAACATTTTATTTCTCCCGAAAAGTCAATGGAAATTCAAAATGATTTGGGATCCGATATAATGATGGCTTTTGATGAATGTGTTCCTTATCCAGCAAGTTATGAATACACAGAAGACTCAATGAAAAGAACACTAAGATGGCTTAAAAGATGTAAAGATTATCATAAAAACACTGATAAGCAAAATCTTTTTGGGATTATTCAAGGTGGTATGTACAAAGATTTAAGAGAATATTCTGCTAAAAATACAATTGATTTTGATTTGCCAGGCTATGCTATAGGTGGATTATCCGTAGGCGAACCTAGAGATTTGATGATTGATTTATTAGATTTTACAACTGATTTTATGCCAGAAAATAAACCGAGATATTTAATGGGTGTTGGTACACCGGATTACTTATTCGAAGCAGTTGAACATGGTGTTGATATGTGTGATTGTGTTCTTCCTACTAGAATTGCTCGTAATGGTACAGCCTTAACTTCTAAAGGTAAATTAGTTGTAAAAAACGCAATATACAAAGATGATTTTTCTGCACTTGACGATAATTGCGATTGTTATGCTTGCAAAAACCATACTAGAGCATATATCAGACATTTACTAAATGTAGATGAAATCTTAGGCGCAAGATTATTGTCTATTCATAATTTGAGATTTTTAATCAAATTGATGGAAAATATTAGAAAATCTATAGAAGAAGATAGATACTTAGAATTCAAAGATGAATTCTATAGAAATTATGGTTATGATTATCACCAAAAATGTGATAATATTAAATAAGTAAATATTTAAGGAGGATTTTTATGCCAAAAATGTTAGCATCATTATTGCCTTTGATTGCACTTTTTGCTGTAATGTATTTTTTAATGATTCGTCCACAACAAAAACAACAAAAACAATTAATGGATATGAGAAACGCTATAAAAGTTGGAGACGAAGTAATTACAATTGGTGGAGTTAAGGGAACAATAGTTTCTGTAACTGATGATAGTGTCATCTTGGAAACTGCATCACAAAAAACAAGACTTGAATTTGTTAAAAATGCTATTGCATCAAATGTAAAAGCAGCAAAAGTAACAGAAAACAAAAAAGAAGATAATGAAGAAAAATAGAAATTGATTTATAGCTCAAACTTAAAATTTGAGCTATAAATCCATTTTTTTATTTGGAGAGAATGAATGAATAAATGGTTAATAAATAATAGAGGCAATAATTTTAGTGAGGTATCACAACGATATAATATTCATCCATTAATAGCAAAGATTTTATTAAATAGAAACATAACAGATTTCCAAACTTTTTTAAATCCTGATGCCGAAAATTCATATCATGATCCTTTTTTAATGAAAGATATGGATAAAGCGGTAGATATAATTATCAATGCTATTGAAAATGATCAAAACATAAGAATAGTTGGAGATTATGATCAAGATGGAAATTCGTCGACTATGACTTTATTAGATGGCCTTGGATATTTTACAGATAAACTTTCTTATGATATTCCTAATAGAATGATTGATGGATATGGGATTTCTTTTAGCATAATAGACAAATGTATTGAAGATAATATTGATTTAATAATAACATGTGATAATGGTATAAGTGCTATAGAACAATGTGATTATGCCAAACAAAATGGCTTAAAAATAATTGTAACTGATCATCACCAAACAATAAAACTTGATGGAAAAGAAATCATTCCAAATGCTGATGCAGTTATTAATCCCCAACAACAATCTTGTAATTATCCATTTAAAAGTTTATGTGGCGCAGGAGTTGCTTATAAATTAATTCAGGCTATAAATATCAAAAAAGGATACGGTATGTTAGAATGTGAAAATTTGCTCCAATATGTAGCAATGGGAACTGTGTGTGATATCGTAGATTTAAAGGACGAAAATAGATATTTTGTGACTAAAGGATTAGAAGAAATCAATAATACAGAGAATTACGGATTAAAATGCTTAATTGATATGACTGGAATTAAAAATGGAGTAAATGTTTACAGTTTAGGATTTATAATTGGTCCATGTATCAATGCTGCTGGAAGATTAGATACTGCAAAATTAGGCGTTGAACTATTTCGCGATGAAAATATGGATAATGTTGAGGCTTACGCTAAAATTTTAGTTGATCTCAATGAAAAAAGAAAAAAGTTAACAGAAGATGGATTTAATAAAGCTATTGAAATAATTGAAAACACAGGACTGATAAATGATGATATATTGATTTGTAATGTTGAAGGAATTCATGAAAGTGTTTGTGGAATCATAGCTGGAAGAATTAAAGAAAAATATAATAAACCAACGTTAATACTAACACAATCAGAAAATCAAGATGTTCTTAAAGGATCAGGAAGAAGTATTTCAGAGTATGATATATTCAAAGAATTTGATGAGTTTAGAGAATTGTTTGTATCATTTGGTGGTCATCCTATGGCGTGTGGATTATCAATTGAAGTAGATAAATTAGATGAGTTTAGAACTAAAGTTAATCAAAGAAGCAGACTTACCAAAGAGGACTTTGTAAAAAAAATCCTTATTGATTCAAGCTTTTATGTAGACAAGATAGATTTTGATTTGATAGAAGAAATCGATCGTCTTCGTCCTTTTGGCAAGGATAATCCTAGACCGATTTTGGGAGATAAAAATCTGGAAATAATCTTTGCTAGGATGATTGGAAAAAATAAGAATGTTTTGAAGTTGAAATTACTCAAAAATAATAAAACAATTGATTCAATTATGTTTTCAGAAGCTATAGAAAAATATAATTATTTATTAGAAAAATTCGGTGAAAATGTAATGATTCAACTTGAAAATAGTATTGCTTGTAATGCAAAAATAGATATTATATACTATCCTGAAATAAATGATTTTAATAATGTTAAGAATATTCAATTAAATTTAATCGATTTAAGATAAATGTTAACAATAATGCTCATGTTATGGTATAATTATAACAAAATAATTATTAGGAGGTAGCTTTATGCATTATGAACAATCGGATTTACAAAGTTTGATAAAATCTATAAAATCATATAATCCAAATACTGATGTAGATGAGATAACTAGAGCATATGGCTACATGGTTAGAGCTCATGAGGGACAATTTAGAAATTCTGGTGAGCCTTATGCAATTCATCCGATGGCTGTAGCTAAAATTTTGGCTTCTTTGAACATGGATGATGCAACTATTATAGCCGGGCTATTTCACGATGTCGTAGAGGATACAGAAATAACATACGAAGATTTAGAGTATTTATTTAGCAAAGAAATAGCTGACCTGGTCGATGGTGTTACAAAATTAAAACAAATTAAATTTAAAACTAAAAAAGATAATCAAGCAGAAAATTTAAAGAAAATGATCTTGGCAATGGCCAAAGACATCAGAGTTATAATAATTAAGTTGTCTGACAGGCTTCACAATATGAGAACTTTGGAATACATGACTCGCGAAAAGCAGATTGAAAAAGCCAATGAAGTTTTAGAAATTTATGCACCACTTGCTCACAGACTTGGTATGTCTACTATAAAATGGGAATTAGAAGATTTAAGCTTAAAGTATTTGGAACCAAATATTTATCAAGATATTGTAAATAAAATAAACGAAACTAGACAACAAAGAGAATCCCAAATACAAAATATTATAAGACAATTTCAAGATGAACTTGAAAAATATAATATAAAAGCGGAGATTTTTGGAAGGCCAAAAAGTGTTTTTTCAATATATAAAAAAATGTACAAAAAACATTTGGCTTTTGAAGAAATCAAAGACTTATCAGCCATCAGAGTTATAGTAAATAAAGAAAGTGAATGCTATGATGTTTTAGGAATTGCTCATAGATTTTTCAGGCCAATCCCTGATACTTTTAAAGATTATATTGCAACTCCAAAACCTAATATGTATCAATCTTTACACACTACAATATTGGCTCATGACGGAAGAACTTATGAGATACAAATTAGAACTTGGGAAATGCATAAAACTTCTGAATATGGTATTGCTGCTCATTGGAAGTACAAAGAAGGTACTTCTAATAAAAAATCTAAATATGATAGCAAATTAGCTTGGCTTAGAGAAATAATGGATTGGCAAAAAGATTATACCGATTCAAAAGAATTCATGGATTTATTCAAAGAAGAATTCGCTAATGACGAAGTTTTTGTTTATTCACCAAAAGGTGATGTAATGGATTTGCCATCTGGCTCAACACCGATCGATTTTGCTTACAAAGTTCATTCTGCAGTTGGAAACAAATGTGTTGGTGCAAAGGTGGACGGTAAAATTGTACCTTTAACATACAAATTAAAAACAGGAAATGTTGTTGAAATTCTTACAAATCCAAATTCAGGACCTTCAAGAGACTGGCTTAAAATTGTAAAATCTTCACAAGCTAAAACAAAAATTAAACAATGGTTTAAAAAGGAACAAAGAACCGAAAATATCGTTTCTGGAAGAGATATGCTTGAAAAAGAAGTCGCAAAAATGGGATATAGTTTCAATGAGTTACTGAAAAGAGAATGGCTTGAAGAAATTGCAAGTAAATTAAGTTTTTCATCTATTGATGATTTGTACGCAGCTATTGGTTACGGATCCACAAGGGTTACACAAGTTATTCCTAAACTTAAGGAATACCACAAAGACTATTATGAAACAGACCAAGTTGTCAATAAACCAAACCATGTCGATTTTGTTAATGAAGAGCCAAAAGAAAGTGGAGTTGTAATTGATGGAATTGATAATGTAGATATAAAGCTGGCTAAATGTTGCAATCCTATTCCAGGTGACGAAATAGTCGGCTACATTACTAGAGGTAGAGGAATTAGCGTTCATAGAAGAGATTGTTCTAATGTAAAATCAGTAAATGAGAAAGATAGATTAATCACTGTTAGATGGGGCAATAATTTAAAAAATCATAATTATCAAGTTGAACTTCAAATAATATCTTTTAGTAATGTCGGTTATTTGGCTGATTTAACTAAAGTTATTAGTGAATGTAAACTAAACATTAAAACATTTAACACAAGAATAAATAAAGACAAAACAGTAACGATTAATATAATATTAGAAATTAGTTCTAGTTCTCAAATAGATACAGTAATTGCAAGAATTAAAAACATAAAAGGAACGATAGACGTTTTTAGGGTGAATTCATAATGAAATTATTAGTTCAAAGAGTTAATAAAGCAAAAGTTGAAATAGATGGTTCAACAAAAAGTGAAATTAAAGATGGTTTTTTAATACTACTAGGAATTCATAGTGAAGATAATGAAGCAGATATTGATTATTGCATCAGAAAACTTGTTAATTTAAGAATATTTTCTGATGAAGAAGATAAGCTTAATCTTTCAATTAAAGATTTAAATTATGAAATTTTACTTGTCTCTCAGTTTACATTGTATGCAAGTATTAGAAAAGGGAATAGACCATCATTTGATAAATGTGCCAAAGGAGAACTCGCCAGAGATCTATACCAAAAGTTTATTGAAAAGTTAAATAAAGAAAACGTACCTTTTCAAACTGGGGAATTTGGCGCTGATATGAAGGTATCACTTACAAATGATGGACCAGTTACGATAATTATAGATAGTAGGAGTGAATGATGACATTAGACAAAATAGTTACTACAAAATATGGAGAAAACATGTACATTTTATCAGAAAATAATAAATGTTTTGTTGTTGATCCAGGTGCACAAGCTGATGATATTTGTGAATATATTAAAAATCGTAATTTAGAAATACAATTTATATTGATTACACATGGACATTTTGATCATATATTTGCAGCTGAAGAATTAAAAAATAAGCTAAATACAGTTATTTACGCTCCAGAAAAAGAAAAAGATTTACTTGAAGATCCTGAAAAAAATTATACAAGAAAAGTTGGAAATCCAATTACTTTAAAAGCAGATTATTATGTAAAAGAAGGAGACACGATTGAGTTTAATGACTCTAAAATATCAGTTTTAGAAACTCCAGGTCATACTTATGGCTCTAGCTGCTATATTTACAAGGATGTAATGTTTTCAGGAGATATGTTGTTCAAGAATTCAATAGGTAGATATGATTTGCCAACTGCAAGTTTTGAAGACATTCAAAATAGTGTAGAAAAGTTAAAACTTTTAAATAATGATATAAAAGTTTATCCTGGACACGGACCAGAAACTAATATTGGTGACGAAAAGAAATACAATCCATATTTTAGATAAAATTTAGGAGAATTATGAAGAATTTAGAAAAAAATTACAATCCAAAAGATTTTGAAGATAAAATATATAAAATTTGGGAAAATGAAGGTTACTTCAAAGGCGTTATTGATAATGATAAAAAACCATTTACAATTGTAATGCCACCACCAAATGTAACAGGTAATTTACACCTAGGTCATGCGTTAAATAACACTATACAAGATATTTTGATTAGAAAAAATAGAATGGATGGATATAGTGCTCTTTGGGTTCCAGGAACAGACCATGCTAGTATTGCAACTGAAGCAAAAGTTGTAAGTAAATTAAAAGAAGAAGGAAAATCCAAAGAATCTTTAGGCAGAGATGGATTTTTGGAAGCATCTTGGGACTGGACACGTGAATACGGTGGAAATATCAAAAATCAATTAAAAAAATTAGGTGTATCTTGTGATTGGAGTAGAGAAGCTTTTACTCTTGATGACAATTTAACAGAAGCAGTAGAAGAAGTATTTATAAAAATGTACAATGATGATTTGATTTATCAAGGTGACAGAATTGTAAATTGGTGTCCAAATTGTCATACTGCAATAAGCGACATAGAAGTTGTCCACGAAGATGAATCGGGACATTTTTGGAATATTAGATATAAATTCAAGGATTCTGATGATTATATTGTAATAGCTACTACTAGACCAGAAACATTATTGGGTGATTTGGCAGTCGCTGTAAATCCAGATGATGAAAGATATACTGACATTGTTGGAAAAACTTTGATATTACCATTAGTTAATAGAGAAATTAAAGTTATTGCTGATAGCTATGTGGATATGGAATTTGGAACTGGAATTGTTAAGATTACTCCTTCACATGATCCTAATGACTTTGAAGTAGGTGCAAGACATGAGCTAGGTCAATGTGTTGTAATTGATGAGGATGCAAAGATTGTTGAAGGATATGGTAAATATTCTAGATTAGATAGATATGAAGCAAGAAAATTAATTATCGAAGATTTGGAAAAAATCGGACAACTAGATTCAGTAAAAGAACATGAACATGCTGTAGGTCATTGTGAAAGATGCCATACTACTGTTGAGCCATTAATCAGTAAACAATGGTTTGTTAAGATGGATAAGTTAGCAAAATTAGCTTTAGACGCTTATAAAAATGAAGAAATTAGATTTATTCCAAAAAGATTCGAAAAAGTTTATGTAAATTGGTTAGAAAACATTAGAGATTGGTGTATTTCTCGCCAATTATGGTGGGGACATAGACTTCCGGTTTATTACCATAATGAAACAGGTGAAGTTGTAGTTGCAAGAAAAAATCCAGACCCTGAAAAATATACTCAAGATCCAGACACTTTGGATACATGGTTTTCATCTGCGTTATGGCCATTTTCAACATTAGGTTGGCCAAACGAAACAGAAGATTTGAAATATTTCTTCCCTACAAATGTGTTAGTTACTGGATACGATATTATTTTCTTCTGGGTAATTAGAATGGTATTCTCTTCACTTTATAATTTGGGGGAAGTTCCTTTCAAAGATGTTTACTTGACAGGATTAGTTAAAGACTCTCAAGGAAGAAAAATGTCAAAATCTTTGGGAAATGGTATTGATCCGATAGAAGTTATAGATCAATATGGAGCTGATGCTTTAAGATTTGCATTAATTACTGGTAATACTCCAGGAAATGATTCAAGATTCTACATGGAAAAAGTTGAAGCTAATAGAAATTTCTGTAATAAATTATGGAACGCATCTCGATTTGTTTTCATGAATGTAGAAGATGATGTAAAAAATATAGATGATGTTGAATTACAAATTGAAGATAAGTGGATTATATCTAGTTTAAATGATGTAATTGATGAAGTATCTACTAATTTAAATAAATACGAAATTGGTATAGCAGCTGAAAAAATATATGATTTTACTTGGAATGTATTCTGCGATTGGTACATTGAACTAGTTAAACCAAGACTTTATGGGGACGATTCTATTTTAAAAGAATCTGCAATCTCAGTTTTGATTTATACATTGACTAATGTAATAAAATTATTACATCCATTTATGCCATATATCACAGAAGAAATTTATAGCTATCTTCCAAATAAAAATGATATGTTAATTAATGAAACATGGCCAAAATATTCTGAAACAAAATCATATAAAAACGAAGAACAAATTATTGACAAGTTAGTTGAATCTGTAATTAGTATTAGAAATTCTAGACAAGAAATGAATATTGCACCTAAAAAACAATCTGATATATATATATTGACATCTGATAAGAGTTTGGAAGACGATTTTAAACAACTAGAGTCACTATTTAGATCAAGTGTTTCTATTAACGAATATAAGGTTAACGAAGATATATCAGAAGATAATAATATAGTAATTGTTAAAGATTCCTATAAGATTATCATTCCTTTGAATGATTTAATCGATTATTCTAAAGAATTAGAAAGACTAGAAAAAGAATTAAATACTGCTAAATCGGAATTAAAGAGAGCAGAATCAAAACTAAAAAATGAAGGATTCTTAAAAGGTGCTCCTGAAGCCCTTGTAGAAAAAGAAAAAGAAAAAGTCGAAAAATATTCACATTTAATCGACGATATTAATAATTCTATTAGTTCTATTAAGGAAAATATGTAATGAAATTCGAAATCATATTTGATTTTGTTTTGATTATGGTGTTGGTCAGCGTACAATATACTTTAAATAAAATTTTATTATCATTAAAGAAGATTGAAAAAAAGATAGATGAGAATATAATTAATACAAATACAGGGGTGAATAATGAAAGAAGAAATATTATTAAGTGAACAACAAATTAAAGAAAAAGTTAAAGAATTAGGTGCTCAAATTACCAAAGATTACAAAGATAAAAATTTATGTGTAGTATCTCTTCTTAGAGGAAGTTTTATGTTCATGTCTGATTTGGTTAGACAGATAGATATGCCAATTTGTATTGATTTTATGACTACATCTTCTTATGAAGACGCTGAAAAATCAACAGGTAAAGTAAAAATTCTTACTGATGTAAGAGAAAATTTAGAAAACTATGATGTGTTAATAGTTGATGACATTATTGATTCTGGAAATACAATCGTAAATACTTTGGAATATATTAAACAAAAAAATCCAAAAAGTGTTAAAACATGTGTATTGCTCGATAAACCAAGCAGAAGACAAGTTGAGTATAACGCTGATTACGTTGGTTTTGAAATTGATGATGTTTTTATAGTTGGTTATGGTTTGAACTATAAATCATCATATCGAAATATACCTTACATTTTCATTTGGAATCAAGATGTATAAAGAATTTGCGTATATTTATGATAAATTAACTTTTGATATTGATTATGAAGAGTATTCTGAAGTTATCAAAAAAGAATTAAAAAAATTAGACATAAAACCAAAATCTATTCTTGAGTTAGGAATCGGTAGTGGAAATATGACAAAATACTTCTATAACGCCTCAATTAATTATACTGGAGTGGATCTTAGTAAAGAAATGTTGAAAATTTGTGCAGATAAATTTCCTAATATCAGTATTATTAATGAGGATTTATGTCAATTAGAATTAACAAAAAATTATGATTTTATTTTTTCTACTTTAGATACAATAAACTATATACTAGACTCAGAAAAACTACAGAATTTGTTCTCAAATATTAATGTAAATTGTACAGGAGTGTTTATGTTTGATGTAAACACTCCTTATAAGCTAATAGAAGTAATGGGTAACAATCACTTTGTGTATGAATATGATGATATTTTTTATACTTGGGTTAATCAATATTATGAAGAAGATAATTTGATAGATTTTTATATTGACTTTTTTTTGAAAAATCAGGATAATTCTTATCAAAGGATTAGAGAAACTCAAACAGAAAAAGTTTATAGTTTGGATGCACTAAGATTTATGTTGTACAATAGTGGATTTAATACTGTTAAAATAATAGATTTTGATACAGGTAAAACTCTTAATAATTGTACCCAACGTGCATTATTTATATGTTATTAAGTAACGATAATTATTTCGTTGTATATTTTTATTGTGTATGTTATATTAGTATAGTAAATGAAAACTACGTTAAATATTGGAGGAAATATGACAAAAGGAACTGTAAAATGGTTTAATGCTACAAAAGGATTCGGATTTATCTCAACAGAAGATCATGGAGATATATTTGTGCATTATACTGCATTGGAAGATAACGGAGAATATAGAAAACTAGAAGAAAATCAAGAAGTTGAATTCGATATCGCCGATGGACCTAGAGGTCTTCAAGCTTGTAATGTAAAAAAATTATAATAAAATATTATTAATATGCCCCTTTTTAGGGGGTTTTTTATTTGGAGGTTATATGATAAATAAATTATATATTGCTACCGATTCTACAGAATCATTTAGATTTATAATTGTAGATTCTACGGAGTTAGTACAATCAGTAAAAAATATTCATAATACATCAGCAACAGCATCCGCTGCGTTGGGAAGATTAAGTACAATGGCTTCAATTATGAGTCACGAATTAAAAAATGACAAACACAATATTACATTAAATTTACAAGGAAACGGACCAGGTGGAATGTTAATTTCTACAGTTAACGGTAGAGGAGAGGTAAAGAGTTATGTAAGTCATCCAGAAGTTGATTTGACATCAAAATCTAATAAAAAATTGGATGTTGGTAATTTTGTAGGAAATGATGGTCTACTTACTGTTATAAAAGATTTTAAATTAAAGGAACCTTATATAGGTCAAACTAGTTTAGTTAGTGGTGAAATAGCTGAAGATTTAAGTAATTACTTCTATCAATCTGATCAAAGACCAACAGTTGTGGCTTTAGGTGTCTTGGTAGATACTGATTTATCGATAAAAAGCGCTGGAGGATTATTTATTCAAGCATTGCCAGGATATGATGAATCATTAATTGATAAATTGGAAAAAGATATTAATAATTTCCCACCAATTTCTTCTCTATTTGTAAATCATGAAAATCCTTTTGACGTTTTAAATCAATTTTTTGCAGACTTTGATTTAAAATTATTGGGTGAAAAAGAAGTAAAATATTTATGTGATTGCAATAGAGATAGAGTTGAAAAATCTTTGATTTCATTGGGAAAGGAAACGTTAAATGAATTGATTGAAGAGGATGGAAAGGCTGAATTAGTATGTGATTTTTGCCATGAAAAATACAATTTTACTAAAGAAGACTTGATAAAATTAAGGGATAATATATAAAGGATGGTGTTAATTGAAAACTAGAAATCTTACTGAAGGTAATATTTATAAGGAATTAATAAGCTTATCATTACCGATTATGGCAACATCTTTTATACAGATGAGTTATAATCTGATGGACTTATTTTGGTTGGGAAGATTGTCTATAGAAGCAGTAGCTGCGGCTGGAACTGTAGGGTTTTTTGGATGGTTGAGTTATGCGATATGTATGATGCTAAGCGTAGGTGTACAAATATCTGTAGCAGATTGCATTGGTAAAAAGGATATGGATTCTGTACAAAAATACATATCTAATGCGATAAAATTTGCCTTAATAGTTGGATTTGTATTTATTTTATTAATGGTTTTATTTAAAGTACAAATAATACATTTCTTTAATCTGGATGAATCGGTCACAAAACTAGCTTTTGAATATTACGGATTCTTTGTAGCTTCAATATTTTTCAACTTTATAAATCCAGTTCTAACTGGAATTTTAAATGGACAAGGTGAAAGTAAAATTCCTTTTATAATAAACACAATTGCTTTGGGAATTAATATAGTGTTAGACCCTGTTTTGATATTTGGATTTGGATTTATAAAACCAATGGGAATAAAAGGGGCTGCTCTTGCAACTTTCATAGCTCAAATGTCCGCATGTATCATGTTTATGATAGTTAGATTTGAATATTTTAAATATTTGAAGGAAAAAATGCATTTAATTTATGCAAAGAGACTTTTTGATTTAGGATTTCCTATAGCCCTCCAAGAATGCCTTTTTGCGACGTTTTCTATAATAATGGCTGCTATTATAGCTCATTGGGGAAAAGAAGCTATAGCTGCACAAAAAATAGGCAATCAAATAGAATCTATTACATGGTTAACTGTAGGTGGATTCAGTGTTGCATTATCTACCTTTATTGCTCAAAATAATGGAGCGAAAAACTATTCCAGAGTAATGGAAGGTTATAAAAAAGGAATGAAAATATGTGTAGGTATAGGAATATTCACAACTATATTCTTATTCACTTTTGCTCCTCAATTATTTAAGCTATTTATTCCAGATGATCCTGATACTTTAAATATAGGGGTAGTGTATTTAAGAATATTATCAATTTCTGAAATATTTATGTGTGTAGAAATAGCTACTACTGGATTTTTGAATGGAATTTCATTAACTAAGTATCCTTCTATAAACGGAATTATATTTAATTTCATCAGAATTCCATTGTCCCTTTTGGTTATGTATAATAACTTGAGAATTGAATGGATATGGGTAATTATATCTTCACTTGTTATATGTAAGGGAATTAGCTTGTTTATTGTATTTTACAGAAAAGTGTACAAAAATAAATTAAAATATCTATTGGATTAAAAAAACTAGGATTGATTATTATATCAATCCTAGTTTTATATTATCTGTGATTTAAAGCGAACTCAAATAATTTATTGATAAATTTATTAAATACTATGTCAAACTCTCCAATTGTAGCTAGCATTTCGGTGCCAAATCTTTTCTTAAATTCATATAGTCCGGCTTCATGGTCTACTACATTATCTTCTGGAGTATAACCTGATACTCCTCCGAAATCATACGATGTGCATCCTTTTTCTATAGCTCTTTTCATCATAGTCCATTGCATTAAATAATTTGGACTTAAATCTCTAAAATCATTTGAAGATGCTCCGTAAAGATAGTATGATTTTTTGCCACAAAAAGTTAGTAATGCTCCTGATAATACAATTTCATCAACACCATTTTCGATGTATCCATTCATTTGCTCGATTAAATCTTTACATCTTTTTCTTCTATTATCTAATACATCTAGTTCCTTTAAAAAATTATTCTTTTTCTCTTCTGTTATATCCTTTTCTAATTTATTTTTAGTTTTGAGTTCTTGTTTATCTATTTGATCCAATTCATCTTCATTGGATTTCTTTACACTTGAAGGTATAAGTTTAGTTAGATACAGTTCACAATCATTATCTGGAGCTAAAACATCATATAAATTCTCGAAATATTCATGACTTCTGTGATTGAATTCATCTCTTTTAGCTGTAATTTCCATTAATTTTGAAAACTTAAATAATTCATTCTTGTCGCATCTTTTACATACAAGTCCATTTTTTAAAGATTTTTTTACAACACTTTTAGTTCTAGATTGAAAAGAATTCATAACTTCTTTTTCAGATTTATCTATATCAGTTATCATATAATATCTAGGTTGATTATATTCTAACCCTTTTTTTAAACCATGATGATAACATCCAAGTTCTTTTAAGTAGTCAATTAATCCATCAATTTCCACAGAAACTTGAGGGTCAAATTTCAAAGAAAAAACATTGTTTTGTTTGCAAAAATCCTTTAAAATTTGGATTGTTGATTTTAAATCATCTTTATTTTCATAGTCAATCACAGGTCCTTTTGGAGCATAAGCAAAATAATAGGGAAGAACCGGGAGTTTTCTCAATAAAATTAAACAGGCACCAACAAGTTTGCCATCTTTTTTTATTCCAATATTTTTTCCAATCCATCCTTTTTTTACAAATTGCCATTTATATATTTGATTTAATTCTCCATATTTATGGTTTTTAACAAAATTATCATGTTCTTCACTACTAAGTGTAATCATTTCGTAAGCCATTTTATCACTTCCTTAACTTCATACATTATACCATAAATTGTTCCCATAATAAGTTATTAGAAATCAAAAAAAGATAGAGTAAACATAGTTACTCTATCTAATAAAACTAATTATTTTAATTTTTCTCTTGCTGCTGCTTGAGCTGCTGCTAATCTTGCGATTGGAACTCTGTATGGGGAACAAGATACATAATCTAATCCAATTCTGTGACAGAATTCAACACTTTCAGGATCTCCACCATGTTCACCGCAAATACCTACGTGTAAATCAGGATTTGAAGATTTACCTCTTTCAATAGCAATTTTGATTAGCTGACCAACACCTTCTTGGTCTAATCTTTCAAATGGACTTCTTGAATAGATTTTCTTTTCTTTATATTCTGATAAGAACTTACCAGCATCATCTCTTGAGAAACCGAATGACATTTGAGTTAAGTCATTTGTACCAAAACTGAAGAAGTCAGCTTCTTCGGCAATTTCATCAGCCATTAAACAAGCTCTTGGTATTTCAATCATAGTACCAATTTCATAATCTAATTTTTGATTTGTTTCTTCAAATACTTGATTGATTTCTTCAATTATTTGATCCTTAACGTATTTTAATTCTCTCTTTTCTCCAACAAGCGGAATCATAATTTGAGGAACTATTTCATGTGAAGTTTCTTCTTTAACTTTTAGAGCAGCGCTAATAATTGCTCTTGCTTGCATTCTATAAATTTCTGGATAAGTTACAGCTAGTCTACAACCTCTGTGTCCAAGCATTGGGTTTACTTCGTGAAGTTCTAAAATAATATCATTTACTTCATCATAAGTTAAATCCATTTCTTTCGCTAATTCTTCAATATCATGTTTTTCTTTTGGTAAGAATTCATGAAGTGGTGGATCTAAAAGTCTAATAGTAACTGATAAATCTCCCATTTCTTTGTAAATGTTGTAAAAGTCTTCTTCTTGGAAAGGTCTTAATTTATCAAGAGCTTTTTGTCTTCTTTCGGTAGTGTTTGAGAGAATCATTTGTCTAACGATTGGAATTCTTTCTTCGTTGAAGAACATGTGCTCAGTTCTTGTTAATCCAATTCCTTCAGCACCAAATTCTTTTGCTTGATGTGCATCTTTTGGAGTATCTGCATTAGTTTTTACACCTAATCTTTTAATTTCATCAACCCATTGCATAAATTGGGCAAAGTTACCAGTAAGTTCTGGACTTACCTTAGAAATTTCTCCTTTATAAACATATCCAGTGCTACCATCTAATGAAATCAAATCTCCTTCTTTGATTTCGATGTTTTTACCTCTGATTACTTTGTTTTCTTCGTCTACTCTTATTTCACTAGCACCTGCTACACAACATGCACCCATTCCACGTGCAACTACTGCAGCGTGAGATGTCATACCTCCTCTGGCAGTTAATATACCTTCAGCTTTAATCATACCTTCAATATCTTCAGGAGATGTTTCTTGACGAACTAATATTGATTTAATGCCTTTAGATGCAGCTGTTTTACAATCTTCAGCACTAAAATAAACGTGACCACTAGCAGCTCCAGGTGAAGCAGCTAAACCTTTTGTAATAACTTCAGCATTTTCTAATTCTTTTTGATCAAAAGTAGGGTGTAGGAGTTGATTTAAACTATTTGGTTCGATTCTTAAAATAGCTTCTTCTTTTGAAATTAAACCTTCATTTACTTGATCTACTGCGACATTTAGTGCGCTGATAGCCGTTCTTTTTCCGTTTCTAGTTTGAAGTAAATATAATTTAGAATTTTCAATTGTGAATTCCAAATCTTGCATATCTCTGTAGTGTTCTTCTAATCTTTTAGTTATAGAATGGAATTGTTCATACACTTCAGGCATAACGTCTTGTAATTGACTGATTGGTTGAGGAGTTCTTATACCAGCAACAACATCTTCACCTTGTGCATTCATTAAGAATTCACCAAATAATTTGTTTTCACCTGTTGCAGGGTTTCTTGAGAATGCAACACCTGTTCCAGATGTATTTCCCATGTTACCGAATACCATTGATTGAATGTTTACTGCAGTACCTAATTTATCATCGATGCCGTTTAATTGTCTATAAATTTTGGCTCTAGGATTATTCCAAGATCTAAAAACTGCTTCTATTGCATATCTCAATTGATCGATAGGGTCTTGTGGAAAATCTTCGCCCATTTCTTCTTTGTAGATTTGTTTGAATTTTTCAACAATTTTCTTTAAATCTTCGCTATCAAGATCTGTATCATCTGTAACGTTTTTTTCTTCTTTCACTTTATCTAATTCGTTTTCAAATAATACTTTAGGAATTTCTCTTGCAACATCTGAAAACATTTGAATAAATCTTCTATAAGAATCATAAGCAAATCTTTCGTTATTAGTTGATTTGGCTAAACCGATAACAGATTTATCATTTAAACCTAGGTTTAAGATTGTGTCCATCATACCTGGCATAGATATTACAGCGCCAGAACGAACAGAAAATAGTAGAGGATTTTCTTCATCGGAAAATTTCTTGTTTAATTCTTTTTCTGTTTCTTCAATATGAGATTTGATTTCTTCAAATAATCCATCCCATAATTTTTCATCTTCTTGATAAAATTTGTTACAAGCTTCAGTAGTAATAGTAAATCCTGTTGGAACAGGTATATCCATATTAGTCATTTCGGCTAAGTTGGCACCTTTTCCACCAAGAAGGCTTCGCATGTCTTTATTACCTTCTTTAAAACTGTAAACATATTTTTCTGTCATTTAAAAAACTCCTTTTTAATCATTCATTTTTTTTAGATGTCTGATAATAACTTCTGCCGTTTCTTCAATTGCTCTGTCAGAAACGTTTATAATAGGACATCCGATTTTCTTCATTACCTTCTCAGCATAATCTAATTCGTCAAGTATTCTACCCAAATCAGAGTATGTACTTTCAGTTGGCAATCCCATAGATTTTAGTCTTTCTTTTCTGATTTTGTTTAGCTTATCAGGAGAGTTAGTAAGACCGATGACTCTTTTTGGTTCGATTTCAAAAAGTTCCTTTGGGACTGGTGACTCTGGTACAAGTGGAATGTTGCAAACTTTGTAATGCTTATTTGCAAGATACATAGATAATGGTGTTTTCGAAGTTCTAGAAACACCAATAATTGTTATATCAGCTCTAGCGACTCCTCTTGGATCTTTTCCATCATCATATCTTACAGCAAATTCAATTGCATCAATTCTTCTAAAATAATGTTCGTCAAGTTTACGTAATGCACCTGGATTTGTTGCCGGAGATCGTTTGGTTAGCCTTTGGATGGCTACAATTGATGGAGTTAAAATATCTACCGATATGAGATTATTCATATCACAAAATTTCTTTAAACTATCAATTAAACTTTCTTCAACTAAACTATAATATATGATAATATTATCCATTTCTAAGCATTTTTGTAATGTAGAATTAAGATGCTCGATAGATCGGATATGTCCAAATAAGTGAAATTTAGCATTTTCACAAGTAATATCAAATTGAGCTAAAGCGGCTCTTGCTATTTGATCACCTGTGTCCCCGGTAGAATCGGATAAAACTACCAGATTAATATTTTCCATAATTCACCCCTTTATTTGTATCATCAATTTAATTATACATCATTTTTTACAATTTTAAAGCAAATCTTTGTTATTTTATTTAAAATTATCACAAATTTAATTAAGTATAGATTATAGAAAAAGTATAATTTAATATAAATGTTTACTAGTGTTGTGTATTTATGATATCATTCTAGGTACAGAAATAATTAATAGAAGGTGATAAATTGAAAGATGATTTACAAAAAGATGAAGACAATAAAACTAGTCAAGTAAATAATGAGTCTTCAAAAAATAATAGTATTTATAAACTGAAAGAATCACAAAAATCACACTCATGGATTTGGGTTGTATCAATTCTTTTAGGTATTTATATATTGGTTTCAATATTTTTTAGCTTCATGACTTATCCTAACGCGAAAATTAATGGTGAAAATTTAGGTGTAAGAAAAATTTCTGATGTTAAAAATATTTTTGATGAACAAACCACATCAATTATCGGAAGAGATAATAAAACTGTTGAATTGAATAATTCACAAGCTGGTTTAAAACAAGTTGCTTTGGAAAATCAAACCTATGTGCAACATGGTTTTTTGTGGCCAGTAGAACTTATAAAAGGAATAGAAACAGATGTAAAAGTTAAGAAAAGTGTAGATTCTGATAAATTAAAAGAAACCTTAAAAAATAGTGAGTTATTTAAAAATATCAAAGAACCTAAAAACGCCCAATTGATTTTTGAAAACAAAAAAGCAATAATCAAACCTGAAGAATTAGGTAATAAGCTTGATTTGGATAAAGTTTGTGAATCCGTAATAAAAGGATTTAATGAACACAAGGATGAAATCAAATTATCTTCAGAATATATTAATCCTCAAGTTACAAAAAAATCATTGGAGCCAAACAAAAAAGAACTTGAAAATATTGCAAAAGCTTCTATTACCTTAAAATTGCCAAACGGAGAATCACAAAAAATAGAAGATAATTCTATATTTTTAGATGAGAATTATAAGTTTGAAGATAAAAAGGTTAGAATTTTTGTAGATGATTTAAAAGAAAAATTTGAAGTTGTTGGAAAAGATTTTGATTTTACAACTCATAATGGTAAATCTATTAAAGTTAAAGCAAAAGTTTTTGGAAATGAAATTAACAAAAAACAAACTGTAGCTTTAATTACTGATGCTTTGAAAAATGGGAAAACTATAGATAGTGATTTAGTTTATAGTAGAAGAAGTCGTAATAATGGAGTTTTAGGAAAGAGTTATATTGAAATAAGCTTGGGATCACAACATCTGTGGTATTTTAAAGATGGTAAACTAGTATTAGACACACCTGTTGTTACAGGAGATCCATCAATTGACCACGAAACACCAACAGGATTATTTGAAATTTGGTCAAAAGAAACTGATAGATTTTTAAGAGGATTTAATCCAGACGGATCAAAATATAAAGTTCATGTAGATTATTGGATGCAAATTGACTATACTGGTGTAGGAATTCACGATACAAAGGGAAGGGCCGCCTACGGTGGACAAATCTTTAATGGTGCTGGAAGTCATGGTTGTATAAATACTCCTATAAATCATGTTCGTACAATTTTCAATTCGGCTGAAAATGGAATGCCAGTTGTAATCTATTAAAAATTAGTCGATTATTTTATAATAGTCGACTTTTTTTATTGTAAAAAAATAAATATTAATGGTATTCTATATGTAAAGAAAAGGGGTAAATTATGGATTCAGATTTATTATTATTTTTGAGTAGTTTAAACACGAATTATAATTGGATAGGTCCAATTATTGAAAACTATAATACACTAGATGATATTATCTACGATAATGCAAAAAAACTTTTAGAAGTAGATCCTAAAATTTACGAATTTATTCTAAAAAATATGAAAAATTTCGATATAAATTTGTACAAAGAAAAATTATGGAAAAATAGTATAAAATTTACTACATATGGTGATTCAAAATATCCGAAAAAATTACTTGAAATAGATGATGCACCATATACTTTGTACTATAAAGGTGATTTGACTGGAGATTTCGATAATTGTGTTTCATTTGTAGGAGCTAGAAAATGTAGTCAATATGGATCTTATGCATGTAAAAAATTTGTATCTGAAATATCACAATATAAAATACCAGTTGTTAGTGGATTGGCTCTTGGTATAGACAAAATTTCTCATCAAACTTCTCTTGAAAATAATAATAAAACAATTGGAGTTTTAGGGTGTGGAATAGATCAAGTTTATCCAAGGAGTAATTATAGAGTGTTTCAAGATATGATTTCTTCACATAACGGAGTAATTATGAGTGAATATCCTTTTGGAATAGCACCATTGCCATATAATTTTCCATTTAGAAATAGAATTATTTCTGGTTTATCACTTGCCACTGTCGTTATTGAAGCAAAAGAGAAGAGCGGTACATTAATTACATCATCTTATGCCTTGTCTCAAGGTAGAGATATATTTGCAGTTCCCGGAAATATTAATTCAGTATATTCAACTGGAACTAATCAATTAATAAAAGATGGAGCTTACATATTAACCGACGTTTTGGATATTATAACTCAAATCCCTGAATTTCAAAATAAATATATAGAAAAGCCACAATTAAGTTTTGATTTGAATGATTTAGAACGTAAAATATATAATTTATTGAAAATTGACGCCAATTCACCAGATGAAATTTCTATAAAATTAAATGAAGATATATCTGATGTATTGATGAGTTTAACAAAAATGGAATTGTTGGGAATTGTTGTGGATATTGGAAGCAAATACTCATTAAAGTAGATTAAATAATGTGATATAATAACATTGGAATTTTATAGAGGAGAATGATATGGACAAAAAACAATTAGCTATTAATACTATTAGATTATTATCTGTAGAAATGATTCAAAAAGCGAATTCAGGCCACCCTGGACTTCCTTTAGGTGCAAGCCCTATGACATTTACATTATTTAATGACATAATGCATTTTTCACCGAAACACAGCGATTGGATAAATAGGGACAGATTTATTTTATCAGCTGGACATGGGTCTGCAATGTTATATTCGCTTTTACATTTATTTGGATTTGGAATAACCGTTGATGATTTAAAAGAATTTAGACAATACAACAGCTTAACACCAGGACATCCAGAATATTTGCATACAAAAGGAATTGATGCTACGACTGGTCCTTTAGGACAAGGATTGAGCATGGCTGTTGGTATGGCAATTGCTCAAGAATATATGGCTAGCCAATTTAATACTGAAAACCACAAAATTTTTGACAACTATACTTACACAATTGTTGGTGACGGTTGTCTTCAAGAAGGAATTACTAATGAAGCTAGTTCAATAGCTGGATCATTAAAACTTTCAAAATTGATTTGTTTATATGATTCTAACAATATAACAATTGAAGGCGATACAAAAAATATTTTCTCGGAAAATGTCAGAGCTAGATATGAAGCGTTAGGCTGGGATACTTATTTTGTAGAAGATGGAAATGATATAGAAAAAATAAGAGAAACTATAGAACTTGCGAAAACAACAGATAAACCATCATTTATTGAAATAAAAACAAAAATAGGTTATGGAAGTGTTGTTGAAGGAACTGCAAAAGCGCATGGAGCTCCAATTGGTGCAGAAAACATTCCAAGTTTAAAAGAAAAATTAGGATTGGACTTTACAGAAGAATTCTATATTCCTCAAGAAGTTAAGGAACTTTTTGCGCAATCAACTTCAGAAAAGGAAAAATATTATTCTGAATGGGAAAGTATGTTTGAAGACTACAAACACACTCACAAAGACCTTTATGATAAATTAATGAAATTCTTATCTAAAGAAATTGATGAAGAATATTTAACATCTAAAGAGTTTACTAGCTTCGAAAAAGATGATGCTACAAGATCATACTCACATGTTTTATTAAATAGATTAAAAGATAAACAATTAAATATTGTTGGAGGATCTGCGGATTTAGCTCCATCTAATAAAACATTTATGGATGGTTTAGATGTATTTACGCAAACAAATAGATCCGGAAGGAACATACAATTCGGTGTTAGAGAACACGCAATGGCTGCTATCACGAATGGTATAAGTTTATATGGTGGATTAATTCCTTATTGCGCTACATTTATGATTTTTTCAGATTATTTAAAACCAGCGATGAGATTGTCATCTTTAATGAAGAGACAAGTTCTATATATATTGACTCATGATTCAATTGGTGTTGGAGAAGACGGACCTACTCATGAACCAATAGAACAATTAGCAATGCTTAGAACTATTCCAAATCTTAATACTATTAGACCTGCTGATGGATTTGAAACATCAATGGCATACAAGATAGCATTAGAAAATAAAGAAACACCAACAGCTTTAGTATTATCTAGACAAAAATTAGTAAATTTAAAAGAAACTAACGAAGAAGCTCTAAAGGGTGGATATATTCTTAAAAAACAAAATTCTCCTGATTTAGTTATAATAGCAACAGGTTCTGAAGTTAAGCTTGCATTAGATGCAAGTGAAGCTCTTGAAAAAGAAGGAGTTAAAGCTCAAGTTGTATCAATGATGTGTCAAGAAATTTTCGACAAACAAGATCAAGAATACAAAAATTCTGTTATTCCAAAAAATGTTGAAAAAAGAGTTAGCATTGAATGTTTGTCAACTTATGGATGGCAAAAATATACTGGACTTAATGGATTAAATATAGGAATAGATGAGTTCGGAATGAGCGCTCCAGGTAGTAAAATAATGGATCACTTTGGATTTACAACAGAAAAAATAGTTGAAAAAATAAAACAATATTTATAATCGACAGACCGTCAACAATTTTGTGTTGATGGTCTTTTTGTTTTAAAATTTTAATCGTTTTTAAAATTGAAATACTATTTCTTTTATGGTATATTTTTTATGGGAATATTAAAATATAGTTAAAGAATCGTAAAGAGGTGGATATGATAAATATTGTTCTTTTAGAACCTGAGAAACCTTCTAATACAGGAAATATAGGAAGAACTTGTGTTCTAACTAATTCTAGATTACATTTAGTTAGGCCATTTAGCTTTAGACTAGATGACAAATTATTAAAGAGGTCCGGCATGGATTATTGGGATAAAGTTGATTTAGTTATTCATGATGATATGAATGAATTTTTAGAATATATTAAAGGAAATGATAGAGTTTTTTATGTTGAAACTTTTGCAACAAAATATTATCATGAGCTTGAATATCAAGATGGTGATTTTTTCGTGTTCGGAAAGGAATCTTCAGGTATAGATAAAGATTTGGTAGCTAAGCACAATGATCATTCTATAAAGATTCCAATGAATATGGAAATTGATAGATCATTAAATTTAGCAAATTCGTGCAATATAGTTTTATTTGAAGCATTGAGACAGATAGATTTTCCAGGATTAAAGTAGGAGGTATTATGGATATTATAACTCCGGTTTTAGGTGGGTTGGCACTTTTCTTGTTCGGAATGACAATAATGGGTGAAGGTCTCCAAAAATCGTCAGGTAATAAATTAAAAAAGATAGTAGGTTCTTTAACTAGGAATAAATACATAGGTGTGTTACTAGGTATAGTAGTAACGATGGTAATACAATCATCATCTGCAGCAACAGTAATGGTTGTGGGCTTTGTAAATGCAGGTTTAATGCCTTTGAATCAAGCTGTTGGAGTAATTATAGGAGCAAATGTCGGAACTACAATTACTGCGCAAATAATCGCTTTTGATATTGCAAAATATGCACCATTAATTGTAGCTTTTGGTGTACTTTTATATATGAGTGCAAAAGATGATAGGAAAAAAAATCTAGGCGAAGTTTTTGTTGGTCTAGGTTTAATTTTCATAGGAATGAATACCATGGGAGATGGATTGAATCCACTATCAAAAGAATTGTGGTTTAAAAATGCTTTATTAAAATTAAACTCACCGGTAATTGGAGTTTTTGTAGGATTTTTCTTAACTACTGCAGTACAATCATCTTCAGCCTCAATCGGTTTGATACAAGCTCTAGGGAAACAAGGATTATTGACAATCAATCAAGCAGCTCCTCTTTTATTAGGGGGAAATATTGGTACTACAACTACTGCATTACTTTCATCTGTAGGAGCGGGGAAAAATGCCAAAAGAGCAGCCATAATACATTTGTTATTTAACGCAATTGGTACAATAATTGTCCTACTATTTTTAAATAAATTGATGCAAAACATAGTATCTATGTTAACTCCATTAAATGTTTCAAGACAAATAGCAAATTATCATACTTTATTCAATATAATAAACGTTGCAATTCAACTTCCAGTTTCAAACTTTTTAGTTAAAGCTGCTATGAAAATTGTTCCAGGTGAAGAACACGCAAAAGACTTACAATATTTAGATGACAGAATTTTAGAGACTCCTTCTATTGCGGTTGAACAAGCTAGACTTGAAGTTATTAGAATGAGTGACATTGTATATCAAAATTTTAAAAATGTTGATGAATACTTTATGACAGGTAACAAAAAACTAAGATCAAAAATATTAGCAGAAGAAAAAAGAATTAATAATTTGGAAAAACATATCGTTGAGTATCTTGTAAAATTATCTAATAAATCTATTTCAGATGAAGAACATACACAAATTTTTATTATGCAAGATATGCTTAATGATCTCGAGAGAATAGGAGATCATGTTGAAAATATATGTGGAATTGTAACTCTTGTTTATGACGAAGAAAAAGAATTTAGCAAAGTAGCTATCGATGAATATAAAGATTTATATTCAAATGTAGAAAATGCAATTATAGATTCAACTATGGCATTTAAAAATAATGATCAATCATTGGCTTCTAAAGTCGCAAATATTGAAAATAATGTAGACTTTTTAGAAAAAAAATATAGACATAATCATATCAAACGAATTAACAACAATGAATGTGATTCTACAGTTGGAGTTAATTTCTTAGATATTCTATCGAATTTGGAAAGAATATCTGACCATTGCACAAATATATCCAATTATACTCTTCATATTGAGGTTTAAAATTTGATTAATAAGATTATATATCGGGTATATAATAAAAGTATGTATTATGAAATATTTCAAGGAGGATTAAATGAAAGTAGCAATTAGTGGATTTGGAAGAATAGGTAGAGATGTAACAAGAATTTTAATTCAAAAAAATGACCCTGATCTTGAATTAGTGGCATTGAATATTACAAGTGACCTTAAAACAAATGCACATCTTTTAAAGTATGACTCAATTTATCGTACTTTTGAAAAAGACGTTGAAGTATTAGCGGATGACAAGATTAAAATTGGTGATAGGGAAATAACTGTTGTAAATAACAGAAATCCAGAAGAATTACCTTGGAAAGAATTAGGTGTTGATCTAGTTATCGATTCAACGGGTGCTTTTAAAGACAAAGAAGGTTTATCAAAACATATTAAAGCTGGTGCAAAGAAAGTATTATTAACTGCTCCAGGTAAATCAGATGTTAAAATGATCGTAGTTGGAGTAAATGACAAAGAATATGACCCAGAAAATGATGAGATTATTTCCAATGCATCATGTACAACTAACTGTTTAGCTCCAGTAGCTAAAGTTTTAGATGATGAATTTGGAATTGAAAAAGGGTTAATGACAACAATTCACGCTTATACTAATGATCAAAACATTCAAGACGCTCACCACAAGGATTTAAGACGTGCAAGAGCAGCTGCTTTAAGTATGATTCCTACAACTACAGGTGCTGCTAAAGCTGTTGGTAAAGTTCTACCACAATTAGAAGGTAAAATGACAGGACTTGCAGTTCGTGTACCAACACCTACTGGATCTATTACTGATTTAACAGTTCTTTTAGGTAAGGAAGTTACAAAAGAAGATATCAATAATGCTATGAAAAAAGCTAGTGAAGGCGAATTAAAAGGAATCTTAGGATATTCTGAAGATCAATTAGTATCTTCAGACATCATTGGAGATGAAAGAAGTTCAATATTTGATGCTGATATGACTTATGCTTTAGGAAATATGGTAAAAATTGCTTCTTGGTATGATAACGAATGGGGTTATAGTTCAAGAGTATTTGATTTAGCAAAGATTATAGCTACAAGATAATAAAACTATTTAGAGTCGATGGTAAAATATTTTTGCAATCGACTCTTTTCAAAGAAAGGTTAATCTATGAATAAAAAAACACTAAAAGATTTAAATGTTGAAAATAAAAGAGTATTAGTTAGAGTAGACTTTAATGTTCCAATTAAAGATGGTATTATTACTGATACGAATAGAATAGAAGCATCTATCGCAACAATAAAGTATTTAATAGATAATAATGCTAAAGTTATTTTAATGAGTCACCTAGGTAGACCAAAAGGTGAACCAAAACCTGAATTCACATTAAAGCCGGTTGCAGAAAAGCTTTCTGAAATTATTGGTCAAGAAGTAAACTTTGTTGATAATGATAAAGTTGTGGATAATTCTGTTATTGAGCAAAGTAAACAATTACAACCCAAAGAAATTATGTTAATTCAAAACACAAGATATAGAAAAGAAGAAGAAAAAAATGATGAAGAATTTTCTAAAGAATTATCACAATTAGCTGATTTATATGTAAACGATGCTTTTGGAACCAGTCATAGAGCTCACGCATCAAACGTTGGAGTGTCTAAGTTTTTACCGAGTGCTGTAGGATTTTTAGTCCAAAAAGAAATAGAAATCATGGGAAAAGCTCTTGATGATCCGCAAAGACCTTTTACAGCAATATTAGGTGGTGCAAAAGTTTCTGATAAAATTGGAGTTATAGAAAACTTATTGGATAAAGTTGATACTATACTAATAGGTGGGGCTATGGCATTTACATTCATTAAGTCACAAGGAAAAAATGTCGGTAAATCCTTAATTGAAGAAGATAAATTAGATTTAGCAAAATCATTATTAGAAAAAGCTCAAGAAAAAGGAGTTAAAATATTCTTGCCAGTTGATTTTATCGCAGCTAAAGAAATGACAGAAGAATCTGATTCAAAAGTAATTGGTATAGATGAGTTTACAGACGATATTGCAGGATTTGATATTGGAACTAAAACAATAAAGATTTTTGACGAAGAAATACAAAAATCCAAGACTATTGTATGGAATGGGCCAATGGGTGTATTTGAAATTAAACAATTTAGTAAAGGTACTTTTGAAGTTGCAAATTCTTTAGTAAAATCTGATGCTACAACTATTGTTGGTGGCGGAGATAGTGCTTCAGCAATTGCAAAATCTGGAAATAAAGACAAAGTAACACATGTTTCAACAGGCGGCGGAGCTTCTTTGGAATTTTTAGAAGGCAAAGTCTTACCTGGTATTGATTGTATTGATGAGAGATAATAATATGAGAAAACCATTAATTGCAGGAAACTGGAAAATGAATATGACAGATGGAGAGACTAAGCATTTCTTAAATGATTTAAAGAATCTGAGAGTTGCTGATAATGTCGAAGCTTGCATTATATCTCCATTCACATCACTAAAAACTCTTACAGAAGCCTTAAAACATACAAATATTTCTACTGGAGCACAAAATATGTATTTCGAAGATAGCGGTGCTTTTACAGGAGAAATTTCTCCAAATATGCTTAAAGATTTGGGAGTGGAATATGTTATAATTGGTCATTCTGAAAGAAGAACTATATTTAAAGAAGATGATGAACTATTAAATAAGAAAATAATATCAGCTTTAACTCATAAACTTAAACCAATACTTTGCTGCGGAGAAAACTTAGAACAAAGAGAATCTAACAATCATGAAAAAATTGTGGAATCACAAATAAAATCAGACTTAAAAGGAATAAGTGAAGAAGAATTAAGATCTAAACTAGTAATCGCTTACGAGCCAATATGGGCTATTGGAACCGGTAAAACAGCTTCAAGTGACGATGCACAATCAATGTGTAAATTTATAAGAAATTTATTGGAAGAAATGTATAGCAAAGATCTGGCTGATTCAATTAGAATACAATATGGCGGAAGTGTAAAACCTGAAAATGTAACTGATATTATGTCAAAAGAAGACATTGATGGAGCTTTAGTAGGGGGTGCAAGTTTAGAAGCAGAAAGTTTTTCTAAACTAATTAATTATGGGAAATAAGAAAGACAAATTAATTCTTGTAATCTTAGATGGTTGGGGATTAGGCAAAGACTATCCAGGAAATGTTATTAAATTAGCTGATACTCCAACTTTTGATAGACTAATAAGTGAATATCCAAATTCACAATTGATTGCTTCAGGAAATGAAGTAGGTCTTCCAGCAGGCCAAATGGGAAATTCCGAAGTAGGACATATGAATATTGGTTCTGGTAGAATAATTTATCAAGATTTAAGTAAAATTACTAATGACATAGAATCTGGAAAATTTTATGAAAATAAAGTTTTAAAAAATATTATCTTAAAAACTAAAGAAAAAAATAAAAAACTTCATCTACTAGGATTAGTTTCTTTTGGTGGAGTTCATTCTCATTATGACCACCTTGTAGCAATTCTTAAAATGTGCAAAAAATTAGATTTTCATGATGTAGTAATACATTGTTTTACAGATGGTAGAGATGTGTCACCAACATCTGCAATAACAGACTTAAAACAATTACAAGACGATATAAAAGAAATTGGTGTAGGTAAAATTGCATCTGTTAGTGGTCGCTATTATGCAATGGATAGAGACAAGAGATGGGACAGAGTAGAAAAAGCATATAATTGCATAACTAATGGTGAAGGAAATAAAAGTAACGATCCAATAAAATATTTACAAGATAGTTATGATAAAAATATCACTGATGAATTTATTGAACCTTGTTCAATAGTCGATGAAAATAATAACGCAATAAAAGTTGAAAATGAAGATTCTTTTGTATTCTTTAATTTCAGACCAGATAGAGCAAGACAACTTACAAGAGCTTTTGTAGACGATGATTTTGATGGTTTTGAAAGAACAAAATACAAAGGTATTTCATTTGTAACAATGACAGAATACGATAAAACTATCAAAAATGTACAAATAGCTTATCCAAAACAAGGGTATAATAATGTATTAGGACAAATTATTTCTGAATACGGATTAAAGCAATTAAGAATTGCAGAAACTGAAAAATATGCACATGTAACATTTTTCTTTAATGGAGGTATCGAAAAAGAATTCAAAAATGAAGATAGGATACTAGTTCCATCTCCAAAAGTATCAACTTACGATCTTAAGCCAGAGATGAGTGCTGTAGAAGTTAAAAATCATGTTGTTGATGTTATAAATAAAGATATATACGACTTGATAATATTAAACTTTGCGAATTCAGATATGGTTGGTCATACTGGTGTAATTTCTGCTGATAAGATAGCCGTTGAAACCGTTGATAAATGTTTAGAGGAAATATTACAAGCTATAGATAAAAACGGAAATTACCATGCTTTGATAACTGCTGATCATGGGAATAGTGAATATTTGATTGATGAAATGACAGGTGGCCCATTCACGGCACATACAACTAATCCTGTGCCTTTCATAGAATATCCTGACAAGGATATCGAGTTGAATAATGGTATTTTAGCTGATATAGCACCAACAATTTTAGAATTGATGAAAATAGATAAGCCTTCAGAAATGACAGGTAAATCTTTAATTAAAAAAGGAGAATAAATAATGAGCTCAATAATTGACATTTATGCAAGAGAAGTTTTAGATTCTAGGGGAAATCCTACAGTTGAAGTTGAAGTTTATACTGAAGCAGGAGCAATGGGATCAGCGATAGTTCCTTCAGGTGCTTCTACTGGAGTACACGAAGCAGTAGAATTAAGAGACAATGATGAAAAAAGATTTTTAGGAAAAGGTGTTGAAACTGCTGTTGATAATGTAAACTTAGAAATAGCAGATGAATTAGTAGGTTGGGATGTATTTGACCAAGTTGGAATAGATAATTATCTAATAGAATTAGATGGCACTGAAAATAAATCTAGACTTGGTGCAAATGCTATTTTAGGTGTTTCTTTAGCTGTTGCAAAAGCTGCTGCAGATGAAAATGGACAAAGATTATTTGAATATATTGGAGGCGTAAACGGTAAGACTTTACCTGTACCAATGATGAACATTCTAAATGGTGGACAACACGCTGATAATAATGTAGACATTCAAGAATTTATGATTATGCCTGTAGGTGGAGAAAACTTCAAAGAATCTTTAAGAATCGGTACTGAGGTATTTCATAATTTAAAGAATGTATTAAAGTCTAGAAAATTAAATACTGCTGTAGGAGATGAAGGTGGTTTTGCACCAAATCTCGAATCTAATGAGGAAGCATTACAAACTATAGTTGAGGCTATTAAAAAAGCTGGCTATGAACCAGGAAAAGATGTAATGATTGCTATAGATGCTGCAGCTAGTGAATTCTATGAAGATGGTAAGTACAATATGGCTGGAGACAATGCAGTTAGATCAAGTGATGAAATGATTGAGTATTATAAAAACTTAGTTGAAAAATATCCTATTATTTCTATTGAAGACGGATTAGCTGAAGATGATTGGGATGGTTGGAAAAAACTAACTAAAGAATTAGGTTCAAAAATTCAATTAGTTGGCGATGATTTATTTGTAACAAATGTTAAGAGATTACAAAAAGGTATAGAAATGGGTGTATGTAACTCCATTCTAATTAAATTAAATCAAATAGGAACTTTAACTGAAACTCTTGATGCCATAGAACTAGCTAAAAGACATGGATACACTGCCGTAATATCTCATAGATCGGGAGAAACAGAAGATACTACTATAGCCGATGTTGCCGTTGCAACTAATGCTGGACAAATTAAAACTGGCTCAACATCAAGAACTGATAGAATCTGTAAATATAATCAATTATTAAGAATTGAAGATATGCTAGAATCCACTGCAGTATACGATGGAATAAAGACTTTTTATAATTTAAGCAAATAATTAAAAATACAAGGAATCACAGCGATTATTAGCTGTGATTCCTATTAATTAGGTGAAAAATGTTAATCACTACGGTAATTTTAATACAGATAATTTTAACAACAATTTTATACATATATTTCAATCCAATATTTCTAGCAGTTGATGTAGTGATTACAGGAATATTTCTGTTTAAAGATAAAAATAAACTTATTGTATCACTGTTGGTATTATTTCTGACTATTTTTCATTTAAACCTTATTAATGATAATTACAACAATATCAAGGATAATGAATTTGTAGATATTAACGCTGTAGTAATAAATAAAAACAGATCAAATAAAAAGTATATTGTAAAGGTAACTAATCAATATAATATAAAATTTTTATTAACAACAAAAAAAGATTTAAATATTGGTGATATTGTCAATATTAGATCAAAAGTTAATAAAGCATATACAAATGGTAATCCATATATGTTCAACTATAAATTTTATTTACTAAAGAGCAATATATATGGAGATATATACTGTAGGACTGATCCTGATATAATAGGAAAGTCTAATTCACTTTTTTTAAGTATTAGAAGCAAAATTTTAAACCACATAGTTTTTAAATTAGATTCAAATTTTAATGATATTGAATCATCTGTTTTAAAGTCAGTATTTACAGGGTTTAATTTTTTGAGTGAAGATTACACTAATAATGTTAAGACATTAGGAATAAGTCATATATTTGCAATAAGTGGGCTACATATTATTATTCTATACACGATTTTTAATAAATTATTTGGTATTTTTAAGATTAACAGAAAAATTATTTCTTGGTTATCTTTGTTTTTAATTGCAATATATGGATATGCAGTAGGACTACCTTCATCAATATTAAGAGCGTTCATTATGTTAGTTATAGTGGAATTATCTAATCAAATGCAGATAGACTGGTATAATTTAAATAATTTAATTATTGCAGCTATCTTAATTTTGCTTATGAATCCATATAATCTATTTGATGTCGGATTTATTTTTTCATTTTTAGCAACATTTACTATTTTATATTTGTATCCAAAATTCAAAAAACAAAATAGCAAACTACGTAATTATTTAATGCTTTCTACTTTAGTTTATATAATATTATTACCAATACAACTGAAGTTTTTTAATGAATTTACATTTGGTTTTATCATTGGAAATACCATTATTTTACCTATTTTTACACTTATCATACAATTGTCGGCTGTTGTACTTTTGATACCTAATAGCTTTAATTATGTATTTGTTCAAATTATAAAATTTTGTTTAAAGATTATAAATTATATCTTCATTACAATTAATTCATTTAATATACAAATTCATAGTTTTATGAGCTTTTCTATATTGATGATTTTTGTTTATTATATAATAATATTTGCGATTTATAACAGACACTACATTAAAACTTTAAACGATTTTAATAAACAAACTTTAAAAAATATGTTTTTTATAAGCGTAATTATGCCGATAATTTTAAATATTTTTAATCCTATTACGCATATAAACTTTGTGGATATTGGTCAAGGTGATTGCTTACTTGTAAGACAATATTTTAAAAGTTTTATGATAGATACAGGAGGTTCATACAAATCAGAAGATAAATCTGGAACTTACCTTGTAGAATATCTACACAAAATAGGTTTAAATAATCTTGATTATGTATTCTTGACTCATTTTGATGAAGATCATAGTAAAAATTTAATTAATATTAACAAATCTTATAATCCAATAGTTTTATCTAGAACTAATGGAGAAAAAATATTAAAAAGCAAGTATAATCAAAATAACCATTACGTAAATCTACAAAATAATCAATTACTAAAAATTGGAAATGTTTATATCAAAGTCATTGATAAATCCATAAGTGATGAAGAAAACGATAAATCTATAGTTTATAAAGTATATGTTAATGATATTTCATTACTAATCACAGGAGACATTTCTGGAGAATATGAAAGAAATATTTTAAATGAAGATATAACATCTGATGTGTTGAAAATTTCCCATCACGGAAGTAAAAACAGTTCAGATTTAAATTTCTTAAAAAAGGTTAATCCCAAATTATCTATTATTTCTGTAGGTCTAAGAAATGATTATGGACACCCACATCATCAAACGCTAGATAATTTAAATAAACTAAATATTCCAATAAAAAGAACTGATAAAGATGGAAACATTGAGATTGTATCAAGCAAGATATTTAATACTATAAGATCTAATAGAGATAAATATTCGATTTTTAATTTTTTAGTGAAAGAACAAAATTCAATTATTACAACAATTTTCGTATTATATTACTTTAAGAATAGAGGAGCAAAAGATGGATTTTTCATTGGCGAAACAAAAATTAGATAATAATTTGTTGTCTAATCTAATTTTAATACACGGAGAAGAAAAATTTTATATAGAAAAATATCTGTCATTAATAAAAGAGCACTACAAGGCTCAAAGTTTTGATGAGTACGAAATATCAGATTTCGAAAAAATATATAGTTCTTCTGAAACTATTCCTATGTTTAGTGATAAAAGACTCATTTTAATCGATGATGTAGATTTAACTAAAACAGGAATTTCAAAAAACAAGGAAAGTATTGATAATTTATTACCTTATATTAGAGAGATTCCAGAGTATACTTTGATTATAATGACATCATACGGAAATGTATTTAAGTCTAAATTTTTAAAAGAAATAATAAACTATGGATCAGATATTGAATTCAATAAGTTAAACAGAAATCAATTAAAAGCTTATATAATAAATTACCTAAAAGGGAAGAAGATTAATAATAATATCGTTAACATTTTTATTGAATATTCTCTTTATCTTATAAAAAATTCTGAAAAGACTTTAATTGATGTTAATAATGAATTAGATAAGTTTATAAATTTAGAGAAAGATGAAATAACAGAACATGATTTGAATTCTCTAATAAATCAATATGATAAAAATATTTTCGATTTAACAGATTCAATAGCATCAAAAGATTTATCTAAGACGATATATTACTTAAATTTACTTATAAATGACACATCAGACACTTTTAAAGCACTTCATATGGTTATTAGATTATTTAGAAATTTATTATATATAAAAGAACTTCTACGTTTGAAAGTTTCGCAAACTGAAATCACAAAGAGAGTAAAAATATCATCATACGAATTAAATAAAGTTCAAAGTTTTGTGAAAAATTGGAGATATGACCAGTTAAGATTTGCGATTCATAAAATGTATGAAATAGAAACTACATTAAAAACAAATACGTTAAATTCTAAGTACTATATAGAAAATAGTATTTGCGAAATTTTAGCAAAAAAATAAAGGTTGAATTTACTTCAACCTTTAAATAATGTAATGGATCCTTTACATTATTTCTATGCTAATTTGTTTAATTCTTTAGCCATTCTGCTAATTTTTTTAGCTGCACTGTTTTTAGAAATTGTGTTCTTACTTGCAGCTTGGTCAATCTTTTTAGTTGCTAAATTAAATAATTTAGTAGCGTCTTCTTTATCGTTTTTTTCAACAGCTGCTTCAAATTTCTTAATGAAAGTTTTGATAGCTGATTTTTTAGATTTATTTCTAGCTGTTTCAAGTTTAGTTACATCAATTCTTTTAATTGCTGATTTAATATTTGCCATAATATCCCTCCTTTATTTTTGAACAGTGTTATTATTATACACTATAGAATTAATTATTTCAAGTAATCTAGAACATTAATTGTAAATTATGTTATAATAGGTTGGTAAAGAATGGTGATAGTATGAAGAAATTTTTAGATAGTAAGTTTTCAAATTTGCTATTTGCAATATTTATAGCTTTAGTAGTATGTTTCGTAATAAAAACTTTTATTTTAGAAACACAAATAGTAAAATCATCAAATATGAGTCCCACTTTAACTTCTGGAGATTTTGTTCTTATTAATAAATTAAATAAAATAACAGGATACATTAAAAAAACTGATATAGTTAAGTATTATGATGAGAAAAATTCAGAATCTAATATTGCAAGAGTTATTGCAATGCCTAAAGATTCAGTGGAAATTATAAATGATGATATTTTTGTTAACGGAAAAAGAATATATGAACCCTATATTTTATTGCAACAGTCAAAAAAATTAAACAATAATAAATGGGTATTAAGTAAAGATGAATATTTTGTTATAAATGATGATAGAGAACTAGATAATTATAATGACAGCAGGTACATCGGACCTATTAATAAAGATTCGATAATCGGTGTCGTTTTCTTTAGGTTATATCCTGTTGATAAGATTGGTTCGATTTAGGAGATTTAAATGAAACACGATAAAAAATACATAAGAAATTTTTCAATAATTGCGCATATAGATCATGGTAAGTCAACATTAGCTGATAGATTGATTGAAGAGACTGGTATGCTTACTCATAGGGAAATGAGTGAACAGGTTTTGGATTCTATGGATTTGGAACGCGAAAGAGGAATAACAATCAAATTAAAAGCCATTAAATTATCTTATAAGGCTAAAGATGGCAATGTATACAATCTTAATTTAATAGATACACCAGGTCATGTTGACTTTACTTATGAAGTAAGTAGGTCATTAAAAGCGTGTGAAGGTGCAGTATTAATTGTCGATGCAACGCAAGGTGTTGAGGCTCAAACATTAGGAAATGTATACTTGGCTATCGACCAAAATTTAGAAATTTTGCCTGTAATAAATAAGATAGATTTGCCAAGTGCCGACATTGATTTTGCAAAAAAGGAAATAGAAGATATTATTGGATTAGATGCTGAAAATGTTCCAGCAGTATCAGCAAAAGAAGGAATAAATATAGTAGATGTATTAGAAGACATAGTAAACAATGTTCCTGCTCCAGTTGGGGACGAAAATAAACCTTTAAAGGCATTGATATTTGATTCATATTACGATTTTTACAAAGGTGTTGTTGTTTATGTCAGAGTTTTTGATGGTTGTATAAAGCCGGGATCAGAAATTTTAATGATGTCTACTAACAAATCATTTGAAGTTACTGAATGCGGTTACACATCTTCTGGTATGGTTAGCACAGATGAAATTAGCGCTGGAGATGTAGGATATGTTGTTTGCAGTATCAAAAATGTAAAAGATGCTAGAGTAGGTGACACTATAACAGATAAACATAATCCTGTGGATAAACCTCTCGAGGGATATAAGCAAGTTACACCAATGGTTTATTGTGGTATTTATCCTGCTGAAGGTGAAGATTTCAATTCTGTAAGGGATGCACTAGAAAAACTTCAAGTTAATGATGCAGCTTTGACATTTGAAAATGAAACATCAATCGCACTAGGTTTTGGATTGAGATGTGGATTTTTAGGGTTGTTACACATGGAAATTATTCAAGAAAGATTAGATAGAGAATTTGACTTAGATATCATTGCTACTGCACCAAGTGTAATATATAAAGTTCATAAAAAAGATGGAACTGAAGTAGAAATACAAAATCCTACAAATTTCCCTAAGGAAACTGAAATTGACTATGTTGAAGAACCAGTTGTCCATGCAGAAATCATGACTCCTACAGATTATGTAGGAGTAATTATGGAACTTTGTCAGGGAAAAAGAGGAACCTTCATAGACATGACTTACCTTGACGAAAAAAGGGTAACAATAAAATACAAATTACCATTAAATGAAGTAATTTACGATTTCTATGACGCCTTAAAATCAAAAACAAGAGGATACGCATCTTTGGATTATGAACTAATTGGTTATGAAAAATCTGATTTAATTAAACTTGAAATAATGATTAATTCAGAAAAAGTTGACGCATTAACATTAATTGTTCACGAAGATTTAGCTTATGAAAGAGCAAGAAAAATTGTAACAAAACTTAAAGATGAAATACCAAGACATCAATTTGTAATTCCTGTGCAAGCTGCAATAGGAAATAAAATAATCGCAAGAGAAACTATAAAAGCATACAGAAAAGATGTACTTGCTAAATGTTATGGCGGAGATATAACTAGAAAGCGTAAACTATTAGAAAAACAAAAAGAAGGTAAAAAGCGAATGAGATCTGTCGGTAGTGTAGACGTTCCTCAAGAAGCTTTCTTATCCGTATTAAAATACGATGAAGGAAATTAAATTTGTTAAGCCAAGCGAAAGTTTGGCTTATTTTTATAGGAGGAGTTATGAAAGGAATCTATGTTCACATACCTTTTTGTGATTATAAGTGTAACTATTGTGATTTTTCAACAATGACGAAACAATATCAAAGAATTGATGAATACTTTGATTTATTACAAAAAGAAATAAATATGTACAAAAATCCTAATGACATAATAGATACAATTTATATAGGAGGAGGAACACCAAATCTTGTCGATTCTAAATATATTGAAAAAATCTACAACTTAATAGATAGGTGTTTTAATTTACAATTTAAGGAATTTACTATTGAATGCAATCCAGAGTTCGTCACAAAAGAAAAAATAGAAAACTATAAAAAAATTGGTATAGATAGAATATCATTGGGAGTTCAATCATTTAATGATCAGTACAACAAATTTTTAGGAAGAGGGCACAAAGTATCAGATGTTTTAAAGTCATTTGAAATTATTAGAAATTACATTGATAATATTTCAATTGATTTAATATTTGGATTTCCAAATCAAACTTTGGAATCTTTAGACAACGATCTTAATTATATAAGAAAACTCAACCCAAATCATGTGTCGTGGTATAACATGATTTTAGAACCGGGAACAAAATTTTACAAAGAATATGATGACATAAATCGAAATGATGATAAAGAATACGAAATGTATTTAAAGATTTGTAATGGTTTAGAAAAATACAAACATTACGAAATTTCTAATTTTGCAAAAGATAAATTTGAATCAATTCACAACAAGATTTACTGGAAAGACGAAAATTATTATGGATTTGGTTTATCTTCCTCCGGTTATTTAAATCAACACAGATACACTAATGAGTTTTTCTATCCAGATTATAAGAAAAAAATCTTGAAAAATGAAAAGCCTATTAGTTTTTCTGAGAAAATTGATTTAGAAAAAAAAGAATTTGAATTCATAATAACCAATATGAGATTAAAAGAAGGATTAGATTTAAAAGTATACCAAGATAAATTTGGAATAAATTTATCTGCTAAGAACAAAAAATTAATTGATAACTGGATTAATAGAGGATTATTAACTTTAGATAATAACCATTTATGCTTTACAAATCAAGGTTTTTTCGTGTCAAATAGTTTTTTCGTAGATATTTTAGTATAACACTTGACACAGTAGAAAACGTAGTGTATAATTTTATTATCACTCAAGGTAATAGGTTGCTAACAAAAAAGAGGTGAGGTCTTGAATGAAAATTTAACACAAAGAAAATTTAATATCTTACTCGCGACTATAGACAATTATATAAAGACTGCTCAGCCAATTGGATCTCGAGTTTTATCAAAGAATTATAATATAGGTTTCAGTCCAGCTACTATCAGAAATGAGATGAGCGATTTAGGAGATTTGGGATATTTAGTACAATCTCATATTTCATCTGGAAGAATTCCATCCCAAAAAGCTTTCAGATTGTATGTGGATTATATCCTAGACAAACTCTATAAAACTGACGATTCTAGTTCTTCATTAATGTCTATAAGAAAACCCTATGAAAGAATTGTTGAACCAGAGAAATTAATTAAATCTTCTTCTCAATTCATTTCTGAGATAACTCAGTATCCAGTTATTTCTATGTTAAAAAAATCAGATAGGATGCATTTATCTCACATAGAGTTACTTCCAATTAGCGAATATAATTATGTCTTATTAACGTTATATGATTCTGGTGATTTAAATCATACTGTGATTTCATCAGAACAAGTCATAGAACAAAATGAATTAATTAAGATTAATTTTCTATTGAAGAAACTTTTTTTAGGGAAAAATCTAAATGAAGTTTATGATAATTTAGACGAATTTTCTTCAAAATATAAATATAATGATCTTTTTAAAGGTGCAATTACCGATATTATTGAAAATGAAAAAGATAAGTTATCTTCAATGTATGTATCTGTTGAAGGTTTATCAAATATTTTCAAATATAGTGAATACAGCGACTTAGACAAAGTCAAAAGCATAATAGAATACCTTGAAAACAAAGACAAAATAGTGAATATTTTGAATTCTTCAGATAATTTCTTGGACATTAAAGTAGGAAATGAAAATAATGAACAATCACTTGTTGAAAACACAATCATTAAGAGTTCTTATTTCTTCAATAAAAATAACATAGGTGTTATAGCTATTGTTGCTCCTATGAGAATGAATTATGAGCTTTCGATAGAAGCTATGTTTAAATTATCTAGAAGAATTAATGGATTAATTATTAGGGGGGATTATTATGAAAGATAATGAAGAAAATTTAAAACAAAGTCAATCTTCTGAAGAGTTAAAAAACGAAGGTCAAAACTTGGAAAAAGAAGATTTAAATAAAAACGAAAATGAGTCAATAAAAGAAGAGGTTGATAATGATAAAGATGAAGTTGTAAATACTGAAATAGAGGATTTAAAAGATTCTTTAAAAAGATTACAAGCGGATTTTATCAATTATAAGAATAGAACAAATAGAGAAAGACAACAGTCTATTGAATTAGCCAATGAGTCTTTGATTTTGAAAATTCTACCTATAATAGATGATTTAGACAGAGCTATCGATAGTAAAGAAGAAAAAGATGAGTTCTCTAATGGTGTTGAATTAATTAGAGATAACCTACTATTATTACTAAAAGATTTTGGGTTGGAAGAAGTAGATTGTTCAGATAAATTTGATCCAAATTACCATCATGCGGTTATTACTGAAGATAGTGATAAAGGTTCAGATATGATATTAGAAGTATTACAAAAAGGATATATTTTGAATAACAAATGTATCAGACCTGCAATGGTCAAAGTTAGTAAATAAGAATTTTAAATATAGAAAAAATCTAAAAGGAGGATTTTATAATGAGTAAAGTAATAGGTATTGATTTAGGTACAACAAATTCAGCAGTAGCAGTTATGGAAGGTGGAGAATCAGTTATAGTTCCTAACTCAGAAGGTAATAGAACTACTCCATCAATCGTAGCGTTCACTAAAGATGGTGAAAGATTAGTTGGTGAAACAGCAAAAAGACAAGCAATCACAAACCCAGACAGAACAATCACATCAATTAAAAGAGAAATGGGTACTGAATACAAAGTAAACATTGATGGTAAAGATTATTCTCCAGAAGAAATTTCAGCAATGATTTTGCAAAAATTAAAAGCTGACACTGAGAGTTATTTAGGAGAAGAAGTTACAGAAGCAGTAATTACTGTCCCAGCTTACTTTACAGACTCTCAAAGACAAGCAACAAAAAACGCTGGTAAGATTGCTGGTTTAAACGTAAAAAGAATTATCAACGAACCAACAGCAGCTGCATTGGCTTATGGTATTGATAAAGAAACTGATCAACACAAAGTTATGGTTTATGACTTAGGTGGTGGAACATTTGACGTTTCAATCCTTGAAGTTGGAGACGGCGTATTCGAAGTATTGGCTACACGTGGTAACAACAGACTAGGTGGAGATGATTTTGACGAAAAATTATTAAACTATCTTGCAGATGAATTCATGAAACAAAATGGTGTAGATTTAAGAAAAGATGCTACTTCTAAACAAAGACTTAAAGATGCAGCAGAAAACGCTAAGAAAGAATTATCTACAAGAGTTTCTACTAATGTTAACTTACCATTTATTTCTGCAGTAAATGGAACTCCAGTTCACCTAAATATGGATATTACAAGATCCAAATTCGATGAATTAACATCTGACTTGGTTGAAGAATCTTTAAAACCAGTAAGACAAGCACTAGAAGATGCTGGATTAAGTCACAATGATATAGAAAAAGTATTATTAGTTGGTGGTTCTACAAGAATTCCAGCTGTTCAAGAAGCTGTTAAAAAATTAATAGGTAAAAATCCACAAAAAGATATTAACCCAGATGAATGTGTTGCTATAGGTGCAGCATTACAAGGTGGTGTATTAACTGGTGAAGTAAAAGACTTATTGTTACTTGATGTTACACCTCTATCATTAGGTATTGAAACTTTAGGTGGAGTATGTACAAAATTAATCGAAAGAAATACTACAATCCCAACTAAAAAATCTCAAGTATTTACTACAGCAGCCGACGGTCAAACTTCCGTAGAAATCAAAGTTCTTCAAGGTGAAAGAGAAATGGCAGCTGACAATACTTTGTTAGGACAATTCAACTTAACTGAAATTCCAGCAGCACCAAGAGGAGTACCTCAAATTGAAGTAACATTTGATATTGATGCGAATGGTATCGTAAACGTAAGCGCTAAAGATTTAGGATCTGGAAAACAACAAGCTATGACAATTACTTCTTCAACTAAAATGAGCGATGAAGAAATCAAGAGGAAAGTTGACGAAGCAAGTAAGTATGCTGAAGAAGATAAAAACAAAAAAGAAACTATTGAAACTAAGAATAACGCTGAATCTGTAATTTACCAAGTTGAAAAGACAATCAAAGACTTAGGCGACAAAGTTTCAGAATCCGAAAAATCTGATATCAATTCAAAAGTAGAAGCTTTAAAATCAATCCTAGACTCAGGAGATAACAACGATATTAAAGCTAAAACAGATGAATTAACTCAAGAAATGTACAAATTAAGTTCTAAACTATATGAAAACACAGCTCAACAACCAGGAGCTTCACAAGAATCTAAAAAAGATGATGATGTTGTAGATGCTGATTATGAAGTTGTAGATGATGACGAAAATAAATAATAACTAAAAAATCTTAAAAAGGGGTAAAATTCTTACCCCTTGATTTTTTTGTATCTTTTAGTAAAATAGAAAAGTTAGTAGATTAGGATGGTGAATAATGAAAAATTTGTACGAAATACTTGAGGTTAATGAAAACGCAACTCAAGAAGAAATAAAAAAATCATATAGAAAATTAGCGAAAAAATATCATCCAGATATAAACAGTGGTGATCCTGAAGCTGAAAATAAATTTAAAGAAATTAACGGAGCATATGAGGTTTTAGGTGATAAAGAAAAAAGAAAAAAATACGATATGTACGGAGATAGAATATTTGATCAAGGATCAGGTGGAGGATTCTCAGATATCGGTGATATATTTGGTGATTTTTTCGGTGATATATTTGGTGGTTTTAGTTCTAGATCATATTCTAGAAATCCAAATGCCCCTAGAAAGGGATCTAATATTCAAGTTGAACTAGAAATAGATTTTGAAGATTCAATTAACGGTACCAAGAAAGAAATTTCTTATAAGAAAAAAGTAAAATGTCATGTTTGTAATGGCGATGGAGCAAAGCCAGGAACAGAAAAGAGAAAATGCGACAAATGTAATGGTACTGGGATCATAAACGATACTAAAAGAACACCTTTTGGAATTTTTACACAACAATCTGAATGTGATAAATGTCATGGAGAAGGCTATGTAATCGATGAAAAATGTGAAAATTGTAAAGGTAAAGGATACGAAGTTCAAAGAAAAACAATAAGCATTACTATACCTAAAGGAATAAACAATGGAGCTATCATGAGTGTAAAGGGCGAAGGTAATGATGGCGAAAATAATGGTAGTCCAGGCGATTTATATGTTATCATAAAGATTAGAGAACATGAATTTTTCAGAAGAATTAATAATGATATTGTCTTTGATATGCCTATCACATATGCTCAGGCTGTGCTTGGTTCTAAAATTGAAGTTCCAACTTTAGATGGCGTAGAAGAATTTGAACTTCCCGAAGGAACTCAACCAAATACAACATTTAAGCTTAAATCAAAAGGAGTTCCATATTTAAATTCCAACACTAGAGGAGACATATTATTTACTGTTAAGATCATTGTTCCTAAAAAAATCAATAAAGATCAAAAAGAAAAATTGATTGAATTTTCAGAAAGTATGAATCAAGAATTAAATGTAAATGAAAAGAAATCAATATTTGATAAAATAAAGGATATGTTTGAATAATGGAAAAATGGCTAAGCTTTGATATTAAATGTCCAAAAGGATATGACGAAATCATAAGTTCTATACTATACGATTTAGGAATCGAAAATTTACAAATAGATGATTATCAAGATGTTTTAGATTTTAAAAAAGATCAACCTTACTGGGTGGTAATAGACGACGAAGATTTTACACCACATGATAATGTCATCATTAAAGCTTTTTACGAAGATGATAAAGTAAGTTACGAAGAAATTGAAGCAAAAATTAATGAATTCTCTATCAATAACAAAATAGATGTTCAAATTAGTAAAAACAAAGAAATTGAAGATATGGACTGGGCTAATGAATGGAAAAAGTATTACGAACCATTTTATATTGGCAATATTCTTATAAAACCTAGCTGGATTGAAATAGATGAAACTGATCACACCGTGTTAGAAATTAATCCAGGAATGGCATTTGGTACAGGACTCCACGAAACAACAAGCTTATGTATTGAACAACTTCAACAGCTGCAACTAGATAATAAGAGTGTTTTAGACATTGGTTGTGGATCAGGAATACTTTCTGTAGCTTCTTCAAAATTAGGTGCTAAAGAAGTTTTTGCTACAGATATTGACCCATTAGCTATCGAAGCAACATTAGATAATGCACAGCTGAATAAAATATCTAATATCAAAGCTGTAGAAGGCTCTCTACTAGATAAAGTTGATAAAAAATACGATGTAGTAATAGCCAATATTTTATTAAACGTGTTAGACATTTTAATTCCAGATTTATCAAAAGCATTAGAAAAAGATGGAGTTTTTATTTGCTCAGGATTAATCAATTCACAAAGAGATAACATTGTAAATATTTTAGAAAAAAATAACCTTGAAATTGTAGAAATATCTGAAAAAGGTGAATGGATTAGCGTAATAAGTAGGTTCAAAAATGTATAGGACTTTTCGTAATCCCGAAGATAAGATAGATGATAAAATTATTATAAAAGGCGAAGATTATAATCATATCAAAAATTCTTTAAGACTTACAAAAGGTGATTTGATTCATCAAGTAATTGGAGATACAACTTTTGTAACTGAGATTGAAGATATTACTCCCGATGAAATAATTTGTAAAATAATAGATGAAGATAACATTCAATATGAATCTCCTTTGAACATTACTTTGTATCAATGTATCCTTAAATCAGATAAAAATGAGTATATCATTCAAAAAGCCACTGAATTGGGAGTAAACAGAATCGTATTTGTAGAAACAGAACGAACTGTTGTCAAATTAGACGAAAAAAAGTGGATTAAGAAAAAGAATAGATTTGAAAAAATAGCACTAGAATCTTCGAAACAGTCAAAGAGAACATTTATCCCTGAAATTGAAGGACTAATTAATATCAATAAAATTTCAACTCAAAATAATGGTTTAAATTTAGTATTCTATGAAAATGAAACTGAAAGTTTCCAATCTTTGTTAACTAATTCAAATAACAAAGATATTAATATTTTCATTGGCCCAGAAGGCGGATTATCTGAAGAAAATTTACAAGTTTTAAAGTCAAAAGGATTTAAATCAGTTTCATTGGGAAACAGAATTTTACGCGCAGATACAGCTCCAATTTGTGCTTTGAGTATTATTCAATATGAATTAGGAGATATAAAATAATGAAAAAAGTAAAATTTTCAACATTAGGTTGTAAAGTTAATCAATACGAAACAGAGGCTATGGCTGAATTATTTGTAAAAAATGGTTATGAAATTACTGAAGACTATAATTGCGATGTTTTTGTGCTTAATACATGTACCGTTACAAATTTGTCCGATAGAAAAAGTCGACAACAAATATCTAAGATTAGATCTGAAAACAGTGATGCAATAATTGCTGTAGTAGGTTGTTACTCTCAAGTTAGTCCTGATGAAATAGAAAATATTGAAGGTGTAAATGTAATACTCGGAACAAAATACCGAAAAGAAATCGTAGAATTATGTGAACTAGCACAATCATCTAATAAAATTATAAACAAGGTAGAAAGTATAGGTAAAAATAGAGAATTTGAAGAATTAACTATAAATACAGAACATTCTATGACAAGAGCTTATATTAAAATTCAAGAAGGTTGTAGTCAATTTTGTTCGTACTGTATAATTCCTTACGCGAGAGGACCCATACGTTCTAGAAATATTAGAGATATTGTTTTAGAAGCAAAAAGATTAGCAGATAATGGTTTCAAAGAAATAGTACTGACAGGTATCCATGTAGCATCATACGGAAAAGACTTAGATAATAATGATATTGGTTTGATTGATGTAATAGAAGATATCGGACAAATTGATAAAATAAAGAGAATAAGATTGAGCTCATTAGAGCCAAGAATTGTAGACAAGCAATTTTTAGATAGATTAAGTAAAGTAGAACAATTTTGTGATCATTTCCATCTATCGTTGCAAAGCGGTTCTGATTCAATACTTGAATCTATGAATAGAAAATATGATACAGATTTGTATGAGAAAACTATCAATTTAATAAGAGAATATTATCCAAATGCTGCTATTACTACAGATATAATAGTTGGTTTTCCTGGAGAAACTGATGAAGACTTCGAACAAACATTGAGTTTCGTTGATAAGATTCAATTTTCAAAAATACATGTGTTTAAATATTCTAACAGAAAAGGCACTGTAGCAAGTAAAATGAAAAATCAAGTATCCGGAGTTGTAAAAAAAGAGAGAAGTAAACTACTAATAGAAAAATCAAAATATTATACAGACAAATTTTTAGATAATATGTTAAATGAGCCAATAAAAGTATTGTTTGAATCAAAAAATGATGATGGATATATTAAAGGATATACAACAAATTATATAAGAGTAAAAAGAGAATATAATCCAAATCTTTCTAATAAAATAATAGACGTCGTATGCAATAGAAGAGAAAATGAAGAACTTGTGTGTGAATAATTGAAAAGTTAAATATTTTTTGGTATAATAACACCGGAGGCGAGTCATGGACTGTGTATTTTGTAAAATAGTTAATGGAGAAATACCTTCTAAAAAAATATATGAAGATGATTTGGTATACGCTTTTCACGACATCAATCCTGTTACTCCAGTACATTTTTTAGTTATACCTAAAGAACACATTTCTGGTGCTAATGATATTGATGAATCAAATTCACAAATTGTTGCTCATATATTTGAAGTAATTGCAAAACTAGCAAAAGAGTTCGATATTGATAAGTCTGGCTATAGAATAGTAAATAACTGTGGAGAAGATGGTGGACAAACAGTACATCACATGCATTTTCACGTGTTAGGTAAGAAAAAACTTAGCTGGCCATAAAAATATTGTTATTTTATTAGAATTGTGTTATACTATTTTGGTATAAATTCTGCTCTTTTGTGAGCATTCTTGCAATAAAGAGGGGAGGGAAACCATGTCAGAAATTAAAGTAGGAGAAAACGAATCATTAGATAATGCTATAAAAAGATTTAAAAGACAATGTGCTAGATCTGGAGTTTTATCTGAATATAGAAAAAGAGAACATTATGAAAAGCCTAGCGTAAAGAAAAAGAAAAAATCTGAAGCAGCTAAAAGAAAAAAAAGAAATTTCTAATGAAATTGATATTTAATGAAAGATTCCTTATAGGAATCTTTTTTTATTGCTTTATTTAGTGTATAATTGTGTTATAAAGATTATTTAGGAGGTGTTATCGTTTTCTATGGATATATTTTCTAATCATATTTTAAGTATGATTTTTTTAGCAGTAACATTTATTTGTATCACACTGCTTATGTTATCAAATAAGAAGATTAAATACGGTGTTCTAACTGCTGTTTTTTCTGTTCTATTTATTTTGTCTTATTATAATCACGGTGATATCAACATAGTGGGTATATTAGTATTTTTAATAGGGCTCTTATTCGTAGGATTAGAACTAATAGTTCCAGGTGGTTTTATTGCTGGAATTGTGGGTGTCTTATCAATAATTGTAGGAATAAGCATGATTATTAATAATCTGTACCTAGCATTTTTGACAGTAGTTATTGCCATAACAATTGATGTTTTGTTTATATTAGTATTTTTAAGTAAAGATTTTGACTCAAGTAAATTCAATAAATTTGTTTTAAATGAAACTAATTCAAAATCATTTACTCAGTCATCAAAAAAATACTTGAACAAAAAAGGAATTACTATAACACCTTTGAGGCCGAGCGGCAAAATCGAAATAGATGGCGATTATATTGACGCTATTACTAGGGGAGATTTTATTCCGAAAGGGTGCGAAGTTGTTGTTAGTGAAATAAAAGATTTTAAAATTATAGTAAGGAGAGTGTAAAATGCCATTTGAAATTCCATTTTTATTACCTATATTAATAGTTATATTGCTATTAGTATTCTTTTCGTTAGTTCCTGTAGGTTTATGGGTTACTGCTCAGTTTTCAGGAGTCCACGTTAAAATCTCACAATTAATTGGTATGAGATTACGTAGAGTTATTCCTAAAAACATTATAAATCCACTTATAAAAGCAACAAAAGCAGGATTAAATCTAACTACTAATCAACTTGAAGCGCATTATCTAGCAGGTGGTAATGTAAATACTTTAGTAAATGCATTAATCGCTGCACAAAGAGCAGATATTGAGTTAGAATTTGAAAGAGCAGCAGCTATTGATTTAGCTGGTAGAAATGTATTAGAAGCAGTACAAGTTTCTGTTAACCCAAAAGTAATTGAAACTCCAAACATTGCAGCAGTTGCAATGAACGGTATTGAAGTTATTGTTAAGGCCAAAGTTACTGTTAGAGCAAACATTGAAAGATTAATTGGTGGTGCAGGAGAAGAAACTATAATAGCTAGAGTTGGTGAAGGTATTGTAACTACTGTAGGTTCATCAGAATCTCATACATCTGTTCTTGAAAATCCAGATTCAATCTCAAAAACTGTATTGAACAAAGGATTGGATTCAGGAACTGCATTTGAAATACTTTCTATTGATATAGCAGATGTCGATGTAGGAAGAAATATTGGAGCGAAACTACAAACAGATCAAGCAGAGGCGGACAAACGAATTGCTCAAGCAAAAGCAGAAGAAAGAAGAGCTATGGCTGTTGCAAAAGAACAAGAAATGATAGCAGAAGTTCGTTCAATGAGAGCAAAAGTAGTTGAAAGTGAATCAAAGGTTCCACTAGCTATAGCTAAAGCTTTAGAATCTGGTAATTTGGGAGTCTTGGATTATTATAATATGAAAAATATTATAAGTGATACTGAGATGAGACAGGCTATTTCTGGAAATAGCGAAAAAATTAAAGAGGATGATAAGTAATGTTTTCTTTTCTATCTCTTGTAATTACGATAATAGTTGTAAAGTTTTTCGCTAATTATTTTATTCACATGAGTAGTTCTAGACGTTACCAAAAAAACTTTAACCGTAAGGATTATCGCAAGAAAAAGACATTAGAAGATTTAAGAAAAGATAAATCAAATACCAAATTATCTTATAATAAATCAAACAATTCTCAATACAATCAAAATAATATCAATAATTTTGAGCAAACAAATAATAGAAAAGAAAATCAAAAATTAATTGATAAAGATTTTTTCGAAGAAAAAAACGACGAATTAGAATTGATTAGAGTTGAGATTAATGATGAATTTAAACATAAAGATGAATTAAAAAAAGCTATCATTATGAAAGAAATAATTGATAAGCCTTTGTCTTTAAGAAATAGAAGATAGTTTGATTATTATGATTAATTATGATACAATTAGTTTAGAATAAATTGTGGCTAAGAGTGGGGAATCCCACTCTTATTTATTTAAATAATTTACGAAAAGGAGATATATGAATAAGAAATATCTTAGGGAACTTATGAATAATGATCTCAGCCCTTTAATTGAAGATACTGGAATCGACTTTTATGATGTAGAATATTCAAATCAAAATGGAAAAAATATTTTGACTTTTTACATTGAAAAGGATGAAGGTCTAATATCAATTGATGATTGTGAGTTAATAAATAATAGAATAACTGACAAATTAGACGAAATAGATCCTATTTCAGATCCCTATTATTTAGAAATTGCATCAGTAGATATAACTACACCATTTACTAGAGATAAAGATTTCAAAAAAAATTTAGGGAATGTTGTAATAGTAAATTTATATCAAAAATTAGATAGTAAGAAAGAGTTCAAAGGTATTTTAAAAGATTTCAATGATCAAGAAATATCTTTGGAATTAGAAAAAAATCAAATTAAAATTGAAAGGAGTAATATATCATCGATTAAGCTTTCGTTATTCGATTGATAGTAATATATGAACAATGATTTTATAAAAGCTCTTGATGAATTAGAAAAATCAAAAAAAATACCAAGAGAAGTTGTTTTCGATGCTTTAGAAAAAGCATTGATTAAAAGCTATGAGAAAAATTTTGATTATCAAGACCATGAAAACGAAGAAAGTTCTGTAGAAGTTAACATAAATAGAGACAACGGTAAGGTGAATTTATATGCAATCAAAACTGTTGTTGAAAATGTTGAAGACAAAAATACTGAAATAAGTTTAGAAGAAGCTAAGACTATTAAACGTAAATACGATTTAGGTGATAAAGTGAAAATTGAAATAACACCTAAAAACTTCGGAAGAATAGCTGCTCAAACTGCTAGAAATATTGTTATTCAAAAACTAAAAGATGCAGAACGTGATAATATTTATAACGAATTTATTGACAGAGAAAAAGAAATAATCACTGGAACAGTTCAACGTGTTGAACGTGGAATTGTCTATATAGATTTGGGTAGAGTAGAAGGTATAATACCAGTTTCAGAACAAATAAAATCTGAAGAATATACTCCTAACAAAAGATTAAAACTTTTTATTAAAGAGGTCAAGAACACTACAAAAGGAGCTCAAATAATATTATCAAGGACAGATAATTCTCTAATAAAAAGATTATTTGAATTAGAAGTTCCGGAAATAAATGATGGAACTGTTGAGATTTTTAGCGTTGCAAGGGAACCTGGCTCAAGAACTAAGATCGCGGTATTCAGTAATGATGAAAATGTTGATCCAGTTGGCTCATGTGTAGGTTTCAGTGGAACCAGAGTTAAGTCTATTGTGGATGAGTTGAATGGCGAAAAACTTGATATTGTTATTTGGTCAAAAGATATTAATACTTTCATATCTAATAGTTTAAGTCCATCTGAAGTTATAGCTACATTCATTGACGAAGCTCAAAAAATATGCCGTGTAATTGTTTCAGAAGATCAATTATCTTTAGCTATAGGAAAAGAAGGACAAAACGCTAGACTTGCAGCTAAGTTAACGAACTGGAAAATAGACATCAAAGGACTCAACCAATACTTAGAATCTTATGGTGATGGTAGCTTGTCTGTTGAATTCGATGGAGAAGTAGATTTTCTAGAATCTAATGGTATTGAAGTTAGAGATGAAGATAAAGAAAAAGTTTTTGATAAAATTAAATATCATGAATCAGATGATATAGAAGAAATTGAAGAAATTGAAGATATTGAGGATACTGAAGAAGATAATTCTTTAGAATCCGAAAACACTGAAATTGCAGAAGATTCTGAAAATTAAATGTATTTAAGTTTTGGAGTATTAAATGAAAACTAAAAAAATTCCTTTAAGAAAATGTGTTGTTTGTGGTGAAAATAAACCAAAGCAAGAACTAATGAGAGTTGTTTTTAATAAAGAAGACGGAGTTTCTGTAGATTTGACAAATAAGAAAAATGGCAGAGGGGCTTATTTATGCAAGGATTTAAAATGTATAAACAAGGCAAAGAAAAACAGAAGACTAAATCAGGTTTTAAAAACAGATGTAGACGCACTTATATATGAGGAGTTAATTAACCATGTAGAAGATTAATCAAAAGGAGGTCTTTGTATGGAAAAGATAAGAGTATATGAATTGGCAAAACAATTGAATGTTTCAACAAAAGACTTAATGAACAAATTAAAAGAAAACAAAATAGAAGTTAAAAGTCACATGTCAACATTAGATAAAGACCAAATATCAAAAGTTAAATCTTTTTATGAAAAACCAAAAAAAGTTCAAAATAATCAAAAGAACAGTAATTCAAAAAAAGAAAATAGACAAGATGTAAATAAAATTTCAAAAGAAAACGTGGAAAGTAAATCGCATACTGAAGCTAATAAACAAGATGATAATTCTAAAAAAAGATTTAAACCAAAACATCCAAGAAATAATGATGATGAATCTGTATCTCATTTCGATAAGATAAAACATAAAAACAAATCTGAAATGAATGAAAAGCATGATTCTAAAGATAAGAAAAAGAATAAGAATTTTAAAAATAACAAAAATAAAAATTCTAACAATAATAAAAATAATACAAATAACAAGAACAATAGAAATAATAAAAATTATAATAAAAATAAAAAAGAAGAGGTCATCAAGAATGAGCCAAAAGAACCTAAGAAATTTATTATTCAACCTACAATTACAGTAAAAGATTTATCTGAAAAAATAAGTGTATCTATTAGTGAATTAATAATGAAACTAATGGAATTAGGTATAATGGCAAATCAAAACCAAGAAATTGATTTTGATACTGCTAGTTTAGTAGCTGGTGAATTCAATGTTATCGTTGAACAAGATGAAGTCGAAGATTTTGATGACGATGACGTGTTTAACCTAGATTTTGAAGATAAGGATGAGGATTTAAAAGAAAGACCACCTGTCATCACTGTAATGGGACACGTTGACCATGGTAAAACATCTATACTTGACAGAATTAGAAATTCTAGAGTAGCTGGTAGAGAAGCCGGAGGAATTACACAACATATAGGTGCGTATACTATTAGAGTTAACGACAAAAAAATAGTATTTTTAGATACACCAGGTCACGAAGCTTTTACAGCAATGAGAAGTAGAGGGGCACAAGTAACAGATGTTTCAATATTGGTAGTTGCTGCAGATGATGGTGTAATGCCTCAAACTGTGGAAGCTATAAATCACTCAAAAGCTGCAGGCGTTCCAATAATTGTCGCTGTTAATAAAATAGATAAAGAAAATGCTAATATCGAAAGAGTAAAAACTGAATTAGCTGAAAATGGATTGGTACCTGAAGACTGGGGTGGAGATACAGTTTTAGTTCCAGTTTCTGCTAGAACAGGTGAAGGTATTGATGAATTACTTGAAATGATTTTAATGGTCGCAGAAATGGAAGAACTAAAAGCTAATCCAAATAGACTTGCTGTAGGTACTGTAATTGAAGCTCAGTTAGACAAGGGAAGAGGTCCAACTGCTACAATTTTGGTGCAAAAAGGTACTCTAAAACATTCAGATATGGTATTTAGTGGACAAGCAAGTGGTCGTATCAGAGCTATGTTTAATGATCAAGGAAAGCAAGTTAAAAAAGCAGGTCCTTCAACACCAGTATTGATTTTAGGTTTAAACGAAGTACCTGAAGCTGGCGATATGATATACGCTGTCAAAGATGAAAAAGAAGCTAGAAATTATGCTCAAAAAATAAAAGACCATAACCGTGAAGAACAAATCAAGTCTTCTTCAAACGTGAACTTAGACGAGTTATTTGGAAAAATTTCAGACGGAGAAACTAAAGATCTTAATATTATAATAAAAACTGATGTTAAAGGTACAATTGACGCTATTAAACAATCATTAATAAAATTAAGCAATGATGAAGTAAAAGTTAATATAATTCACGGTGCTGTCGGTGGTATTACTGAATCTGATGTTAACTTAGCATCTGCATCAAGTGCTATAATAATCGGATTTAATGTAAGACCAACTCAAGTGGCTTTGGATATGGCAAAAAATGAATCTATAGAAATCAGAACATATAGAGTTATATATGATGCCATAGAAGATGTAAAAAATGCAATCACTGGTATGTTAAAACCTCAATATCAAGAAGAAGTTTTAGGTAGAGCTACAGTTAGAGATACGTTCAAAGTACCGGGAGTGGGTACTGTTGCCGGTGTGTATGTTAATACAGGAAAAGTAACAAGAAATGCTGTCGTTCGTTTGTTGAGAGATGAAATATTAATTTTCGAAGGTCCTATTTCTTCTTTGAAGAGATATAAAGACGATGTTAAAGAATTAACTCAAGGCTACGAAGGCGGAATGGGTTTAGAAAATTATAATGACATTAAACCAGGAGATGTACTGGAAGCATATGTACTAAACGAAGTACAAAGATAGGAGAATTATGAATATTAAAAGAGTAAGAAGAATTTCATCAGAAATCAAAAAAGTTATTTCAAGTTCTATAATTAATTCACTAAAAGATCCTAGGATTGACAAACTAAATGTTTCTGTTACAGACGTAAAAGTAACAAATGATTTGAGTTTTGCTACAGTATATATAGCGGTAATAGGCGATGATGAAAAGAAAAAACAAACTCTTGAAGGATTGAATAAAGCAAAAGGATTCTTAAAAAAACAAATTGGTGAAAGTGTAGATTTAAGACATGTGCCACAACTGATTTTCAAAATTGATGAAACTAGTGAGCAAAGTATGCATATTGAAAATCTAATAAAATCAATTCACGAGGAAAATTATAATGAAGATTAATGATGAAATCTTGAAATTTAAAGAGCAATTGAAGGATGCAAATTCAATTGCTCTAATTTCTCACTTAGACCCAGATGGTGATAACTTAGGCTCACTAACTGCTTTATCAAAAAGTTTACTAAATTTAGGGAAAAAGGTATATCCTATTGAGTTTGACAAAATTCCTGAAAATTTAAAATTTCTTCCTAATTTGGATTTGCTATCAGATAATACAGATATTAATATTAATATGATAATTTGTCTAGATTGTGCTAATTATGAGAGATTAGGTAAGATTGATGAGTTATTTAACAAAGCAAAATACAGAATAAATATTGACCATCATCAAAGTAATGAGTTTTACGGTGACGTTAACATAGTAAAAAAAGGATATAGCTCAACTTGCGAATTAGTATTTGATGTAATAAACGAAGTAAATCTACCAATTGATGAAGAAATTTCGATGTCACTTTTAACAGGAATTTCAACTGATACTGGAAGATTTTTATATTCTGCTACAACTGCAGATACATTAGCTAAAGCTTCTAAATTAGTTGAAAATGGTGCTGACATGATGAAAATCAATGAATTAATTTATCAATCAAAAAAATTTGAAGCACAACTTTTAGAAAATGAAATCTTATCCAAGACTGAAATTTATAATGATTATGTTGCAATTGGTTTTGTAATGATAGATCAATTAAATAAGTACAATGTTGAAATTTCAGATATTGATAGTGTAATTAATACTTTCAGAGATACTGACAAAATCAAAATATCAGTATTAATTAAACAACAAACTGAAAATGAGTACAAGGTAAGTTTCAGAAGCAAGGGAAATATTGATGTAGGATTAATTGCCAAAAATCTTGGTGGAGGTGGTCATAAGAATGCTGCTGCTACAAGAATTACAGGGGATTTTGAGACAGTTTCAAATAAAATAAAAGAAGAAATTGATAGATATGGATTGTGTAATTAATGTTTTTAAGGAAAAGGGATATACATCTCAAGATGTTGTTTCTATATGTAAAGGAATTTTAAAAACTAAGAAGATCGGACACGCTGGTACTCTAGATCCTGACGCTACCGGAGTTTTGTTATTAGGCGTTGGAAAAGGAACTAAAATAACAGAATATCTAATGGAATATGGTAAAACATATATATTTGAAATGTGTTTTGGTACAAGTACAGATACTCTTGATTTATCTGGTAATGTCACAGGTTTTTCTGAGAAAACATACGATAAAGAAAAATTAAAACAAATTTTAGATGATTTAAATGGTAAAACCATTGAACAAGTACCTCCGATGTATTCCGCGGTTAAAGTAAATGGAAAAAAACTTTATGAATACGCAAGAGAAAACAAAGAAATTAAGAGGAAATCCAGAAAAATTACAATTTATAATATTGAACCATTACATCTTCTAGAAAATTCATGTATAATCAAAGTTAGATGTTCTAAGGGAACGTATATTAGAGTTTTGATTGAAGATATTGCCAAAAAATTAGATAGATTAGCATACATGAAATCACTTATCAGAGTAAATTCTGGAGGTTTCGACATAAAAGATTCAGTAAAAATAGAGTCGCTTAGAAAATGTAACATTGAAGATGTATCATTTTCAGTCTACGAAAGTTTGACAGAAATGAAATCTATCGAACTTGATGATAATTTATATAAAAAAATTACCAATGGTGTTAGAGTGAACATCAACCACGAAAACATTGATAATGTCAAAGTAGTTTGTAAGAATAAATTTATTGGAATCGGCAGTATTGAAGATAATATTTTAAAAATGAATAAGGTATTTGATATATGCAAATAATTGATTTAGACAAAGATAACGTAAAAATTAATATTGATGCTATCACTTTAGGAAATTTTGACGGATTACATTTAGCACATCAAAAACTTATAAATAAATGTGTTAGCTTAGGTAAATCAGGGGTTATTATATTCAAGTCACATACTTCAGAAATTTTAGAAGATGATAAGTTTAAAAACATATTAACAACGGATGATAAAATAAATATATTAAAAAGAATGAATGTAGATTACTGCTTAATCAAGTCATTTGATAAAGCTTTTTTATCCCTTAAGCCTGAAGAGTTTTTAGATTATGTAAAAGAACATACTAATTTCAAAAATTTAGTTGTGGGCAAAGATTTCAAATTCGGAATTAATGCATCTGGTAATGTATCTACTTTAGAAGATTTTCAAAAAGTTTTTAATTATAAGCTCTACACTATAGATGACCAATTTATTAAAAGTGTACCTATTAGATCGACAACAATTCGTAAATTTTTAATGAGTGGAGACGTTGAGAATGCTAATTCAATGCTCTACAGACCATTTAGTATTATGGGAATTGTCGTCGATGGTAAACATAGAGGAAGAAATTTAGGTTATCCTACTGCCAATTTGGAATGCAAAGAATATATTATACCAGCAGAAGGAGTTTATTATACTAATGTTATTTATGATAACAAAATATACAAAGGCATAACTTCTGTAGGAGAAAATCTTACCTACGATGAGCATGATGTTAAAATTGAAACTCATATTTTAGACTTTAAAGGTGATTTGTATGGAAAAATTTTGACATTAGTATTCATAAAAAAAATAAGAGATAATGTAAAATTTAATTCTGAGATTGAACTTATCAATAAATTAAAAAGCGATTATAATTTTGCAAAAAACCAAGATTTAGATTTACAATTAGAAGATTATATGATAATATAAATAAGTACTACTGTTACATTGATATTCGAAACCTCAACGATATCGCTGTAATGGTGAATATTAAATTTATGGAGGAAATTATGTACAACAAAGAAATCAAAGAAGAAATAATCAAAGAATACCAAACAAAAGAAGGAGACACTGGTTCTCCAGAAGTTCAAGTAGCTTTATTGACTTACAGAATAAACTACTTAACTGAACATTTAAAGTCTCATAAGAATGATCACCATTCAAGAAGAGGTCTTTTCAAAATGATCGGTAAAAGAAGAAATCTTCTTAACTATCTTAGCAATAAAGACATTGAAAGATACCGTGATTTAATTAAAAGATTAAACATTAGAAGATAATTGAAAGAGCGGGTTTTTCCGCTCTTTTTATTTATAAGGAGAATATATGATAAAAAAATATGAATATGATTTATGCGGTAAAAAAATAGAAGTTACAATTGGTAAAGTTGCTGAACAAGCTAATGGAGCATGTTTAATTCAATCTGGAGAAACTGTACTTCTAGTTACTGCTGTAGGATCAAAAGAGCCACGTGAGGGAGTTGATTTCTTCCCATTAACATGCGATTTTGAAGAAAAACTTTATTCTGTAGGAAAAATTCCAGGAGGATTTATAAAGCGTGAAGGTAGACCTAGTGAAAAAGCTACATTAACTGCTAGATTAATCGATAGACCTTTAAGACCATTATTCCCTGAAGGATATCATAATGATGTACAAGTTATAGCTACTGCGCTTTCTGTGGATCAAGATAATACTCCCGATATTTTAGCTATGATAGGATCATCTATTGCATTGAGCATTTCAGATATTCCTTTCTTAGGACCTACTGGTTCTGTAGCTGTAGGAATGATTGATGGTGAATTTATTATAAATCCTACGCAAGAACAAAGAGATAAGTCTGATCTTGAATTAACTGTCGCTGGTACTAAAGATGCTATTATGATGGTTGAAGCTGGATGCAATAATATTACTGAACAACAAGTTTTAAAAGCTATACTTAGAGCACATGAAGAAATCAAAAAAATATGTGAATTTATTGAATCAATTCAAAAAGAATGTGGTAAGCCAAAACAAGAATTCGTTCAACCAGAAAAAAATGTAGAGTTAGATGAAGAAGTTAAATCATTCTGCATTGAAGATTTGAAGAAAATTACAGTTAATGAAGATAAATTAGATAGAGAAGATCACATTAATACTCTTAAAAAAGATGTAGTGGATCATTTTGTTGAAAAATATGATGAAAGTATAGCTTCAAAAGTTTCTACTATATACGATGATTTAGAAAAATCAGAAGTAAGACGCTTAATTTTAGAAGATCATATCAGACCTGATAATAGAAAACTTGATCAAATTAGAGAAATAACTTGTGATGTTGATATATTGCCAAGACCACATGGTTCAGGTCTGTTTAAAAGAGGTCAAACTCAAGTTTTATCTGTTACAACATTAGGAACTCCATCTGATGCACAAGTACTAGATGGACTAATTGAACAAGAAGATAAAAGATATATGCATCAATACAACTTCCCACCTTACTCTGTTGGAGATGCAAGACCTTTAAGAAGTCCAGGTAGACGTGAAATTGGTCACGGCGCTTTAGCTGAAAGAGCTTTATTACCTGTAATTCCATCAGAAGAAGAATTCCCATACACAATAAGAGTAGTATCTGAAGTATTAAGTTCAAACGGTTCTAGTTCTCAAGCATCTGTATGCGGTTCAACTCTTAGTTTACTAGATGCAGGTGTTCCAATAAAAGAGCCTGTTGCAGGTATTGCCATGGGATTGATTAAGGAAGATGATAATGTTGTAATTCTTTCCGATATTCAAGGTTTGGAAGATCACTTAGGAGATATGGATTTTAAAGTTGCAGGTACAAAAGATGGTATAACTGCATTGCAAATGGATATTAAAATTACTGGAATTTCTGAAGAAATATTAACTGAAGCTCTAGAAAGAGCTAGAGTTGGTAGACTTCATATATTATCGTTAATGAACGAATGTATAAGTGAACCAAATAAAGAAATTTCAAAGTATGCTCCTAGAATTATGGTAATTAATATTGCACCTGAAAAAGTAAGAGAAGTTATTGGACCAGGTGGAAAAGTCATAAACAAAATTATTGATGAAACTGGCGTTAAAATAGATACTGAAGATGATGGTAAAATTACAGTAGCTGGTGAAAACACTGAAAGTGCACAAAGAGCTATAGATATGATTAAAGAAATAGTTAGAGAACCAGAAATCGGTGAAAAATATTTAGGAAAGGTTACTAAGATTATGAATTTTGGTGCTTTTGTTGAAATATTACCTGGAAAAGAAGGTCTTCTTCACATTTCTAATATAGCTCATGAAAGAACTAATAAAGTTGAAGATGTTTTAAAAGAAAACGATGAAATTATGGTAAAACTTATGGATATAGATGATCAAGGTAAGATGACATTATCCAGAAAAGCTCTTTTACCAAAACCAGAAAGAAAAGAAAAAAAGAATTTTGATAAAAAATCTGAAGATCAAAATACAGAAGATAAATAATTAATAGTTGAGTAATTTTATTACTCAACTATATTTTTGAAAGGGGACATTATGAAAGTTAAAATAATTAATAAATCTAATAACCCTCTACCAAAATATTCAACAATTGGGTCTAGTGGTATGGATTTGAGAGCTTATACTGAAAATGATATAACTTTAAAACCACTTGAAAGAACTCTTGTACCTACTGGAATATATATTGCAATTCCAGAAGGTTATGAGGTTCAAATCAGACCAAGAAGTGGTTTGAGTATTAAACATGGAATAACTCTGATAAATTGTGTTGGTACTATAGACAGTGATTACAGAGGAGAATTAAAAATTCCTGTAGTCAATTTGTCGAATGAGGAATATACAATTTCATCTGGAGATAGAATTTGTCAAATGATACTTCAAAAATACGAAAATATTCAATTTGACGAAGTTGAAGTATTAGATGCTACAGATAGAAATGATGGCGGATTTGGCCATACAGGCTACTAATTATGGCTAGAAATACTAAATCACGAAACAAAACTCAATCAAAATCTAATAGAAAAAAAAATGCTAACTCTTCGACAAAATTAATAATTATATTAGTGTTAATTATTTCACTTATTTTTATGGCTAGTAGTAGAGTTGGTGTTTTGGGAATTATTGTAAAAAATATATACTTTAATACTTTTGGCATCTTTTCATACGTTTTTATATCATTAGGTATACTGTATACAATATCGACGATATCTGATATAAACCATGGAAATAAACTAAGAAAAATTACTTATATATTGGCTGTTTCTTCAATATTCGTAATGAGTTTAATTAATATATCAAACTATCCAAATCTTAATATTAATCAAAGGATTGATTTGAATTTAAATTTAGCAAATGACTACAGTGGTATTGGAGTAATTGGAGCTATTATAGCATCAATATTAAACATTGCTATAGGCTACATAGGTTTATATGTTGCACTCGTTTTTTGTTCTTTGTTTTTTATATCTGCAATAATTAATTTAACTTTAAAAGAGTTATTTCAAGAAATTTTTACTTTTGTTAAAAAGACATTAATAGATATAAAAACAAAAAATAAAAAGAACAAAAAAAATAAAAGTATCGAAAAATCACACGAGATTAAGCAAAATAAACCTATAAAAGAAAGAATTTCTAAAAATCCTATTAAAGAAAAGTCTGATTTAAATAAATCTACAGAATATGAACCTCCAAAACCAAAACTCAACGATTATAAATCGAATGAAAAAGAATCTGGAGAACAGCTTTCTGTTATAGATTTTGGTGAATTTTCTGGACAAAGTAATTATACTTTTCCACTATTAGAACTTTTGAAAAATGCTGAATATGCGGAAGATAATGATGATTCTGTTTTACAGAAAGCAAAAATGATTGAAGAAACTTTAAAAAACTTTTCAATAGATGCGACTGTTGTTCAAATCGATAGAGGTCCTACGGTTACTTGCTATGAATTAGAGCCTAAGGCAGGTGTGAAAGTCTCAAGAATAGTGAATCTAGCAGATGACCTATCACTTTCTTTAGCTACAAGTGGAATTAGAATACAAGCTCCAATTCCCGGTAAATCTGTAGTGGGAATTGAAGTAGAAAATGACGTTAAAAATTCTGTAATGTTAAAAGAGATTTTAATGTCTGATAATTTTGTAAAAGAAAAATCATTGATGCCAATAGCTTTAGGAAAAGATATTTCTGGGAAATGTATTGTAACTTCTGTTGATAAGATGCCACACCTACTTATAGCAGGAGCTACTGGTAGTGGTAAATCTGTTTGCATCAATACCATAATAATGAGTATTTTGTATAAGTCAAATCCAAATGATGTAAAACTTATATTGATTGATCCAAAAGTTGTCGAATTGAGTATATACAATAATATTCCACATCTTGCTATACCGGTTGTTACAGATCCAAAAAAGGCAAGTGCTGCTTTGAACTGGGCTGTAAGGGAAATGGAAAGAAGATACCAAATATTTTCAGAAAATCACGTTCGAGATATCAAAGCTTATAATAAGAAAAATAAAAATGATGAACTTGAAAAACTACCATATATTGTTATTATTATAGATGAGTTAAGTGATTTGATGATGGTCTCAGCAAATGATGTTGAAGACGCTATTTGCAGACTAGCTCAAATGGCAAGAGCGTGTGGTATCCATCTAATTATTGCAACTCAAAGACCAACAGTGGATGTAATTACTGGTACAATAAAAGCAAATGTACCGTCTAGAATTTCTTTTGCTGTTAGTAGCCAAATCGATTCTAGGACTATTTTAGATCAATCTGGTGCAGAAAAGCTTATAGGAAGAGGCGATATGTTATTTTTCCCATCATCAATGGCAAAACCTAGTAGGGTTCAAGGAGCTTTTATTTCTGATGAAGAAGTCGATAATGTAGTTAAATTTTTAATAAATAAAAATGAAACTAATTATAAGGAAGAAATCATAGAAGACATAGATAAATCAGAGAGTATTGATCTTGAAGATGACGATACAGATATTCTATTTACAGATGCTGTAGAAATTATTTTGAATGAAGATTCTGCATCAATTTCTCTATTGCAAAGAAAATTAAAAATAGGATATGCTAGAGCGGGAAGAATTATAGATCAAATGGAAGAAAAAGGTATTGTTGGTCCTAGTGAGGGAAGCAAACCTAGAAAAATTTTAATACCTAAAGATTATTTAGAAAGACGTGATTGATATGAATATTGCAAATAAGTTTACAACATTAAGAGTTATTTTAATACCATTTTTTGTGGCATCATTACTAGTATTCAAAACAGACAATTATATACCTGCGTTAATATTTATAATCTCTGCAATAACAGATTTTATTGATGGTCAACTCGCTAGAAGGAAAAATTTAGTTACTACATTTGGAAAGTTTATGGATCCATTAGCAGACAAAATGTTGAGTTGCAGTGCATTAATTGTCCTAGTACAACTAGGAAAAGTTCCTGCATGGAGCGTGGTTATAGTTGTATTAAGAGAACTTACTATTAGCGGTTTCAGAATATTAGCTGCATCTAATGGAGTTACATTAGCAGCAAGTTATTGGGGAAAATCAAAAACTATGACACAATTTGTCGCTATTGTTTTAATTTTGATTAATACTGGGGATAAATTAGGGTTTGCTTTAGATATGTACCTATATTATATATCGATTGTATTAACTGTAATCAGCTTATGTGATTATATTTTTAAGAATGTTAATGTATTAGATTTAAAAAATATATAATTATTTTTTGGTTTGTGGTATAATAAACACAAGAACTTATGTTCTGTTTAAATTTTAGGAGGTAGTCATGGATTTTTCTAATGGATCTGAAAAAGATCAAGCTTTAAGAGAAGCTTTTGCAAGCATTGAAAAACAATTTGGAAAAGGCTCTATAATGAAACTTGGAGATCATGTTCAAAAAGATATCGAAGCTATTCCTACTGGAGCTATAAATTTGGATGTTGCTTTAGGAATAGGTGGCTTACCAAGAGGTAGAGTTATTGAAATTTATGGACCTGAATCTTCTGGTAAAACAACTTTGGCACTCCATGTAGTTGCTGAAGCACAAAAGATGGGTGGTACTGCAGCTTTTATCGATGCTGAACACGCATTAGACGCAATTTATGCTAAAAACTTAGGTGTAGATACAGACAATCTTATCATTTCACAACCAGATACAGGTGAACAAGCTTTAGGAATATGTGATTCTCTTGTAAGAAGTTCTGCTGTAGATATTATTATCATTGACTCTGTTGCAGCACTAGTTCCAAGAGCTGAAATAGAAGGAAATATGGGAGACAGCCATGTTGGTCTACAAGCAAGACTAATGTCTCAAGCTTTACGTAAATTAACAGGTGTTATTTCCAAGAGCAATTGTACAGTTATTTTCATTAACCAACTTAGAGAAAAAGTTGGAATAATGTTTGGTAATCCAGAAGTTACAACGGGTGGTAGAGCTTTAAAATTCTATTCTTCAGTTAGAATTGAAATTAGAAGAGGAGAAGCTATTAGAAAAGGTGACGATATTGTTGGAAATCGTACTAAAGTTAAAATCGTCAAAAACAAAGTAGCACCTCCATTTAAACAAGTAGAATTCGACATTATGTACGGAGAAGGTATTTCTAAAATAGGTACAATATTAGACTTAGCCACTGACTGCAAAGTTGTAAAAAAAGCAGGTGCTTGGTACAGTTATGAAGATGAAAAATTAGGACAAGGTCGAGAAAACTCTAAAGTATTTTTAGAAGAAAATCCAAAAATACTAGAAGAAATTATCGATAAAACTTATGAATTTTATGGATTAAGATCAAAAGAGGATTCAGAGGCTATCAAAACAGAAAATAACGATGATATAAAAGACGAATCGAATAACGAAATAAGTGAGGATGAATTAGACTAGGGCAAGTATTACTTGCCCACTATTTCTATTATGAAGATATTATTTTTTACAGATACACATATAAAATCTAGAAATCCTAGATCTAGAATTGACGATTACGAAGATTCTATTTATAAAAAAATTGAAGAAATAAGAGAAATATCAATAAATGAAAATGTTGACATGATACTTCACGGTGGAGATTTGTTTGATAAAGCAGATGTTGGAATAAAAACAGCATCTAAATTTGGTAAATTATTTCAAACTTTTCCGAAGAAAATTCATATAATAAGTGGGAATCATGATATATATGGTTATAATCCAAACTCTATAGATAGAGCTATGATGGGACTATACAATTCATTAGATGTATTAGAACTAGTTGAAGAAGATAATCCTATTATCATAGAAAGGGATGGTTTGAGGGTTCAAATATCTGGCCAACCATATACTCATGATATTGATTCATCTGATAAATCCCATTATTATCCGAAAAGATTGGATAATATAGACTATCATATACTAATGATACACAGTTTTTTATTGTATAAGAAATTTATTGAACAAATTGAGTATACTTTAATCGATCAAATTATGGATACTGATTGTGATATTGTGTTAAGTGGACACTATCATACTGGATTTAAGACTGTAAAGGTCAATGAAAAGTATTTCGCAAATCCAGGAAGTATCGCTAGAATGACTAATACTGAATCAGAAAGAAAAAGAAGACCTAAGGTCTTGATAATCGAACTTACAAAAGATGATATCAAAATTGAAGAAATTTTTCTAAAAAGTGCTAAAAATAGCAGTGAAATTTTTTCTAATGATAAATTAAATCCGTATTCTATTAAAAACAAAAGCCTACTGGATATAAAAGAAAGACTTTCAAAGTTATCAAGCAATCCGATTATAGACATCAATAACAACTTAAAATCCATAGGAAGAGAAATGAAAATAGATGAAGAAATTATTGATGAAGCCATAAGGAGAATAGAATAATGTATATTACCGATATATATTTAACTAATTTTCAGTCATACGAACAAGGTCATTTTGAGCTTTCAGAAAAAGTAAACTTAATTACAGGTGCTTCTGATAGTGGAAAAACTGCCTTAATTAGAGCTCTATCATGGGTCTTATTCAATGATTACACAACTGATTTATTAATCAGAAATGGATACAATAATGTTGAAGTCAAAATTGTATTTAACAATGGTAATTTTATTTTAAGAGGTAGAAAAGGTAATACTAATTATTACTACATTAAAAATAATCCTGATAATGAAGAGATAAAGAAATATGAAAATTTCGGTAGAGAAATACCATCAGAAATTCAAGATGATTTTCTTTTTAAAAAAGTTAATCTCTTGAACGAGAAATACAATATTTTAATCGCTTCACAATTAGAAAATTCATTTTTGCTGTCAGAAACAGATTCTACAAAAGCAAATGCTATCGGGAAACTAGTAAATATTGATATACTAGACAATGCATCCAGAAATGTCTCAAGAGAAATAAAAAGCACAAAAGGAGAATTAAATTTTAAAAAAAGTTTTATCAACGAAAAAGAAGAATCTCTAAATAAATATGATTATTTAAATGAAGAAAAAATAAAAATTGACAACCTAAAAGTTTTATACAATAATTTAGCCAAAAATTCTGAAAAATTAAATATATTGAAAACATTATCCATTAAACTTTCTGAATTAAATGTCAGGATTAAAAATGGTTATAAATACTTAGATAACTACAAAGGACTAGATATTTGTTCAGAAACTTTGCAGAATACAGAAGATAATATGTCTTCCTTTACAAAACTTAATCAACTATATGAGTATTCTCAGGAAATAATAAAAGGTATCGAATCTAGTAATGTAAAATTGAATAATTTAAGATATACGGATTTGATATCAGAAATTATTGATAACATCGATAAAAATCTTACTTTATTGAAGTTTTTGAAACCATTATATGATAGATTAACTTACGTAAAAAGTAGTTATACCAACTATAAAACTATATTAGAGAAATTTAAACAAGTGCCTAAATCCTATAATATCTTATTAAATACTCAAAATGATATCCAAATTTTAAATCAGTTATCTAATTTAAATGAAAATTACTATAGAATTAACCAATCAATAAGCAATAATAGTCAGGTATTAACAAGTATTAATACATCTAAAGTATCTGATTTAATAAATAGAATTGATAAATACAAAGAAAAATATATACAACTATATAAACTTAACATTTCATATCTAAAAATTAATAAAATCATTTTAGACCAATATGATAAATTAGATAAATTGAATTCTATCAATAATTTACAAATTATATTATTAAATATTAACAAAGCTTTCGAATTGTTAACCAAACTAAAAATAATAAAAAACACCTTAGATGAAAAACAAGAGATTTATCAACAGAATACTAAAGTATTAGCTGAATGTAATTTTTTAATAGATGACTTGATAAATAAATACAAAGAAAATCTTTACAAAGAAAAAATATGTCCATTTTGTCTAAGTGAAATAGATGAAGATCATGTTACTCAAATAGTAAAGGAGTTAAGAAAATAATGAATACTAATGAACGTTTTAACAACATAAAAGAAAGACTTGATAAAGCTAAAGAAGAAAAAAATAGAGCCGAAATTGCATTAGAGACTTTAGAGAAGCAAAAAGAAGATATACTTAATCAGTTGAAAGAATTAAATATAGATCCTGAAAATTTGGAATCAGAAATTACTAAACTTCAAAATCAAATCGAACAAGATTTACAAAAAGCTGAGGAGCTTCTTCCTGATGCAAAAAATTGATTTAACTCAAATTCAATCCAAAATCACTTCTATGGAAATTAAGTATCAAAGTGAATTAGCGGTAAAAAAATCAATAGAAGAAGAAATATTAGCTACAAAAAAAAGCATTGATGCCCTTGAAAAGCAAATAGAAAAACTTGAGATCATCAAAATGCTCTATGACAAGACTTCAGAATATTCAAGAGAACAAGCCAAAATTCAAATAGAAAACCTTGTAAGTAGATGTTTAAGTTATATCTTTGAAAAAGAAATGAATTTTAAAATCGAAATAAAAATCAAAAACAACAATCCTTCTGCCAAGTTTTTTATAGAAGAAAGCTTAGATATTGATGGTGAGATTAAAACTTTTACCTACGATATTGTCGATGCTAGAGGTGGTGGAGTAGTAGATATAGTTTCTTTGGCACTAAGAATTTCTTTTATCATGCTATATGAAAATAATCTTGCCAATATTATTGTACTTGATGAACCTTGTAAGCATGTTAGTGAAGACTATATACACAATGTAGCAAATTTTATCAATGAAATTAGTGAAGAATACAATAAACAAATTATAATGATTTCCCATAACGCTCACTTATCAGCTATTGGAGATATTAACTATAGAATTACAAATAGAAATAATACATCTGAAATAGATGTTATATAATTTTCTATTATATATCTAAATATTGACAATCAACGGTATTTGTACTACACTAAAAGAGTAAATTTATCCAAAAGATTTATTAAATGAATATTGAAAATTGAATAAAGGGGGTGTATTTATGAGCACCGCGACATCTTTAATAATTGCTATAATTGCTGCAATTTTAGGTATTGTAATAGGTTTCTTTTTGAGAAAAAGCATGGCCGAGAAAAAAATCAGAAGTGCTGAAGATTATGCTGTTAAAATAATTGAAGATGCAAACAAAGATGCTGAAGCTAAGAAAAAAGAACTATTAGTAGAAGCAAAAGATGAAATCTTTAAGATGAAAAGTGATTTAGATCGTGAAAACAAATCTCGATTGAAAGAAATCAGTCGTCAAGAAGATAGACTTAATTCTAAAGAAGAAAATTTAGAACGAAAAAATGCATCATTAGAGAAGAAACATAAAAAGCTAGATACAGAATTAAAGAAAGCTGACGATATGCAACAAAAAATTCAATCCATAATAGATGAAAAGGAATTAGAATTGGAAAAAGTTGCAGGATTAACAAGCGATGAAGCCAAGGACATTGTTCTTGATAGAGTTAAATCTGAAACAATACGTGAGCAAGCTGCTATTATTAAAGAAATCGAATCCAAAACTAAGGAAGAATCTGAAAAATTTGCAAGAGAAATCATTAGTACATCAATTCAAAGATATGCTGCAGATCAAGTAGCGGAATCTACTGTGTCTGTTGTTAATTTACCTAATGATGATATGAAAGGTAGAATCATTGGTCGTGAAGGTAGAAACATAAGAGCATTTGAAACTTTAACAGGTGTAGATTTAATAATTGATGATACTCCAGAAGCTGTTGTATTATCAGCTTTTGATCCTGTAAGACGTGAAATTGCAAGAATCGCTTTGGAAAAACTTATAGTTGATGGAAGAATTCATCCTACTAGAATTGAAGAAATGGTTGAAAAAGCCAAGAAAGAAGTAGATAATACTATAAGAGAAAAAGGCGAAGAAGCTTGTGATGAAACTAATGTACATGGTTTACATCCAGAATTGATTAAAATTCTAGGTAAACTACATTACAGAACAAGTTATGGACAAAATGTTCTTAAACATTCTATTGAGGTATCTAATATCGCTGGAATGCTTGCAAGTGAACTAGGAGTAAACGTGAAATTAGCTAAAAGAGGTGGATTACTTCACGATTTAGGAAAAGCAATTGACCACGAAATCGAAGGACCACACGTTGAACTAGGCGTTAACGCTGCCAAAAGATTCAAAGAACCAAAAGATGTTATCAATTGTATTGAGGCTCATCATGGCGATGTTGAACCAACATGTATTGAATCTATATTAGTTCAATCTGCTGATGCAATATCAGCAGCAAGACCTGGAGCTAGACGTGAATCTATGGAAAACTATATCCAAAGATTAGAAAATCTAGAACAAATAGCTAATTCATTTGATGGTATTGAAAGTTCTTATGCTATACAAGCTGGTAGAGAAATCAGAATTATGGTTAAACCAGAAGTTATTGATGAAAGCGCTATGGTTATATTAGCAAAAGATGTAGCTCATAAAATTGAAAGTGAATTAGAATATCCTGGACAAATTAAAGTAAATGTCATAAGAGAAAATAGGGTATCTGATTACGCAAAATAAGAATTAACTTAGAAGGTCAACAAATGTTGACCTTCTTCTAATATGAAAAACTTTAAAAGGATTTAAAAATGATTGATATGCACGTACATTCTACAGAAAGTGATGGAAGATTAAGTATTGAAGAAATTCAAAAAACTGCAAATAAAAATCATATAGATGAAATTGCAATTACTGATCATGATATTTTAATGTCTGCTGATCCAGAACTTTGTAATACTAACATCATTAAAGCTGTAGAATTTGGTATAACTTACAAAAACAAAGAAGTACATATTCTTGGATACTATGTAGATAGTTCCAATGAAAACTTACGAAAAATTTCTGAATTAGCTATAAATGATAGAGCCAATAGAATTGATATTTTTGAGAAAAATTTTGCTAAATTTGGAATCAAAATTGACAAAGAAAAAGTCCTAAATTATAGTAAGGATAAAGTTTTTTCTAGAAGTAATTTAGCTCAATATTTAGTAGATATTAATATATGCAAAAATAAAAACGAAGCGTTTAACGAATATTTATCTCCAAAAGGTAAATGTTATGTCGCAAAAAGCTTCACATCACTACAAAACATTATTGATTCTATAAAATCAGCTAATGGAGTATGTGTTTTAGCACATCCTATAACATTGAATGATGATAATATTGTAGATGAAATAATAGAAATGGGTATTGATGGAATTGAAGTAATTAATTCAAAACATTCATTTACTGATATCAAAAAATATTTAAATATAGCGATAAAAAACAAACTAATATATACAGCAGGAAGCGACTGTCATGGAAAGCAGTTTGATGGTAACTATTTAATGGGAAATTTTGCATTAAATTATACAACACTTAAATCTATAAAAAAACTACACGAATTAAGGAGCAATTATGTTATCAAATAAAATTAACAGTATAAATCCATCTTTAACACTTGAGTTGAGTGCTAAAATTAATAAATTAAAAAAAGAAGGAATAAAAGTCTATAACTTTACAGTTGGAGAACCAGACTTCAAGACTCCAAGATATATAATTGATAAAACTTTAGAGTACTTGGATAACGGAATTGTTAGATATACTGATACTAGCGGAATACCTGATTTACGAGAAGAAATAAGTTTAAAACTTAACAAATGTAATCATATAAAATGCGATAAAGATTCTATAGTTGTATCCACTGGTGCTAAACAAGCAATAGTTAATAGCTTATTTGCATTAACAAATCCTAATGATGAAGTTCTTATACCATCTCCATATTGGTTAAGTTATCCTGAAATGTGTAAATTAACAGATTGTAAGCCTGTCATTTTACCATATAATGAAAACTTCAAAGTCGATGTCGATATATTAAACCAATATAAAAACTCAAACACTAAGTGTCTTATATTAAATAATCCTTCTAATCCTACAGGAGTTATTTATTCAAAAGAAGAATTACTTAGTATTGGTAACTGGGCAGTCGAAAATAATATTTATATTATATCTGATGAAATTTACGAAAGATTATCATATGATAAAGAATTTATAAGTATAGGCTCATTATCTGATGAAATTAATGAGATAACAATAACAATTAATGGTTTTTCAAAGGCTTATGCAATGACTGGATTTAGGTTGGGTTATTCTTGTAGCTCTAAGGAGGTCTCTAAGCTCATAAAAAGACTTCAAGGACATATTACATCCAATGCTAATACATTGAGCCAAATAGCCGGTTTAACAGCGTTAAAAGACGAATCTGATGAAGTAGAACAAATGATTGGTGAATTTAAGTCCAGAAGAGACTATATAGTATCCAAACTAGATGAATTTGACATAGAATATATTTATCCAGCAGGAGCATTCTATATATTCATTAAAATAGATCAATTTTATAATAGTACAATTAATAATTCTTTAGAATTATGTAATGAATTGCTTTCCAAATATAACGTTGCATTCGTACCAGGTATTGTTTTTGGAGACGACAAATATATTAGAATGAGCTATGCAACAAGTATTGAAGACATTAAACAAGGATTAGAAAACTTAAAAAATTTTATAGTAGATCAAAAAATATAGCAAATTTTAATTGCTATATTTTTTGACAATAGAGGAGGTTTTTGATAAAATTACAATGTCACAAAATAATAATTTTGTGACATTGTATATGAAAAATTTGGAGGTACTATGAACTATGAATAGCTATCCTATGATACTTATGGACTTTTTAGACTACTTAGAAACTATTAAAGGACGTTCGTCAAATACAGTTAAAGAATATGCTTACGATATCAATTTAATGATTAAATACATTATAGCACGTAAGCAAAATATAAAATTAAAATCGTTTGATGATATTGTTCAGATTGATTCTTCTGATGTAGATTTGAATTTTTTCAAAAATATTGATGTTATTGATCTGCATTCTTTTATGGGATTTTTAGATCATAATAGATCCAATGGTTCGTCTACACGCAGTCGTAAAACTTCTAGTATTAGAACGTTTTATAAGTATCTTATCAATATTAGAAAACTTGATATAATAAACCCTGCAGAACTCTTAGATTCGCCAAAAAAAAATATAAGACAACCAGTATATCTTACTCTAGATGAATCACTAAGTTTACTTAAAGTTATACTACGTGAAAAAGATGAAGAAATAAAAGCTCGTGATTACTGTATTACAGTATTATTTTTAAACTGTGGCATGAGACTATCAGAGCTTAGTAGCATAAACATCGATCATATAAAAACAAATACATTGAGAGTTATCGGTAAAGGAAACAAAGAAAGAACTGTTTATCTAAATGCTATGTGTTTAGATGCTTTAGATAATTATCTTAAAATAAGACCAGAAATCGATAATGACGCACTATTTATCAGCAAAAAAAGAAATCGAATGAGCAATCGTGCAATACAGTACAGAATAGAACATTATTTAAAAGTTGGTGGATTTGACACTAGTATATACAGTGTTCATAAATTACGCCACACAGCAGCTACTTTAATGTATCAATATGGTGATGTCGATATAAAAGTATTACAAGAGATTTTAGGACATGAATCAGTATCAACAACACAAATTTACACACATGTAGATAATAATAGTTTAAGAAATGCAGTAAATAAGAACCCTCTTAATAGCTTGGACAACGATTTAAAAAATAATAAGTAAGAAAAACAAAAAGATCAAGACATGCGCTTGATCTTCATTACTGTTATTAGATAGTATTAGGAGTATAACAGTATCTTATTTATTTATTAAAGGTATGTTCAAATGTTCGCCTACTTTAATTGAGCTACCCTCTATAAATCTATTGTATTGTTTTATTATAGATATAAATTGTCTTGTACTCATATTATCTGGTTTGAATTTTGTAGAAATTTTCCATAATGAATCTGATGGTTCTACGATATAATACTCAGTGTTATATTCTTGATTCTGATAATTACCATAACTAAGATTAGACGTTAATACTAAAATCATAAAGCATAATGCTACAAAACAAATTGATATAAATCTAAAAAATTTGAACTTATTTGTAATTTTATATTTTTTCATATTTCCTCCCGTTCAGAAACTATTTTCTGTACATATGTTCTATGTTTTTATTCTACAACATATGTTCTTATATGTCAACAAAAGTTTTTATGTTCTATTAAAAAAGGAAACAAATGTTTCATTTCTTGAAGAAATATGATATAATCAAGAAAAGAATAGAAAAGGAGTATATTAATGTACGATGATTTAACCTCTAAGCAAATAGAAATATTAAAATTTATAAAAAGATATATAGATTACAAAGGATATCCCCCTGCTATTCGCGAAATTGGTGATAGTTTGAATATCAATTCTACATCAACTGTTCATAATAATATTTTGAAATTAGAAATGAAGGGTTATTTAAGAAGAGATCCTTTAAAAAATAGAGCTTTAGAAATTATAGATAGTGTTTATGAAGAACAAGAAAATGAAATAAAAAAAGAGACTATAGATGTTCCTATTGTTGGAAAAGTTCAAGCTGGAATGCCAATTTTGGCCATAGAAAATGTCGAAGATACATTTCCTCTTCCTATTGAATATACATCACAAGGTGTAGTATTTATTTTGAAAGTCCAAGGAGAATCTATGATTGAAGATGGAATATTAAACGGTGATAAGATAATTGTAAGAAAACAAAATACTGCAAATAATGGAGATATTGTCGTTGCATTAATGGATGAATCAGCAACTGTTAAAAGGTTTTACAGACATTCAGACCATATTGAACTAAGACCTTCTAATTCAACTATGTATCCTATTATTGTAAAAGATGTAGAAATTCTAGGAAAAGTTATTGGCCTATACAGAAATATTTATTAAATAATACCAAGAAAGCCTTCTTATTTTGCAATAGGAAGGCTTTTATTAATTTAGATTAGATTTTTATTTTTTAAATTCTTAACAACTTTCATACAAGCAAGTAATGCTTGATTATAACTCAGTGATCCTTGAAAATAAGCTACATATGGCTCTCTTAATGGACCGTCAGCTGAAATCTCTATACTAGAACCATCAATAAAGCTTCCAGATGCCATTATAACTTTATCATCATATCCTGGCATATCCCAAGGATAAGGAACTACGTGTGAATCTACAACAGATGATTCTTGAATAGATCTACAAAATTCAACAACTCTTTCTTCATTTTTTAAAATAATCGCACAAATTATATCACTTCTTTTATCTTCCACATCAGGTATTGTTTTAAATCCCAATTTTTTAAATACATGAGAAAATAATAATGCTGATTTCATAGCTTCTATTGTAATCTTGGGAGCCATAAATAACCCTTGCAGTGTGTTTCTAGTAGTGCCAAAAGTTATTCCTACTTCCTTCCCTATTCCTGGTGCTGTTAATGTATTCGCTACCCTATCGATGATGGATTTTTTACCAGCAATATATCCACCAGAAAGCGCTATTCCACCACCTGGATTTTTTATCAAAGATCCAGCAATAACATCACATCCAACCTCAATAGGTTCTTTGTATTCAGTGAACTCTCCGTAACAGTTGTCAACCATGATGATAATTTCAGGAAACTTATCTTTGATAAATTTAGCTGCTTTTTCAATTTGTTCAATATTTATAGCATTTCTCAAGCTATATCCTGTTGACCTTTGAATAGCAATCATTTTTACTGAAGAGTCTATTTTAGATTCTACAGATTCTAAATCTATATTATTATCGACCAAATCAACATAGTCAAAGTCAATACCATACTCTTTTAAATTACATGGTGAATTACCTTCAATGCCTATCACTTCTTGTAATGTATCGTAAGGCAAACCCGTAATATATAATAACTTATCTCCAGGTAATAATACGCCCTTCATCAATAAGCTTAAAGCGTGGGTTCCAGAAGCAATTGAAGGTCTAACAAGACAGTCTTCTGCCTTAAAAATATCCCTAAAAATCGCTTCACATTTATCTCTTCCAACGTCTCCATATCCGTATCCAGTTGTTGATGCAAAATCTGTAGCTTGTAACTTATTATCTTGGAAAGCTTTCAAAACCTTAAGTTGATTAACAAACTCCAAATTCTCCAATTCTTTAAATTTATCTGATAGTTGATTATTACTTTTTATTACTGTATCGTAGCTATAATTATCTACATCATACCATTCTTTTATTTTATCTTTTATCATATAACCATTCTTTCACATTTTCCAAACAAATTTGTTCAATATCTTCAAATTTTTTAAAATCTTTCAAATTCATCCAATGAATTCTTTCATCTTGTCTGAACCAAGTTAATTGTCTCTTGGCATATTTTCTGCTATTTTTTTTCATTAAACTAACCATATCTTTAAAAGAGATCTCATTATTCAAATACATAAAAGCTTCTCTGTAACCTATAGCTTGTATTGATTGGGAATTTTCATCTGTCATTTCATAAATGTACTTACATTCGGCCATAAAGCCTTCATCGATCATCTCATCCACTCTTTGATTAATCCTTTCATAAAGGATATGTCTGTCATCATTTAACCCAATTATATAAAAATCATAATCATCATTATAGTGATCAAATTTATCGTTTATTTCACTAAACTTATGTCCAGTAAGCTTATACACTTCAATTGCTCTAATAACACGTCTCACATTATTCATATGAATTTTACTTGCCGACTCAGGGTCTATATCTTCTAAGATTTCGTGAAGTTTTTGATTACCTTGTGATTCTGCAATATTTTCCAATTCATATCTTAATTTTTCATCAGACTTAACAGTGTTAAACTCTAATTTATGTGTTATAGAATTGATATATAATCCTGTTCCTCCAACAATAATTGGAATTTTGTTTTTAGCTGAAATGTCTTCAATTTTTTCTATGCAAAGACTTTGAAATTCCTCTACATTAAAATTCTCATCTGGTTTAACTATATCTATCAAATGATGTTTTATTTCTTTCTGATATTTTGGTTCGACTTTTGCAGTACCAATATCCATATACTTATAGATTTGCATAGAATCTGCAGAAATAATCTGACTGTTTAATCTTTTTGCTAAAAAAATACTTAACCTAGTCTTCCCTACTCCAGTAGGTCCGACGATTACAATACATTTTTTTTTCATTTTATCCTCATAAACATTTTTTCTAAATCTTTTTCATTCATTTCAATAAAAGTTGGCCTTCCATGAGGACAAGTTAATGGATATTCACATTTAAATAAATCTTCTAAAAGTTTAATTATTTCAAAGTTACTTAATGTATCGCCTGATTTTACGCTCATTTTACAAGATCTCTTTATTACTTTAGACTCTATTACATCAAAAGGATCATTTGAATTCTTAGCAATAGTATCCAAAATATCAGTAAATAAAAACTCAGCATTTGAATTTCCAAATAAATAAGGAACAGCACGAATAACAACGGAATCATCTGAAAAAACATCACTTTCATACCCCAATTCTTCAAATATATTCTTGTTATTTGCATATATTTCCATTAATTCATCAGTTAAAGATATATTAATTGGAAAAGCTAAATTTTGAGATACTACTTCTTTATCTTGCATTTGTTTTGTTAATTTTTCATAATTAATTCTCTCATGACATGCGTGTTGGTCAAATAAATATATTTTACTGTCAAACTCATCCTTAGCTAAAATATACGTTTTAAACAAAACTGTTAATATATCAAATTTTTCATATTTTTTTAAAGAAGATTCGACTTTAATTTGTTCACTATCGTTATTAAATAAATTATTTTGATTTACTATCTTGTTACCATCAAAAAATTCTTCGGTAGTTTTTGGATTTCTTATAATATCTTCTGGCTCATCTTTATATTTTATATTTCTCAAATTACTTAATTTTGAATTATCATTGAAAAGATTATAAGAATAAGTAGGTTCTGACACCTTATCGTTCTTATAGTTTGTTGTGCTAAAATCAGATTCAAAATAATTTTTTCTTAAATCTTTGTACTTGTCATCATCAGGAATTGACTGGCTAATATTTGCAATTCGTGAATTATTTTCTAATAAAAATCTAACTTTTTTATTAAGTTCTTCCAATATTTCATCTAAAATAGAAATTTTAACTTTTTGTTTATTTGGATGAACATTAACATCTACAAGCTTTGGATTTATTTCAAAAAACAACCAAAATAATGGAAATCTTCCATTAGGTATTACAGATTTATAATTAGATTCTACGGTATTTCTTATGTCTTCAGATTTAACAAATCTTCCATTTAGAAATATATATTGCATTTGTCGATTAGCTCTATACAAATTATTATTTGAAATATAGCCATGGATTTTGTAATCTCGTGAATTTATATCTATATCAATTAAATTATTTGACATCGAAGTTCCAAATAAGTTAATAATATTCTCCCTAATTGAAGAAATCTTTTTAGTCTCAAACAGAGTTTTGTTATCCTTAATGTATTTAATTGAAACATCTGTGTTGCAAATAGCAAATTTGTACATTGTAGTTGTTATGAGATTTGCTTCTGTCTGGTCTGACTTCATAAATTTTTTTCTTACAGGTACATTGTAAAATAAATCCTTGATTATTATCTTAGTTCCTACATTCATTGCAACATCAGATTCACTAATAACCTTTGAATTTCTAAACTCAACTTTCTTCCCTATTTTTTCTGATTTTGTTCTCGTACTGACAGAAAGTTTACTCACAGCAAGAATACTAGCTAACGCTTCTCCTCTAAAACCTAATGTCCTTATATCATACAAATCATCAAATTTTTCAAGCTTACTAGTTGAATGTCTTTTAAACGCTAATTCTATTTCATTTTTTTCAATTCCAGAACCATTATCGCTAACAGATATAAAATCTTTCCCACCATTTTTAATTTCTACAACAATAGTATCACTTCCAGCATCTATAGAGTTTTCAACTAACTCTTTTATAACTGAAACAGGTCTTTCAATAACTTCACCTGCTGCGATTTTTTGAATTGTATCTTCTGACAATAACTTAATCATCTTTATCACCTAATTTCGAAGCCCTTATAACAAGCTCATTCAACAGTTGTAGGGACTGAAGAGGAGTAATCTCATTTATATTAATATTTTTAATTTCATCCTTGAAATTTTCCAATTCATTAATATTTTTTTCATCGTCATCATCGTTATTAACTGTAAAATCTGCAATTGGTAAATCAATTTTAGTATCTTCCTTGTCAATTTCTTTTAAAATTGATTTTGCACGTTTTATAAGAGTCTTTGGCATTCCAGCTAACTCAGCTACTTCAATACCATAGCTTTTATCAGTCGAACCTCTAGTAATTTTTCTTAAAAATATAATAGAGTCATTAGTTTCTTTTATATCGACTTTCATATTAATGAGATTATCCAACTTTTTTTCTAATTCTGTAAGTTCATGATAATGAGTTGCAAACAAAGTTTTTGCTTTTATATTCTTTGAAATATATTCAACGATAGCCCACGCAAGACTTAGTCCATCAAATGTCGATGTACCTCGACCTATTTCATCTAGAACTAACAAACTATTTGAAGTAGCATACTTGATAATATTGCTCATTTCTTTCATTTCTACCATGAAAGTAGATTCACCTTTAAATAAATTATCACTTGATCCAATTCTTGTGAAAATCTTGTCCACAATCGAAATATTTGCCTTGGTAGCAGGTACGAATGAACCTATTTGATTCAATATACAAATCAAGGCAACTTGTCTTAGGTACGTAGATTTACCACTCATATTAGGGCCAGTAATTAACTGTATATCATTTTTCCCAGATCCTATTAGAATATCATTAGTTATGAACTCAGATTGGCCCACACTCAACTCCACTATAGGATGTCTGGATTCTAATACATCAATTAATCCATAAGTATTGATATCAGGCTTAATATAATTATTCAAGTAAGCACATTTAGCAAGTGAATTTGATACATCAATGATTGCAATCAAATCAGCTGATTTTTTTATTCTAGATAAATTTTTTAGAATTATTTTTCTAATGTCCTCAAATATTTTATACTCAAGTTCAAAAATCTCATCCTCAGAATCTAATATTTTTGATTCTATATCTTCTAATTGTTTAGTCTTAAATCTTGATGAATTAGTTAATGTTTGTCTTTTTTCATAATCATCTCCAACTTTATTTAAGTTAGATTTGGTTACATCTATGAAGTAACCAAGTTTTTTATTAAATACAATTTTTAAGTTTTTAATTCCTAATCTATCTTTTTCAGACATTTCGTATTCTACTAATTCATTTTTCCCATTCACTCTGTTATATCTCAACTGATCCAACTCAGTAGAAAAATTAGATTTTATTAAGTTTCCTTCTGTCAAAGTTATTGGAGGATCATCAACTATTGATTTATCAATCAAATCGTATATGTCACGTAAATCATCTAATTTTTCTCCTAATAATTGCATGTTTTTCTTATTGCAATTTAAAAGATTTTTTAAATAAGGAATCTTTTCAATTGAAACCTTTAGAGCAATTAAATCCTTGGCATTGGCACTTTTATATGATAATTTAGCTATCAGCCTATCCAAATCGTATATACCATCAAGACAATCTTCTAAATTAACTAATAACTCATAATCTTCAAAAATTTCTTCAACCCTACTTTGTCTAGTTAGAATTTCTTCTTTATCCATCAATGGTCTTTCTAGATAGCTATGCAATAGTCTAGATCCCATAGAAGTTTTTGTATGATTCAATACTCCGAACAAACTACCATTTTTAGAATTTGTATATAAGTTTTTTTGAATTTCTAGATTAATAACGCTATTAGAATCAATCTCCATAAACTCATTAATATAATATTTACTAGAGCTATTGATATGAACTAAATCCTCTTGATATCTGAATACATATTTTAATAAATTCGCAACACAAATATTAGTTGTTTCACTGTTGCTATTATCGTATTTTATCTTGCTATTAATGAAATCTAAAGCATTAGTGCTATTATTAACAGTTGTTAATACAATAGAAAACTTAGTTGCTATTGTTTCTAATGATTTAACAGAAAACTCATGATCATTAAATATTATTTCTTTTGGAGTAATTTTTGAAATCTCATTTTCGATTATTTTATAAATATCATCAGATGTAGTATTAGTATATGAAACATCACCTGTTGAGATGTCTATATACGAAATAGCTACTTCATTTGATTTTTTTGAAATACTCATCAAATAATTAAAATTTCCAGTATCAGAATTTTCATTTTCTATAACTGTGGCAGGGGTATAGATTTTAATAATTCCTCTTTTCACTAAACCTTTAACCAATTTGGGATCTTCAAGTTGTTCACATATAGCAACCTTATATCCTTTTGATACCAATTTATTTATATATACATCACTCACATGGTAAGGAATACCACACATTGGACATTTTTGGTTTTCTCCACAGTCTCTTTGTGTCAAAACAATTTCAAGTTCTTTGGAAGCTAGTAATGCATCTTCAAAGAACATTTCGTAGAAATCTCCTAATCTAAAAAATAATATACAATCTTTGTTCTGTTCTTTTATTTCTTTGTATTGTTTAATCATAGGAGTATAACCCATATTAATCCACCATTTCCCCTGTTAATGCAAAAGAATTAAAATCTACAATTTTTGTATTTACTAATTTCCCTATATAAGATTTATCACATTTAACATTTACTAATTTAAATGTCCTAGTTCTTCCTGTCATTACTTCAGGATTATTCTTACTTTCCCCTTCAATTAATACTTCTTGTATAGTACCAAGGTATGATTTGTTCTTTTCGTAAAAAATAGGATAAGCAACATCCAAAAGTCTTTCTAATCTATCTTGCTTTACATCTTCATCAACTTGATCTTCGAATAAATCAGCTTTTGTTCCTGGTCTTCTGTTGTATTTAAATGTAAAAGCTTGTTCGTATCCAACTTTTCTAACCACATCTAAAGTGTCTTGAAAATCCTCTTCTGTTTCTCCTGGAAAGCCTACTATAATATCAGTTGAAAAAGTAATTCCTTTTACGCTTTTCTTTAATTTTTCTACCTTCTCTAAGTAAGATTCCTTAGTATATCTCCTATGCATTCTTTCTAAAACCGAATTTGACCCAGCTTGAAAAGGTAGATGAATGTTTTCGCAAACTTTATCTAATTTACCCATAGCATCGATTAGTTCATCGGAAATATCTTTAGGATGACTTGTCAAAAATCTTAATCTTTCAAGTCCTTCAACGTCATTAACCTTAGTTAATAATTCCGTAAACGTAACTGGTTTTTCAAGAGTTTTTCCGTAAGAATTTACATTTTGCCCTAGTAAAGTTATATCTTTATAGCCTTGATCTACCATTCTTTTCACTTCAGATAAAATACTTTCAACAGATCTACTTTGTTCTCTTCCCCTTGCATAAGGAACTATACAATAAGTGCAAAAATTATTGCATCCTGTCATTATATTTACATATCCAACATATTCATTGTCCCTTTTGATAGCAATATCTTCGTCAATATCATCTTTTCTTTCAATATCTACAACTAATTTTCCGCTGCTTAGGTGTCTGTCTATAAGATATGGTAATGAATTTATGTTATTTACACCAAATACTATATCAACTTGAGGATATTTTTCTCTAATTATATCTCTTGCTGGGCCAGTTTGCATCATACATCCACAAACTGCAATAAGCATATCTGGATTTTCTCTTTTTAAGTTTTTCAATGCTCCAAGTTGACCGTATACTTTCATTTCTGCATTTTCTCTTACTAAACAAGTATTAAAAATAATAAAGTCTGCATCTAATTTTTCATCAGATTGTTCAAATCCCATGTTTTGTAGTAATGTTTTGATTTTTTCGGAATCATGTTCGTTCATTTGACAACCATGAGTAATTATCGAATAAGTCGGAGCATGTCCGTGTCTATTTATAAATAAATTAACATAAGAATTTGAAGCTAATTTATTATTGTTTTCTTCCATTTAAATCTCCTTTATAAAATATAAGCCATCGATATTCGATAGCTTATAAATAATTTTTATATTTTAATTAATGTAATTGTTATATTATCATCGGATTTATTAATTACATTTTCTGATAATGTATTGCATTTTTCTTTTACGGTTAAGTTTGATTTCAAAATATATTCAATACTACTATTATCAATGAATTTGTAAAAACCATCGGTAGCCATGAGTATCTGATCATCAGAGTTTAATTCCTTAATTATATAATCAGGTTTATCCATACTCAAAAAGCCAAGTCCTCTTGTTATAGCATTTTTAAGATTTTCATTATTTTTTACAACATGGTCTTTTGATATTTGATAAAAACCATATTCATTTTGCAAATAAGCTCTGCTATCTCCAACATTGAATAAATACATTGTATTTTCTTTAATAATAGTAGCTAAGAATGTTGTTCCTATATTATTTAGGCAATTATTCGATTTTGAGAAATCCAAAATTTTATAACCTGCATGATGAATTGATCCATAAATTAGATCTTTCATGGTAAGTTTTTCATCGTAATGATTTTTAAAACAGATCAAAAACTCTTCAACAGCAATTTCAGAAGCTTTTTCCCCGTATTTGCATCCTCCCATACCATCTGCTATTAAAAAAATTTGGGAATCTTTGAAAGTTTCATTTTTATAGTAGTCTTCATTTTTTTCTCTGATATCACCCTTATATGAAATCGAAAAATACTCCATATTATTCCCCACTGTTATTATCGTTTTTTCTAGTATTTTCATTATCAAATTCTTGATTATTATTTGAATTAGAATGATTATTATTTATACTAGAGTTATCAGTTTCATCTTCATTAGGTCTTTCATTTTCTTCAGGTGGAGTGTATTCATCTTCAATAGTTTCTGTTTTTCTTATTTTACCAGAACTTACAGTTATAGTTATGAAATCTCCATTTTGAATTTTTCTTCCAGCATCAATACTTTGGGCAATTACTACACCTTCATCATATACTGAGCTTTTTTTGTATCTAACTTTCTTAACATTTACACCTAGATTAGATAGCTCTTTTTTAGCTTTTTTCAAATTTAAACCAATTAAGTTAATCATTGTGTCTTCTTTTTCTAATCCAAGTTCTACCTTAATTTTTTTCTTAAATAAAAGCTTATCGCCAACTTTTGGACTCTGACCAATAACTACATATTTATTAAAATCTGACTTATCCACGCTAACTGATTTGTCCACAACTAATTCAATGTCATTCGCTGTAGCTTGATCAACAGCAAGTCTTAGGTTTTTCCCAACATAGTCAGGTGCTTTTGGCCTCAAATTATAGTAAAAAATTATTGCTGCAGCAGCAAAAAAAGCTAATAATACAGATGTAAAATACACTAAAAAAGATTTAAGGTAATTATGAGATTTCTTTTTGTTCTTAATTTCTTCTTCAAATAAATTTTCATCTATTTTATAGGACATATTTTTCTCATGCTCATTTTTTAAATCTAATTTAATTGTATTATCTATAGAGTCATTATTTGAACCTGTCATTTTATAATTATTAATTTCATTTAAATCTTTCATAATACCTTGTGTATCATCATATGAGTTATTTCTTAAATTTTGATAAAAACTATTAAAAATACTATTTTCAATATCTATATTATAATTTTCTAAAATTTCTAATAATAGGTTAATATTATGATTTAGCTGAGCTTCACTATTACCAAAGTTTTCACCATCAAAGTTTTTGAAAATATCAATCTTAAGATTATTATTTTCATCTACTAACATATTATAAATTCGTAAATTTCCAAAAAATATTCCATTATTTTCAGAATAAATTAATGAAAGTAAAATTTTTCTCAAAATATCTAATAAAAAAGATTCTGAAACATCCTTTCTTTTGAACAAATTATCCAATGATATTCCGTCAAAAAACTCATAAGTTAAAAAACACTTATCATCCGAACTAATCATTAAATCATACATTTCCAGAATATTAGGATGATGTAAGTTTGATAAAGATTTTAAATTATTTGCTAATGAATCAAAATATTTTTTGTCGTTATACTCCTTGAAACTAAGGTATCTATTTAATTTTTTATCATAAGCTTTAAATGTCGTAGAAAATTTGTCTTCATTTATTTTTCTTTGAATTTCGTATCTACTATTTTCCACATTTACCTCCAGTATTCTCTTAATATTTTATCATAATTCAATAGCTAAAACAAAAAAGCTCTCAAAAAATGAGAACTTAAATTTTACTGTTATTTATCAATATATGAAATTATTTCATTAGAAGTTTCGTCAATTGTTTTATCTGTAACATTAATTATTTTACAGCCTATCTTGTTCATAATTTCTTTTGCATAATCAAGCTCTTTTTCTATCCTTGAATCATCTGAGTAGCATAGCTGCAAACCAATTTTAGCCATTCGATTTTCCCTGATATTATTAAGTTTATCAGAATCAATAATCAAGCCAATAATTTTTTTCTTATCAACTTTGAATAATTCAGATGGGACCTCTACTTCTGGTAAAATTGGAATATTACATACTTTATAATTTTTGAATGCTAAATTTAAACTCAATGGCGTTTTTGAAGTTCTTGAAACTCCTATTAATATAATATCAGCTTTTAAAATACCAAACTTATCCTTACAATCATCGTATTTTACTGCAAATTCTAAAGCTTCCATCTTTTCAAGATATTCTTTGTCAACTTTTCTATTTAATCCAATATCGAATTTAGGTTGTTGCTTAAAAAACTTACTTGAAACTAAGATAGGATATGATAGAACATCTACTAAATAAATCGATTCATTCATTTCTGTTTTCTCAATCAAATAATTCAGCAAATCACGATCTACGATTGTTGAAAATATTAGGATTTCTTCATTAATTTCGTTTAATATTTCATCAATCTGTTCTCTTCTAATAATTTTTGAGAATTTTTTTACTCTAACATTTTTAATATCAAAATGAACTTTAACAGCATCCAAAACTTGATTCGCTGTTTCACCCGTGGAATCAGAAATAACTACCATGGTTTTATTCATAACATTCTCCTTAATTTATTTTCTTAAATACACCTTTGAAAATTAATTTATAGTAAGGTAAGTCTTCATCAGAACAGTTTGCTAATTTTTCTAATAAATTGCACAAATTATTGTTATCTAATTCCATCGGAGTATACTTGCACTCACTAGAGTTTATCTCCAACATCTTTAGAATTTGAATCATTAACTTGCCATTGTTTTTTGTGTTTATGTCATGAAGATTAGTCAATAAACGATTTAACTTAAAAATATTTAAATTGTTATAATTTATCACATCAACTTCATCAAAATCATACCCTAATTTTATACACTCATCTCTGTAAACATCAAGAATAATTTCTTTTATACTTTTTTCAAAATACTCATAATCTACTATTCCCTTGTCTTGGAGAAATACATATAAGATTTTAGTAATAAAATCACTTAAATTAAAATCTAATTCTGATCTAAGTATTATTGAAATCACAGATGTTATAGTTTTTCTTAACTTATAATTATATTTAAAATTATCATCACTACTAGATATTATGTAAGACATAACATATTCCATTTTATCAGAAATTGCAACAATTCTAGCAGCAGTTGAATTTGGAATGTTTTCAGATAAAAATCTCGGTTTAATGTGTTCATATACTCCGTCATAAACAATTGTATCTTCGCCATCAGACTTAGCATATAGTTTTCCAATTAAGCCGTGTAAATAAGGACATTTTTGTACAATTTCAGTTGCTTTATCCGCTTTACATAGAAATGCTATTCTTTTGACAGAATCAATAGTTTCGTTACTAACTGTTAGCATTTTACATAATTCAACTGATATCTTTATTAGTCTTTGAGTTTTGTCATAAAAGTTACCATAATTATTGATATAATTGACTGTTTTCAAATCCTCAACAAAGTCTTCAAGTTTTCTATCTGATTTTTGGTTTATCAAATTATTTATTTCTTCTAATTTGTCATTAATTTCTTTAATCAAAATATGAGAATCTTCAGAACTCTTGTTTTTAGCGTAAACAAAAAAGTTTGAACTATTACCGTTATCAAATTCCATTGGTAATACCGTAAAATTCTCCATCAAAACTGTATAAAGTATTGATTTATCGATACACAAATATTTTTCGTCAAATGATCCTTCAACGCTTACAGGATAATCAAATTTATTTGCGTATTCGTTGAGTATGCTTTTGTTATTAATAATTGAACAACCATTTGCTCTAGCAAGTTTATTAGCGCTTTTTTCAAATGATTGTAATCTTTCTTCTTTTTTTAATATTATTTGATTTTTTCGTAACTCTGAAGAAAAATTGTTAAAAGTAGAAGAATTAACTAAGTTGTCATCTTTATCTTCTTTTAAGCCTTTGAATTCTATTGTTTTATTTTCTTTTTCATTAAAAATTTTAATGTACAAGATAGACTCTCTAAATGATAAACTTTCAGAATCATATTTGTATTTGAAATTTATCGAATCAATAGCTTTATTTATTACATTTTCGTAATTTTCTAGTGTATATCCTGGATTTTCTATATTAGTAATGTAAATAAAAAAATGATCTTTTATTGTATCCAAATCTATATTTGAATATACTAATTGCAGTTTTTTTAATTCTTTTCTTATTTTTTCGTCAAGTGATCTATTTATAAATCCTATAAAATTCTCGGGAATATTATTAGTCACTATATCTATTAATAAGTTATACATTATTTCTCCTTATAAATATTCAAGGTAGCCTAATGACCCCAAATATTCAATTCCAAAATTGTTCATCGTGTATTTTAACAAAATTTTTAAAATTTCGTTTTCATTTATAGATTCATACTTTTTATTAACTATGTCATCATACCTATTTTTCATTAAGTATATCATATATTTTGCGTGTAAATTATCTATTTGGTAGTATTCTCCGTCAGAATCTACAAATCCACCATCTAAATAAAACCTGTTGTGACTATTTTGATAAAACATACTAGGTTGATATCCAAGATATGATACAAGTTTCAAGATAAACGCATTTATTAAAGCATATTGATTTTCAGAATATTTGGATAAGAATATTACTGTTTTCAATATCAAAGCGTATACTTTTTCATTGCAAACTTCATTGTAAAAAATTGACTTTATTAAATCAACTATAACCAAACTAAATAATTCTGATTTATAGTTTGTTCTTATATTAAAATTAGAGTTAATTAAATCATAATCCACTAAATAATAGAATTGATTTCCTTTTTTTAAGGTAAAATCATTCACTGACAGAACATTAAATTCTATAATTGATTTCATGGAATTAATATTATTGATGAAAATTCCAATAATACCTTCTTCTTTACTGAAAACATTCAAAATTATAGAATTTTCTCCATAAATTATATGCTCCAACACAATAGCCTGTGTCTTGATGTAATCTTGTTCCATTAGTTGTAACCCAAATACCTTAATCTAGAATCTTTATTTCTCCATTCTTCATCTATTTTAACCCATAGTTTCAAATTTACTTTAGAGCCTAATAATTGTTCAATATCAATTCTGGCATCAGTTCCAATTTTTTTAATCATTGATCCTTTTTTCCCAATTACCATGCCTTTATGACTTTTTTTCTCAACAATAATTGTAGCATCTATATCAATTAGATTCTTATCTTGTCTTTCTTTGAATTTTTCAATAGTTATAGCTATTCCATGTGGTAATTCATCAGATAAATTTATTAGTGCTTTTTCCCTAATTAGTTCTTGTACAATTTGTCTAATAGGTTGATCTGTTACGCTATCTTTGTCATAATACATTGGCCCTTCAGGCAAATTATTTTTTAAAGAAGTTAAATAACCTTCTACATTATCCCCGTTTAATGCACTTATTGGAATTATTTCTTCAAATATTCCAACTTTACTGTACATTTCTACTATTTCATTGACATTATCGCTAGATATTTTATCTGTTTTATTGATTAGTAGAATGATTTTTGTATTAACTAATTTTAATTTTTTAATAATTTCAGAGTCTAGCTTTCCTATTTCTTCAGTAGTATCTACGATATATGTTATAACATCAACTTCGTTCAAAGTTGACATCGATACTTTAAGCATATAATCTCCAAGTTTATTTTTTGGTGTTTGTATCCCTGGAGTATCTAAAAATATTGCTTGCATATTTTCGTCAGTATATATCAATTGTATTTTATTTCTAGTAGTTTGAGGTTTGTCAGAAATAATCGTTAGTTTTTCTCCTAAAATTCTATTCAAAAGAGTTGATTTCCCCACATTACTTCTACCTATAACTGAAACAAATCCAGATTTAAACATTTACATCATCTCCACTAAAACCATGAGGTAATAAATCTTCAATATTATAAATTTTATACTCATTTTCATTTTTAGCTATTATTATTTTTGTAGCTTCATTAGAAAATTCTTTAATCACTTGTCTGCAAACCCCACAAGGATAAGTGAAATCAGAATCTCCAATTATTAAAATAGTATCTATTAACTTACATCCTTCAGATACCATTTTTGAAATTGCAGTTCTTTCTGCACAAATTGTTGGGCTAAATGAAGCATTTTCAATATTACAACCTCCATAATAGTTCCCTTCTATATCTTTGACACAACATCCTACGTTGTAATTAGAATATGGCGTGTATGCGTTTTGTTTATATTGCAAAGCAATTTTATACATTTTATTAATTTCCATAATACTCCTAAATAATTACTTTAAATAATAATATTGCCACTAATGTCCCAATAATTCCACCAACTATAACTTGACTTAGTGTATGGATTTTTCCTTCTACTCTACTTTCTGCAACCAAAAAAGCTATAAAATATGATAGTATTGTCACTAATGTATTATTTGCTAAAAGGGCAATGATTGTAGCACTGCAAAAAGAAACAGATGCATGACCACTTACGCTTCCACCTTGCAAATATGTCCATTTATTTTGATATATAAAACTTTTTAGAACTAAAGTTATAACAACTACCAAAATCAAAGCTATAAATGTCAAATGCGTTGGTGAATTTTGTAATTTGATAACTGCTGTATGACTAAGAGGAACAATTCTATCATAAAACATAAAATAACCTACAAAAATAGAATTAAAAGCAGCTAGTAATACCGCTCCTGCTCCAACATCTTTTGCTATTTTGGCTTTCTCGTCGTATTTGTCATAAATCAAATCAACAATCGTTTCAATGGCTGTGTTAATCATTTCTGCCATTAATATGAATGTTATAGTTATGCACAAACAAGCCATTTCTACCCTTGATAAGTCAAACATTAATGATGCAATCATAACCAGAACAGTCATCAAGATATCAGTTCTAAAATTTCTTTCATTTTTCAAACAATGAATAATTCCATCCATTGCATATTGAAAACTGGTAATAAAAGATGTGTTTTTAGAAATATTTTTATCTTTTGACTTACTATTTAAATTCTTCATCTTTATAGATACCTATTTCTTTCAAGGCTGATTTTTCTTTATTTCTCATAATAATTTTGTCACTTTCATCAATATGATCATAACCCAACAAATGAAACATAGAATGAACAACCAAGTACACAATTTCTCTTTTGATAGAATGATTGTATTCTTTTGCTTGTTCCACAGCTCTTTTGCAGCATATAATAATATCACCCAAAAGATTTGTTTGAATTTGAAAATCATCTTCCAAAGGAAAGCTTAATACATCAGTTACACTATCTTTATTTCGATAATCTCTATTAAGTTCTTTAATTTCTTCTTCACTAACAAATGACAAAGATATCTCATAATTATCATCATTTAATTCTTGAATCAAACATATTTTTATTGAACTTTCAATATCTGATGTTAATTCATCATCAATTTGAAAATCATCTTGTCTATTACTTATCTGTATTATCATAATTTGACCTATTGTTATCTAATTTTTCATAAGCTCCAATAATTTTTTGTACAAGTGGATGTCTTACAACATCTGTTTTTTCAAACTCTAAAAAGCTTATTCCTTCTATGTCTCTAAGAATATTAGTCGCAACTAATAACCCTGATTTTTTACCTCTTGGTAAGTCAACTTGTGTAATATCTCCCGTTACTATAGCTTTTGAACCATATCCTATTCTAGTTAAAAACATCTTCATTTGTTCATTGGTAGTATTTTGTGCTTCGTCTAATATAATGTATGCATTATCTAAAGTTCTACCTCTCATATATGCCAATGGTGCTACTTCTATCAATCCTCTATCTTTAAACTTTTCAAAATTTTCATAACCTAATATATCAAACATAGCATCATATATAGGTCTTAGATAAGGATCAATTTTTTCTTGAAGATCTCCTGGCAAAAATCCTAAACTTTCTCCAGCTTCTACAGCTGGTCTAGTTAAAATTATCCTATCTACTTCGTTATTTCTAAATGCATTTATTGCCATAGCCATTGCCAAGTAAGTTTTTCCTGTACCTGCAGGTCCTATTCCAAAAACAATATCATTTTTATTAATCATTTCAACATAGTTTCTTTGATTTACAGTTTTTGGCTTTAAAGGTTTACCTTTTGAATTGTAGCAAATTACATAGTCCTTAATTTTTGAAATATTTTCTTGTTTTATTTTTTCTAAGTTAGAAAGCAAATAGTCCAAATCTTGATCTGTTATTTCGTTCCCCGATAACGTATGTGTATTTATTGATTCTAAAAGATTACTTGCACTTTCAATATTCAAATCAGAACCACTAATTAGAATACCTTCTTCAGAAATCTTTAATATAACATCACAAGCTTCTTCAATTTTTTTTGCATTTTTTTCTAATTGACCAAAAATAAAAGTTATTAATTTTTCATTATTAGTTTTGTATATTAAATGTTTATCCATAATCACTCCATTTATCTAATTATAACATATCACTAAAAATCAAATAAACTTATTTGGTTTTCATTTTGTAAACCATCTAAAACGCCGTGGTTTTCTAGTATTTCTAAAGCTGTTTTATTAACTTTCGTTCTCATAGTAAAATCTTGTTTTGAAATAAAATCACCTTTTTGTATTTCTTCAAAAATAGCAAGAGAGTTTGCGTCGCTAATCCCTTCTAGTGCATTAAAAGGAGGCTGAATGAATCCTTTTTCTAATACTTTGAACCTAGCCTTGTCAGATTTATGCAAGTCAACTCTTGATTGTTTTATTCCCCTGCAATACATTTCTTCTGCTACTTCTAATACAGAGTATTTGTTACTATCCTTAGCTGTCATCTTAGAATTTGATTCTTTGTATTTATCCTTCAAAGATTGCATTTCTTCTCTAATTGCACTTAATCCTCTTACAATAACATCACCTGGATAATCTTGTAATTTTATTGTAAAAAATGTCGAATAAAAAGCTTCTGGATAGTGTACTTTAAAATAAGCAATTCGATAACTCATCATAACATAAGCTACAGCATGGGCTTTCGGGAAAAGATATTCAATAGTTTTACAAGATTCAATGTACCAATCTGGCACACCGTTTTCAGTCATATAATTTAGAGTATCTTCATCAAGAAGTCTATTTTTTCTTACTGTTTCCATTATTTTAAATGATCTTTTCTTTTCAAGGCCTTTATTTATTAGATAAATCATAATATCATCTCTTGTACAAATAGTATCTTTCAATTCGACAACACCATCTCTTATTAGATCTTGTGCATTATTTAACCATACATTTGTTCCATGAGACAATCCAGAAATTCTAACTAACTCTGAAAAAGTTTTTGGAGTTGTATCTCTCAACATTCCTCTTACAAAGTTTGTACCAAATTCAGGTATTCCTAATGTTCCAATATCCAGTCCATCAATTAATTCTTCAAAGTGTAAAGCATCTATTGAAGAAAAAATACTCATTGTCTCTTTATCATCCATAGGAATAGTTAATGGATCCACTCCTGTCATATCCGACAACATTTTTATAATAGTTGGAACGTCGTGTCCAAGCAAGTCAAGCTTTAAAATTCTACCACTTATAGACTTATAATTGAAGTGAGTAGTGATTATATCACTGTTAACATCATCCGCAGGATGTTGAACTGGACAAAAATCTTCAATATCTTTATCTCTTGGAACTATCATTACTCCACCTGGATGTTGCCCCGAAGTTCTTTTAACTCCCAAGATTCCTCTTTGTAAATATTTTATCTCTGAATTATTAACATATACGTTTTTATCTTCAAAATATTTTTTTATATACCCATAAGCTGTTTTGTCGGAAATTGTACCAATAGTTCCAGCTCTGAACACCTTACCTTCCCCAAACAATTCTTCAGTATATTTGTGAACAGTCGGTTGATATTCCCCAGCAAAGTTCAAATCAATATCTGGCTCTTTATCGCCATCAAATCCTAAGAAAACTTCAAATGGTATATTATGACCTTCTTTTTTTAATGGTTGTCCACATACTGGACAAATTTTATCTTCAAGATCCACTCCTGAACCTATATTTTCATCATGTATAAACTCAGAATGTTTGCAGTTCTCACAAATATAATGCGGAATTAAAGGATTAACTTCTGTTATGTCAGCCATTGTCGCAACAAAGCTAGATCCTACAGATCCTCTGGAACCTACTAGATATCCATCTTCATTACTTTTCTTTACCAATTTTTGAGCGATAATATATAATACAGCATAACCATTTGAAATTATAGATGATAATTCACGTTCTAATCTACTTTCAACAATTTCTGGTAAATCATCTCCATATATACTTCTAGCTTTTTTATACGTCATTTCTCTTAATTCTGTATCAGATCCCTCAATAACTGGTGGAAAAGTTCCATCTGGTATTGGCTTTATATCATCTAGCATTTCTGAAATTTTTATGGTATTATCTATTACTATTTCTTCAGCCATATCTTTTTCTAAAAAACTAAATTCATTCATCATTTCATCAGTTGTTCTGAAAAACAACGTAGGGAATTTTTCGCCATAAATTTTTCTAGGTTGACCTTCTAATATTATATTTCTAAAAATATAGTCTTTTTTTTCGAAGTATTTTGCATAAGAATCAGCCACAAGAGGTTTATTGTGCTTTTTTGATAAATCATATAGTTTTCTAGTTAATTCTTCACAACTCTTTAAGTTAAAGCTCATCCTTTTTGACTTTACTCCATCATAATAAAGTGGTGGTTGAACCTCCAAAAAATCATACCTTGAAATAATCTCATCTAATTTTTCATCTGATTCAAATCCAAGTATTGCTTTTATTAATTCCCCATCTTCGTTTCCAGATCCAATTACAAGACCTTCTCTTCTTTTATTCAATTCAGATTTTGGTATTCCGCCTTCTCTGTAAAAATACTTTAAATTAGAAGCAGTAACAAGCTTATATAAGTTTTTCAATCCAATTAAGTTTTGAGCGTATATTGTCGCAGTGTGAGATTCTCTTTTAGAAATACTCCAATCAGAATCCATTTTATTTATATTTATATCAAATTTAACCCCTCTTTTTTCAAGATCCTTAACCATACAAATGAACACTTCTCCCGTTGCCCTTGCATCATCACAAGCTCTGTGATGGTTGAATAAATTAACGTTGTATTTTTTTGTCAGAGTATCAAGTTTATGATTTTTGAGATGAGGTTCCAATGCCCTTGCAAACGCTAGTGTGTCAATATATGTTCTTACAGGATTTATTCCCAAATCAAGACAATTTTTCTTGATAAATCCCATATCGAAATCTGCATTATGTGCTATTAAAGTGCTATCTCCGACAAATTTCAAAAACTCAGGTAATACTTCGTCTATTTTAGGCATATCTTTTACCATTTCATTTGTTATAGACGTTAATTCTGTTATTTTTTCTGGTATTGGAATTTCTGGGTTGATTAATTGATTGAATTCATCTACAATTTGATTGCCAACAATCTTTACAGCACCAATTTCCGTGATTTTTTCTGTTGCATTTGATAATCCAGTAGTTTCAATATCAAAAACTACAAATTCTTGCAAATTCATAGAATTATAAGGATTTGTTATTATTCTGAAATCATCTTCTATTATTTTTGCTTCCATACCAAAGAGTGATTTTAGTCCATTTTTGCTACAAGCATCATACAATTGTGGATAACCTTGAACTACAGATTTATCTGTTAAACCTAGCGCTGTATGTCCCCATTTTTTTATAGTTTTACAGCATTCATCCAAGTCAATAAATCCATCTAGTTGGCTCATTTGAGAATACATGTGTAATTCTACACGTTTTTTCTCATATTCATCTTTTCTAGATTCTGGTTTCTCAATTTCTTGCATTTGTTTTATTGAGAAAGACTTTCCAGAAGTAAATCTATCAAATTCCAACCTTCCTGTTAATAAAAGGTAAACTCCAGATTTCAATTTATCACCAAATGCTTCAAATTCTTTTTTCTTCAAAAATTTCTTTGCGAAAACAGCTCCACTTTCATCCCTTAGATCCAAAGAAATAATAAAACTTTCTCCATCTTTTATGCTTCTGACATCTACATCAATAATTTCAGCTCTGATACAAGTATCGTCTTCATTTTCTATGATTTCTTTGATTTTTATTGGAGACTTGGTTATATCTTTACCACATTTTATTCCCGTTTTTTTAACTTCTTCTTTGTCTTGCTTTGGAGTATCTTTTATTGATTCTGCTATTTTTTTTCGAATTGAATTATCATACTCAATAAGATTTTGTCTATAATCATCATTATCCTTTAACTCAACAATTTCAGATTTGACAGAATAACTTAAATTATATGTCTTATTTATTAATTTTGTTAACTCATTATCCTTTTGATCTGATATAAACTTATCCCTTATTTGCTCAAAATTAAAAATAAGTGAAATTTCTGATTCGTCTATGTTTGAACTTTCAAAATCAATACAAGAAGAATATTCACAAAAATCATTTGATTTTAAAATTTTAATCAAATCATCTTTTGAAAAATTGATTTTTGAATCTTCATACTCTGTAAAATCAATATTAATTTTTGCTATAAAATACAATAAGTCTTTCTGTATAAATTCTGCCAAGTTGTCCTTAATCTCATCTTTTTGGACATTTATCAAACAATCTAACTCATCATTGTCTTTATTGTAGGTTAATTTATCAATATAAATTGGGTATTTTGAATCATATTTTAGGCCTATTTTCTTTAATACATCGTTGAGTAATAAATGCATTTATAACCTCTCTATCTCTTCAATTAATACATCTAATAATTCTTCTTCCTTAACTTTTCGTACAATTTCCCCTTTTTTAAATATTAAGCCTACTCCATTTCCTCCTGCTATACCAATATCAGCTTCTTTTGCTTCTCCTGGTCCATTTACAACGCAACCCATAATAGCAACTTTAATGTGTTTATCCATTTTATCCAATTTCTTTTCAGCTTCATTCACTAGACTTATCAAATCAATCTTGGTTCTAGCACATGTTGGACATGAAATTATTTCAATTCCTTCATTCAGTAAACCCAAACTCATTAAAATTTGTCTTCCTACAATGATTTCTTCTTTAGGATCACCAGTTAAAGAAACTCTGATAGTATCTCCAATTCCTTTTGACAAAATACTTCCTATTCCTACACTGGATTTGATAATTCCTTTATTAGAGGGACCTGCTTCTGTTATACCAACATGTAGAGGATAATTACATAACTCTGACATTTTTTCATAAGCTTTTATTGACATATTAACATTAGAAGATTTTAATGATAATTTGATATCGTCAAATCCCATATCTTCTATCATTCTTATTTGATCAAGGCAGCTATAGCATATTGAATCCACATTTACTCCATGATATTTGTCAATGAATTTTTGATTGACAGATCCACTGTTTACCCCAATTCGCATGGAAATCTTATGATATTTGCAACAATCTACGATTTCTTTGACTCTATCTATTCCACCAATATTCCCAGGATTAATTCTAATACAATCGCACCCGTTTTCAATCGCAGCTATTGCTAATTTGTGATGAAATTGAATATCAGCAACGAATGGTATATTCGTCATGCTTTTTATAATTGGTATCGCCTTCGCATCTTCTAAATCATTAATTGCACTTCTGGAAATATCACATCCTACAGATTCAAATTCTTTAATTTGTTTTACAGTACTTTCTATATCTTTTGTATCTGTATTAGTCATGGATTGAACTGTAACTCTTGCTCCATTTCCAACAGCAACATTTCCTACATAAATTCTTTTTGTATCTTCTCTTTTCATTACTTCACCTTTCAAATTTAAAAAGGCCCATACAGGCCTAATCAAAACATTTAAAATAATTTAATAACATCTTTAATTGTAACTACGGCGATTAATGCTAAAAGCAAAATTAATCCTACCATGTGTATATAGCCTTCTTTTTCTTGAGATATTTTTTTGCCAAATATCATCTCAATTAGTATGAATATCGCTCTTCCTCCATCTAAAGCTGGAATAGGCAATAAATTAAATACACCTAAATTAATGTTAATATATGCCAATAAGAAAATTAAATTAGCAACACCTGTCTTTGCAGCATTACCAATCTCTTTTACCACACCAACAGGTCCACTAACTCCTCCTAAACCTAATTGACCAGTTATAAGCATCCCTAGGAATTTATATAACATGCCTGTCAAATTAAGAAAAGTTATGACGCCTTTTTTAAAGCCTTTTATTAAGCTAAAATTTTTAATATCATATTCTTCTTGAAAGTTTACTCCAATTTTTCTAACATTATTTTCCAATCTTGGAGTGACTTTTATGTTCTTTGATTGAGAATCTCTTATTACTCCAATATCCAAATCACCTTGAGATTCTTTGATATTTTTTAATAATTCCTCTCCATCATTTATATTTTTCCCATTTATAGATACAATTTTATCTCCTGTTTGTATACCTGAAGAATATGCTGGTGAATCTTCTAGCACACCAGATACTTCTGTACTAACTCTACTTACAGACATTAATAAAATTAACAATATAAAAGCTAATAAAAAATTCATAATAGCACCAGCTAGAATTACTTTGAGTCTTACAAGCGGAGATTGATTATTCAAAGAATTCGGGCTGTCGTTTTCTTCGTCTTCCCCTTCTAGCTGACAATAACCTCCCACAGGTATCACTCTCAAAGAATAAAGAGTTCCATTTGATTCTCTTTGGAAAAGTTTTGGTCCCATACCTATTGAAAATTCCAAAACAGATACTCCATTCCTTTTCGCTACGATAAAATGTCCAAATTCATGTATTAAAATTACAAGTAAAAATATTATTATTGATGAAATTATTGTAATCACATTTCCTCCTTATTAAAGCCCTAAACAATATAATATTAAAAGATAAGGCAAAACAAAAATAAAACTATCAAATCTATCCATTACTCCACCATGTCCAATAAAAATATTACCAAAATCCTTCACATTGGCTTTTCTTTTAATTTTAGAAGCGCTTATATCCCCAATTTGAGATATAATCGAACCGAATAAAGCTATGATAACTATCTTAACAACATTTAAATTACCGTAAAATATAGAAAAAATAGCTCCAATTATCATGCTTCCTATAATTCCACCAATAGCTCCTTCAATAGTTTTTTTAGGACTAATCTTAGTCAATTTGTGTTTTCCGAATAACATTCCTGTACAATATGCTGCTGTGTCTGTCCCCCATGAACATATATAGATAAGCCAAATAAATTCAGTTCCAGAAATAAAATATATTAACGAAAAAGTAATCGTAATATATATGTGTAAGAAATAGTTATTTAATACTTCTTTGATAGGTTTGTCAAAAATGGTATATAAAGTCAATTCTATCAAACTAAAACTACACAATAAAGCAATTGCAAATAATTCTTTTTTAAGATAAATACTTAAATTAAAACTAACATTAAACAATATATTAATAATCAAATTATTAATGTTAATGATATTCGAATAATCCTTGTTAATTACATTTTCTAGTTCGTAAATTGCAACAGTGCTTAGGAATAAATTCATTATTAAAAGATAAATTCCACCTTTAGAAACGCAAAAAATAGATAACAATAAAATTATTATTCCTGTTAATGTCCTTTTTAAAAATTTCATTTCAATCCACCAAATCTTCTATTTCTATTTTGATACCAATAAATTGCATCTATAAGTGATTCTAATTTGAAATCAGGCCAATATATATCCGAAAAATAAAGTTCTGCATAAGACATTTGATAAAGCAAGAAATTGCTTAGCCTTTTTTCTCCTCCTGGTCTAATCAGTAAATCAACGTCTGGTTGATTTCTCGTGTATAAAAGTTTTGAGAACTCGTCATCAGTCAGTATTCCTCCATCTACTATCGCAGTATTCACAGCTCTTAATATCTCTTGTCTTGAACCATAATTAATAGCTATATTTAGAATAAGTTTATCATTATCTTTTGTTGAATCCAATGCGTATTCAATCTTTTGAATTACTTTTTCGGGCAATACACTAATGTCTCCCAAAATATTAATCTTGACTCCTTGAGTTACTAGTTTATTTAATTGGTCATCTATATATTTTATGAGTATTTGCATCAAAAAATCTATTTCTTTTTGAGGTCTTTTCCAATTTTCTGTCGAAAAAGCATACAAGGATAAATATTTTATTCCAATATTTAAAGAGTTTTCAACAACATCAACAACTCTTTTCATCCCTTCATTATGTCCAAATACTCTGGGTTTATTTCTTTTTGTAGCCCATCTTCCATTTCCATCCATTATTATGGCAATATGTTTAGGCAGTCTATCTTGATCTAAATTTGATAAATCCATTTTCAATTCCTTTTAGTTTATTCTTAATTATTGTATCATATTTTGATTTTTTCTTACACAAAAAATAAGCCTTTATATTTGAATATCTCATGAAGAAATCTTCAAATTAGGCTTATTTTTATAATATATTATTTGCTTTTAATTTCTCTTGAACCAGGTTTTACCAATTCTATTCCTTTTTTACATAAAGGACATTCTTCCGGTTTGAAAATTTCAATATCAATTTTTGTTGCACTGTACAAAGGTAAATCAATATCCAGATTTACACTTCTATCTACTAAGCAACAAATTCCTACTACTTCTGCACCCAATTCTTCCAAAACTTTTTTAGTCTCATATGAAGATTTAGCAGTGGTTACAACATCTTCTGAAATAATAACTTTCTCGCCTTTTTTTACTTCAAAACCTCTTCTAAGACACATTTCACCATCTTTTCTTTCAGTAAATATAGCTGGTTTATGTAGTTGTCTTCCTAGTTCATAAGCTACTATTATTCCTCCCATTGCAGGTCCAACAACAGTATCAAATTCAACATCTTTAAGCTTTTCAGCAATAACTTTTATTACTTCTTCAGCTTTGTCTGGATATTGTAATAACTTTGCACATTGACAATACTTATCACTGTGATTTCCAGATGACAATAAGAAATGACCTTCTAACAATGCATTACTTTCTTTTAATAATTCAACAACTCTATCCATCTTTTTCCCCCTAAATAATATTCCTTATTTCGTCTATTGATTTAAAATTATTTTGTTTTAAATATTTTCCCATACCATTTGCTATTTCAACCATAACATTTGGATTAACAAAATTTGCCGTACCAACTTGAACCAACTGACAACCTACCATAATAAATTCTAATGCGTCTTTGTAATTCTGAATTCCACCCATACCACAAACAGGAATTTTAACATTTTTGCACACATCTCTACACATTCTTAAAGCTATCGGTTTTATACAAGGTCCTGAAAGACCAGCAGTTATATTGTCAAATACTGGTTTTCTCTTATTAATATCTATCGCTAACGCATTAAAAGTATTAACAAGACTAATCGCATCTGCTCCTGAATCTTCACACGTTTTAGCCATTTCAACTATATCATTAGCGTTTGGAGATAATTTTACCATTAAAATTTTATCGGTATGCTTTCTTACTTCCGATACAACTTTTTCTGCTATATCGCATTTTATTCCAAAAGCCATTCCCCCCTCTTTAACGTTGGGGCATGAAATATTTAACTCAATTATTTTTATGTCAGTGCTTGATATAAGTTCAACTGCTTCAATATAACTTTTTATATCGGAACCACCAATATTTGCAATAGTAACAGTATCCAAAGATAACATATAGTCCAGATCCCTATTAATGAACTCTTGAACAGATGGATTTTGTAACCCTATACTATTCATAATTCCAGAAGGTGTTTCATATATTCTCAAACCAGTATTTCCATTTTTAGGTTGAATAGTTAATCCTTTTGTAGAAATACCTCCTAACTTATTTAGATCTGTAAAATTTTCATATTCCCTTCCAAATCCAAAGGTGCCAGAAGCTCCGATAACAGGATTTTTGAATTCTACGCCGCAAAAATTTGTTTTAAGCATCAAATATCACCTCATTTTTTTCAAAAATAGGACCATCTTTGCAAACTCTTTTAAGTCCATTAGTTGTATGAACAGTACATCCTAAACACGCTCCTATTCCACAGGCCATGTGAGCTTCTAGTGAATAAAATTCTGTCGCATCCAGGTTTCTTTTCTTTAAGGAATTCATCATTGGATTTGGACCACAAGCATAAATATAGTCATAATCGTCTTTTACGTATTCCGTTATATATCCTTTAAATCCAATTGATCCATCTTCGGTAGAAATGATTGTTTTGTTTTTGTTTAAAATCTCATCTTCCATATATGTTGTGTTTCTGTATCCAACATACAAATCCACGTTTTTTAATTTTCTGGACAAATATTTCATTGGAGCAATCCCAATACCACCAGCAACTATAGCACATTTAGCTTCTGGATGTAATTCGAATCCGTTTCCTAAAGGCCCAAGAATTTTTATACTTTCTCCCACTCTCATCGACGAGATTATAGATGTTCCTTTGCCTACGACAGCATATAAAAATGTTATACTTTCCTCATCTAAATCACAAATACTTAGAGGCCTAGGAAGAAGTGGTGATTCATCCCAAGCTCTCAACATATAAAATTGTCCAGGATCACCTTGGAATTTTCCTTTTAAAACCAATTTAAAAATTCCATCACTAATTTCTTCATTAAGTATTATTTCAGAATCGATATATTTATTCACCGTAAATATCCTTTCTCATATCTTCTACAGCTTTTCTAGCATATTTACCGATATTTTCTTCTCCATCATCAAAATTTCTGTAATTTAATATTATGCCTCTTGATGAATTCACAATTCCTTTTTTAAAATTATCAAGGTAAACTCTGATATCTTCAGGTTTAGCTCCTTGTGCACCGTAACCTGGAATTAAAAACATTATATTTGGATATCTCTCTCTGATCTTGTTTGCATTTTCACTTTGAGTTCCACCTACTACAAATCCTAAAGAACTTAAAGTGCATTCTCCGAGATAATCCTTTGCGATGTTATTCAAATTATCACCTATTTCGTAATATAGTGGTTGACCTTTATAATCCTTATATTGGATATCTTTTGAACCTGGATTTGATGTTCTCATTAATACAAATATTCCTTTTTCTTCGGATTCAAGGTAAGGTAAGTAATGTTCTAAAGTATCATATCCCATAAATGGATTTACGGTTATAAAGTCAGCTTCAAAATCACCTTCAAAATGTGCTTTTGCATATTCTTTTGCTGTATTTGCGATGTCTCCTCTTTTTACATCGGCAATTGATATTAAATTATTATCTTTAAGATATTTGAGAGTGTTTTTGTAAGCTATTAATCCTTCTATACCATGTGCTTCGTAGTATGCAATTTGCACCTTAAAACATGCTACTAAATCTTTTGTATTATCTATGATTTCCTTATTAAAATCAAATAAATATTCGCTAACTTTCTTTCCTTTTTTCATATTTTCTGGTACATAATTTGTACTAGTATCTAGTCCTACACATACTATAGATCTTTCGTTTATTCTTTCAGAAAGCTTATCTATTATCATTTTTAGCCCCTTTCTCAAATTTAACTTTTCCATTTACGATTGTCATTTCAATACTACCCCTGAACTTTTCGCCAATAAACGGAGAATTATTTGATTTTGAATTAAATTTTTCTACTTTGATTTCTTTATCAATATCAATTATAACTAAATCAGCATCGTATGTTGGATTTATAACACCTTTGTTTTCTCCTAATATCTTAGCTGGATTGTAACTCATTAATTCAGATATTTTGTTTAATGATATATCATTTTCTTCATGCAACACTTTATATGCAATATTAAAGGCTGTCTCTAATCCAATCATTCCACATGCACCTTTATCTTTATCATCTTTAGTATGAGGTGCATGATCTGTTGCAATAGCATCTACTGTATTATTTTTTATCATTTTTATTATGCAATCTATATCGTTTTGAGTTCTTATTGAAGGATTTACTCTAAAATCACTATCTTTCATATATATGTGATGAGGAGTAACTTCGCAAGTAATTGGTGCGTTTTTTTCTTTGTAGAATTTTATCGCTTCCAATGAGTCGATAGTGCTAACGTGACAAAAATGAACTCTACATCCTGTTTTTAAGCTTAAGTAACAATCTCTAATTGTTTCTAAATCCTCTGCGTACCTTGTAGAAATCTTTGTTAGATTATGGTCTTCTGCATGTACCATAATACCCTTATCTATTTTTTCTATTTCTGTAAAGATATTAAAAGCTAGTAAAGAATCTGTTATACCTTTCCCGTCTTCACTAAAGAATTTGATATTATTATCTGCTTTTTCAAAATTAATCATTTCTATAGATTTTAAATCTTTTGTTGTGGCCATACATTGATATATATTTATTAGATCAATTTCTTTTGATTTGTCTATAATTTGATTGTAGATTTCATTATTATCCACAACTGGTTTAGTGTTTCCCATCAAATTACAACTTGTGTAGCCTCCAGCAAGAGCTGAAAGGCTACCAGTATATAAATCCTCTTTATTTTCTTGACCGGGATATCTGAAATGAGTGTGCAAATCTATGAATCCTGGCATTACAATTTTATTGTTTATATCAATGATTTCATCACATTTTTCTAATATTTCTCCTATTGCTTTTATTTTACCATTTTTTATTAAAATATCAGCAAATATATCTTTATCTCTATCTATGATATGACAATTTTTAAGCAGCAGTTTCATTATTCCTCCACGTTATATAAATGATCACAATAATCACATTTATAAGTTCTAGTATCCTTATCAACTAAACTAAATTTTTGTACAATACTTCGTTCAGACTGAGTAATACATCTAGGATTTTTGCATTTAATAAAGCCTTCGAAATGTTCTGGCAAATTCAAACTAATTTTTTCTTTTATTTTTTCATTTTCAATTATATTAACGGTCATATTATCATCGAATACTCCAAGTATATCAAAATCTATATCAATAACATTTTCGATTTTAATCATATCTTTTCTTCCCAATTTACCTGATTGTGCATTCATAATCAATGCAACTGTATAGTCAGCCTTGTCTAACTTTAAAAGTTGGAATATTTTATAACCCATTCCACATTTAATATGATCGATTACAATACCTTTTTCAATACTATTAATGTTTAACATTATCTCACCCCTAATAATTTCAATATTAACGCCATTCTAACAATTACACCGTATCTAACTTGCTTAAAATAAACTGCTCTTGGATCGCTATCAACTTCTGTAGCTATTTCATTTACTCTTGGCAATGGATGAAGTACAGCTAAATCATCTGAAGCTAATTTCATCTTATCATTATCTAATATATACGAATCTTTCAATCTAACATAATCTGCTTCATTGAAGAATCTTTCACGTTGGACTCTAGTCATGTATAAAATATCAAGTTCACCAATTACATCTTCCATTTTTTCAACTTCTTTAAATTCTATATTTTTTGATTTTAAAAATATCTTAATATAATCAGGTACTTGAAGTTCTTCTGGAGATATTAAGACGAATTTGTTGTTTTCATATCTTGACATTGCTTTTATCAAAGAATGTACTGTTCTACCAAATTTTAAATCCCCACACAATCCTATTGTCATGTTGTTTAATCTTTTTTTAGTCATCCAAATTGTCAACAAGTCTGTCAAGGTTTGAGTTGGGTGTTGATGACCCCCATCACCTGCATTTATCAATGGAACTTCTGCATAAGAACTAGCTAAAACCGCTGAACCTTCTTTAGGGTTTCTCATTGCAATTATATCTGTATAATTCGATACTGTTCTTATTGTATCAGCTAAAGATTCACCTTTTGATGTTGATGAGCTTGCACTTTCTGAAAAACCGATGCAATCTCCACCTAATCTATGTATCGCTGATTCAAAACTTAATCTTGTTCTTGTTGAAGGCTCAAAAAAAAGAGTCCCTAAGATTTTTCCATTACACAAATTAGAAAAATCAGAAGGACTCTTTATAATTTCTTCTGCTAAATTTAATATTTCATTTATCTCTTCTACATTAAAATCATCTGCGTTAATTAAATTTCTATTTTTTAACATAACTATCTCCTTTGATTTATTTTCATTATAATAACATCAAAAAAGATATCTGTCAATAGTTTTTTTAATTAAGAATTGTAAAATTTACATCTGTCGTTCAATATACATTCTTCACATTTTGGATTTCTAGCCTTACATAAATTTCTTCCGTGCCAAATAAATAAGTGATGACTTTTTGACCATCTATCTTTTGGTATTACTTTCATCAAAGCTATCTCAGTACTTAATACATCTTTTTCATTTACAATTCCAATTCTGTTAGTTACTCTAAAAACATGAGTATCCACAGCTATAGCTGGTGTACCAAATGCATTGCTCACAACTACATTTGCAGTTTTTCTTCCAACTCCTGGTAATTTCATTAATTCCTCTATAGTATCAGGAACTTTTGAATCATAATCATGATATAAAACATTACATGTATTAATAATATTTTTTGATTTTGTTTTGTACAATCCACAACTTTTGATGTATTTTGTTAATCCATCTACACCTAAGCCTAATATAGCTTTAGGGGTATTGTGTTCTTTAAATAAAACAGCTGTAACTTTATTAACTCTAACATCTGTACATTGTGCCGATAAGATAGTGGCAATTAATAATTCGAATGGAGTAGTAAAATCCAAACCAGCTTTTGCATTAGGATATAAGCTATCTAAATCATCCAAAATTTTATTAATTTTCTCGTAACTCATAAAACTTTCTCCTTATTTTTTCAATTTCAATTTTATATCCATCTAAGTTGTTAGGCGTTTCCAGTATTATTGGTCTGCCTTCTAACCTTTCATTAAAGATTACATTAAAAAGGTCTGATTCTCCAATCAATCCCTTACCAAACTTTTCATGTCTATCTTTATTTGCTCCAAATGGCATCATAGAATCATTGCAATGAATTACTTTTATTTTCTCAATACCAATTAACTTGTCAAATTCATCAAGATAATCATCAAAATTAACCAGTTTAATTCCTGAGCTAAACAAATGACAAGTATCGATACAAACATACAATGGAATACTAGCATTACTAATAATATAAGCAATTTGATTTAAATCAAATCCAACTTCACTACCTTTTCCGCTCATAGTTTCAATACATATCTTCTGACCATTTGAAACATCTATTTGATTCAAGCCTTCTACAATTAAATCAAGTCCTTTCTCAATGCCTTGATTTTTATGACTTCCTGGATGAAGAACGTATTTATCAATTTTCAGATTTTGAATTTTTTTCATATCTTCATTAATAAGCTGAATTGCCAATTCTCTTAAATCTTCTCTATCACTACATAAATTCATGGTATATGCTCCATGACATACTATTTCGTTTATATCATGAGTATCTCTAAGCTTCAAAAATTTTTCTATTTCTCTATCAGGAATTAATCTAGACTTAGATCCTCTTGGATTTCGTGGAAAGAATTGAAAAGTGTCAGCATTTATTTCTAAGCATTGTTCTATAGTTTTGTGAAGTCCTTTTGATGTAGATAAATGACATCCTATTCTGTTCATAAAACCTCCTAATCACCTCTAAATCATTATTATATCACACCTTAATATTTTAATATGTTATAATACTAGTTGAGGAAGTGAGACATGTTTAATATTAGCAAAAAAAATATATCAAAAATAGATAAAACTCTAATTATAAGCGTTTTAATACTTGTTATTTACGGTCTTGTAGTATTATATAGTGCTGGATCAAGTCTTTCAAACCATTATTTCAGAAAACAATTAATAGCTACAATTATAGGAATAATTGTTGTTTTTTTTATAATTTCACTAGACAACCACATAATAAAAAAACTTAACATTCCAATGTACATAATTTGCAATGTTTTACTGGTTCTAGTTTTATTTTTTGGTGTTGGTGATGAATGGGGTGCAAGAAGTTGGTTTAAGTTTGGACCAATTAATTTTCAACCTTCTGAAATAATGAAGATAGTTCTTATTATTTCGCTAGCAAATATTATAGAATCTAACAAGAACAGCCTTAATAATCCTAAAATTTTAATAAAAATACTAATTTTTGCCTTCATTCCTGTCGCTCTAATTTTAAAACAACCAGACGCAGGAACAGCTATGGTGTATACATTCATAATAATAGTAATGTTGTTTACAGCTGGAATTGATTGGAAATATTTAATAGGAGCAACTATTTTAGGTATAATCAGTTTACCTTTTCTATACTTGAGGCTTGATCAATTTCAAAGAGATAGAATATTAAATTTTGTTCATCCTGAAAGAGATTTATCGAATACTGGATGGCAAGCTCTCCAAGGTAAAATAGCAATAGGATCAGGAAAATTAACTGGTGAAGGTTTCTTAAACGGAGTTCAAAGTCAATATAATTTTATTCCTGAAAAACAAACAGATTTTATTTTTGCAGTATTAGTTGAAGAATTTGGATTTATAGGTGGATTTATATTGATTTTATTATATGCCCTTATGCTTTATAGATGTGTGGTTATTGCTCAAAACTCAGATAATTTATACTCAAAATTATTGACTATTGGATTTGCAGCAATGTTTTTATTCCACATATTCGAAAATATTGGAATGACTATTGGGGTAATGCCAATAACTGGTATCCCTTTACCATTTTTTAGTTATGGTGGAACATTTCAAATTATCAACTTAATTTCAATTGGATTGATAATATCTTCATCAATTCAAAAAGACCCATTGAACTTTATTTAGGAGGAAATATGAATAAAATAGAAAGTTTTAAAATTAATCACTTAAAATTATTACCAGGAATTTATGTATCAAGAAAAGATTACTTAAATAATGAAGTATTAACTACTTTTGATTTAAGAATAACTGCGCCTAACAGAGAACCTGTTATGAACACAGCAGAAGTTCACGCAATAGAACATTTAGCCGCTACATTTTTAAGAAATAAACTTGAAAATGAAGTTATTTATTTTGGTCCTATGGGTTGTAGAACAGGATTTTATCTAATCTTGGTCGGAGATAAAAAATCTGAAGATATCGTAGATTTAGTTAAAGAACTCTTTGAATTCATATCTAATTACGAAGGCGATATACCTGGTCAATCAGCAAAGGACTGTGGCAACTATTCAGATATGAATTTAAATATGGCAAAATTCTATTCTGATAAGTACTTGAAGGTTTTAAATTCTATTAAAACAGAAAATTTAATCTACCCAGAATAGAAAAAACACAATTTAGTTATACTAAATTGTGTTTTTATTTTTTTAATCTTTATCTAAATATGTTGTTTGTAGTTCTGTTAGCTTCTTTTCATTCATTTTTTCAATATAGTGTTTTCTACATAATGGCATATATGCCTCACTAGCACCCAACTGTATTCTGTTTTTATCGTCTGATATACGATAACTTACCCATGCATCATTTCCACACACAGCACACACAGCGTGGTGTTTTTCGACGTAATCACATATAGGCAATAATTCCTTAACAAGTTGAAATGGCTTGGCTTTATAGTCCATGTCAAGTCCAGCAGCAATAATTGTGAATCCTTTTTCCAAAAGATAGTTAATTTGTTTTACAAAATGATCTGCTTTTGAATTAATAAATTGTACTTCATCTATAGCAATGACATTTACATCATGAGTTTTTGTATATTCAACTATATCGTCAATATTATCGACATTTATTGCTTCAATTTCGTTTTTATCATGTGTTACTACTTTTTCCTTAGAATATCTAGAATCCATCTTCGGCTTAAACACAACTACATTATATTTAGCTATTTTAAACCTATTCACTTCTTTCCATAAACTAGATGTTTTTCCAGAAAACATAGATCCAGTATGCACTATTAATTTGCCTCTATATTGATGCATATTAATTCCTTGAAATCTCTATTGATTGAATAATAATATCATCCAACGGTTTATCTGAAAAGTCAGTATTTGCGTTAGCAATTTTGTCTACAATATCCATTCCACTATAAACTTGACCAAATACAGAATGTTTTCCATCTAACCAAAAACATCCCCCATTATTTTTATAGTATTCTTTTTGTTCTTCATCCAAATCACATTCGTCAAGATATTTAATATAATCTTTTCTAATTGAAGTATTTTGAACTATAAAAAATTGAGATCCATTAGTGTTCGGTCCAGAATTAGCCATTGATAAAGCTCCTCTTATATTTTTCAAATTATCAGAAAATTCATCTTCAAAAGGCTTTTCCCAAATACTTTCACCACCATAGCCTGTGCCTTGTGGATCTCCTCCTTGAATCATAAAATCTTTAATAACTCTATGAAAAATAGTTCCATCATAATATCCTTCTTTTGCATGAGTTACAAAATTTTCTACACAATTTGGAGCATCATTTTCAAACAAACAAATTTTTATTTCTCCCATGTTTGTAATTATATTTGCAATTAATTGATCTTTTTTAGGTATATCAGTTTGATACATATTCCCTCCATAAATAATTAAACTGCTTTTTAAAAAGCAGTTTAAACTTTTGTATTTGATGAGAAGTAATATCCTTCTCCCCATTTTGTTCTAATTATTAATGATTCGTTATCTTTGATTTTTTCTCTCAATCTTTTAATGTGAACATCAACAGTCCTGATATGAGACTGTGCATCTTCCCATAATTTCGCAGCCAATTCCTTCCTTGAAAGAACCTTATCTTTATTAGAAACAAGTGCATATAGCAATTCAAATTCTCTTCCTGTTAATTCTATATATTGACCATATCTTTTTACAGTTCTTGATATTAAATTAAATTCAAATTCACCGATTTGTATTATGCTTGTTTTATTATTGTCATTTACTAAATCTGATTTCGTTCTTCTAAGAACTGCTCTAATTCTTGCTTTTAACTCAAGCATATTAAATGGATAAACTACATAATCATCTGCGCCATATTCTAACGCTAGGATTTTTTTCATATCATCTGATTCGTCACTAACAAAAATTGTCGGAATGGAATATAATTTGCTAATTTCTTTTTTGAAGTCTAAGCCTGTACCATCCGAAAAATTCATATCACTAAGCAAAAAATCATAGTAACCTTTTTTTAGTTTTTCAAGTGCATCTTCAATTGTAGAACATTCTGAAACTTCATAATTTTCATCATTAGAGAAATTCAAAATGATCTCATCTTTATACACATTAGATGGAAAAACTAACAGAATTCTAAGTTTCATAAGTTTAATTAGATTACTTCAATAAAGTGATCTGTTTTTTCCTTTACTCTTCCTATTATACTTCCAACTTGGCCTGATTCATGTAATTTTTCTACAAGTTTATCAGCATCTTCCTTAGATAATGCAATTAATAATCCGCCTGATGTTTGGGGATCAAAGACCAAATCATCTACAAAGCTACTAACATTTTTGCTGATTTTTACATCATTTCTGATAAAGTTTCTGTTGTCATAAGCTCCTTTTGGAACTAATCCTAAGTTAACAAACTCTTCTACTCCTTCAAAAATAGGTAAGTTTTGTGAGTCAATTTCTATTGTTAAATCAGATCCCTTAGCCATTTCAAGTGCATGGCCGCACAAACCAAATCCTGTTACATCAGTAGCAGCATGAACTTCTAGTCCATCGCAGGCTTCCTTAGCGTATTTATTCAAAGTAGACATAGATTTGATAACTTCATCAAATAATTTTTGATTATCCATTCCACCTTTTATAGCAGTATTTACAATTCCTACACCTAATTTTTTAGTTAATACAACCACGTCTCCAACTTTAGCTGTAGAGTTGGCCCAAACTTTATCAGGATGGTTTATCCCTGTCACAGACAATCCATATTTAGGTTCATCATCTTGAATTGTGTGACCACCAACTAACAGACATCCCGCTTCTTTAGCCTTATCAGCACCGCCTTTTAAGATTTCAACCAAAATATCTTGATTCATGCAATCTGAAAAACAAACAATATTTAAAGCTAACAATGGATCTGAACCCATAGCATATAAATCACTTAAAGAGTTTGCCGCAGCTACTTGACCAAATGTATATGGGTCATTAACAACCGGCGTAAAGAAGTCTAGAGATTGAATTAAACATAAATCATCTCTTACTTTGTATACAGCACAATCATCGCTTGTATCTAATCCTACTACTAAATTATCGTCATTTACTTTTTCAAGATGACTTAATACCTCAGCTAATTTACCAGGTCCTATCTTTGCTGCACATCCAGCTGTTTGAGTAAACTCAGTTAATTTGACATCTTCTGGTTTAATTGTTTTGTACTTTTTGTCTAACATTTTTATCTCCTTTAATCTATAGTTATTAAACTTTTCAATGATTCAAAAGTTTTATCGCCTATTCCATCTACATTTTTTATTTCTTCAATTTTTTTAAATTGATTTTTCTCTCTAAATTCTATTATTTTTTTAGCTTTGGAAGGTCCAATACCTGGTAATGTTTGCAATTTATTACTATCAGCGGTGTTAATATTTACAAGATTACTTGAGTTATTATCTCTTATTGTAACTAAATCAGAGCTTTGTGTATCATTGTTTTGTTCTTTTGAAGTTTCTGATTTAGAAGGAATATAGATCTTCATTTCATCTTTTAGCTTCATCGCCAAATTTACACTTTTCGTATCAGCATCTTGTTTAAATCCACCTGCTAGTTCAACGATATCTTTAATTCTATCATCTTTTTTAAAATGATAGACACCAGGTTTGTTTACACAACCATCTATTTGACACATCTTAGTAGAATTATCTTCGCTGTTATGTGCACTATTTTCAGACTGCTTATTTACACTTTCTGTTGATTTTGTATCAACTAAAGCTTGAATTTGATTGTGATTCAAATTATCTGAATTAGATTTATAGTAACCAAAACCAGCTAAAACAATTATTGCTATACCAATTAAAATTTTATCTTTAGAAAAATTGAAATTCATAGTGCGCCTCTTATATCTATATACTCTATAATATCATATGCTCAAGCAATTCGTCCAATAAAAAAAGCTACTAGCATTAAATGCCAATAGCTTATGATTTTAGTTTAAGATTCTTCTTGCTGTTACAAATGTATTTGAGTAATAGTTTGAGTCAATGTCTGAAATAATTACACCAGTTGAAGGTGTTGATGCATGAATCATTTTTCCATTACCAACATAAATCCCTACGTGAGAAATACTACCTGATCCATTTGTACTAAAGAATAACAAATCTCCTTGTTTTAAATTGCTTTTACTTACAGGATATCCATTATTTGATTGTGCAGCTGAATTTCTATAAAGAGAAATACCGCAAACTTTATTATATAAATAACTAGTTAATCCAGAGCAATCAAATCCTACTCCTGGTTGTGCAGAACCCCAAACATATCTTTCTCCCAAATAATTATAAGCTGCTTGAGCTACAGCACTGCCAGAACCACCTTCATTAGATCTTACAATCTTAGAATTAGAATCTTTTTTGTAAGAATCTTTAACTTCTGTGTTTTTTGTTTGGTTTGATTCAACTTTATTGTCTTGAATATAATTTACAGAAATATATTTTCCTTCAGAAAGTTTTAACCAATATTTTCCTTTGATACCACTAACTTTAGTACCTTTTTCTAATACAGAAACTACGTTAGAATCCATGCTGTCTTTATCTCTAACATTTACAGCTTCCTTTACATATCCAGTATAGTTAGCTCCTTCAAATTTTGTAGAATTTGATTTCTTTACTTGTTCTTTGTTTTTAACTTCTGAAACTTGAAGTTCATCATTTTTCTTTTCTTCAATTTTAGTGTTTTGCAAGTATTTTATACTAATAAAACCATTATTTCCATTTACAGAAGTTTTGAACCATCCATCTTCAACTACACCTTGTACTTTAGTGTTTTTCTCTAATACACCTAGTTTATTAGAGCTGATTGATTTTTCACTTCTTAGATAAACTGGAGATTTTACCCACATATCTACTGACTTTTCAGTAGATTTAGATTTTACTTCAGATTTTACTTTCTTAACTTCAGGATTATTTTTTGAAACTTGTTTTTTAGCTTCAGAAACTACTTTTTTATTTGATTTTTCATTGGTCAAGAAGTCTTTACTTACGTATGCTTCTTTGTTTTTATAGCTTATTTTTGCCCATGATTTATTGCCATCATCTTTAACAACAACTTTTGTATCTTTTGGTAAAACACCTATTGCTTCAGATTCTTTATCCGCCTTTTCTCTTACAAATAAATCACCTGTCGTAGATTTTGTTATATTTGAATAAATCTTTTCTTCTTCATTTTCAGAATTTCTTGAAAGAGTTAATGAAGCAACTTCAGATTTTTCTTTCTTTAGGCTTGATTTTGAATTCTCATTACCTTCTGAAATTTTCCCAACATTTGCAGTAGATAATTTCACTTTTTTAGATTCATCTTTTTTTGTATCTACTTTTTCACTATTTTTTTTGTATGTAGAAACGTTATTGTCGGCAGAAGTCTTTAATTCTTGTTTATTATTTCTAACTTGTTTTACATCCGAATTAATTTCTTCTTTAACTTTCTCAGCTTGTTTATTAGATATAGTTTTTGTGGAATCATTTAATACGTTTCTTACTTGTGAATTTCTTATTTCTTTAAGAGCTTTCTCTTTTTCTTCTTTTTCAGCATTTGGAGTCAATACATCATTGCTTTTTATTGCAACTGAATATTTAGAATCATTTAATTTATTAGATTCAACATTATTGTCTCCTATTAAAGTTGTGGAACTTAAATAAGGCGATACAAAAGTTCCTACAGCTATGACTGAAGCTAATCCGATAGATAAGCCAAGTCCTTTTTTGTTCATATTAACTTCCTCCTAATACATCCTAAGATAATATTAAAAGAATTAAAAAAATATGTCAAGTAAATTCAACAAAAAAGTTACAAATAAGTTTCAAAAAAGTAATAATTGTAACATTTTTGTCATAATTACTGATTTCTCCACTTTTATATAAGTTAATTCAGGATAAAGATTTAATTAAATAAAAAATCTATTCATAACATGATGAATAGATTTTTTATTTAATATTAACTTTTTAGATTTCCATTAGTTCAGTTTCTTTATCAGAAACAATATTGTCAATTTCTTTTGTTAACTTATCTGTTAATGATTGAATATCATCTAATAATACGTGTAATTCATCTTCAGATATTTCAGCATTTTTTTCCATTTTTTTTGCATCGTCTACAAAATCTCTTCTTATAGATCTTATAGTTACTTTAGATTTTTCGCCGTATTCTTTAACGACTTTTGTCAATTCTTTTCTTCTGTCTTCAGTTAATTGTGGAAATGGTAATCTTATAATACTTCCATCATTTGAAGGAGTGATTCCCAAATTAGATGCTTGAATTTGCTTTTCAATTTCTTTCATTATTGATTTATCCCATGGCTGAATTGTAAGTAATCTAGCTTCTGGAGCAGAAATCGTAGCAACTTGTTTTAAAGGTGTTGATGTCCCATAATAATCTACCATAATATTATCTAATACGCTAGGATTCGCACGACCAGCTCTTACTGTTTTTAGTTCTTCCCTTAAAGCATGCAATGTTTTCTCAGCTTTTGTTTCCATATCTTTTAAAATTTGTTTACTCATTTTTATCCCCCTCAACAATTGTTCCAATATTTTCTCCATGAGAAACTCTAATTATATTTTTAGGATCATCTATACCAAAAACTACTAATCCCATATTATTTTCCATGCAAAGTGATGTAGCTGTTGCATCCATTATTCCTAAGCCTTTGTTTAAAATATCAATATAAGTAAGTTTATCGTATTTGATTGCATTTTTATTTTTATTAGGATCAGAATCGTATATACCATCTGTTCCTCTTTTACCTGCTAAAATAACATCAGCGTTAATTTCTACTGCTCTTAACGCAGCTGTTGTATCAGTAGAAAAATATGGTAATCCTGTTCCTGCAGCAAAAATTACAATTCTACCCTTTTCAATATGTCTTATCGCTCTCCTTCTAATATAAGGTTCTGCAACTTGTTTCATATCTATTGCTGTTTGTACTCTTGTTTGAATACCTTTTGCTTCCAAAGATGCTTGCAATCTCAAAGCATTTATTGTTGTTCCTAACATTCCCATTGAGTCCGATGTAGCTCTGTCAATTTTAGATGATCTTCCTCTCCAGAAATTTCCACCACCAACAACAATAGCAATTTCTAATCCTTCTTCGTGGACAGCTTTTATAGAATCGCAAATATTTTCTATAATATCATCATCTAATCCGTGTCCTTGGTCTCCACTTAAAGCTTCACCGCTTAATTTTAGTAGAACTCTTTTATATTTTAAACTCAAAATTTCCTCCTAATTAATAATAAGGTTTTCTTTAATTAATCATACCAAATTAACATTTTAAAATCAATATGATACTATGTAAAATAAAAAAAGCTGCAATATAGAAATTGCAGCAATAATTTTTATTGACCCATTTGTTTTTTTACTTCTTCAGCAAAATCTTCGTTTTTCTTTTCTAAACCTTCGCCAACTTCAAATCTAGCAAATCTACGAATTTTAATGTTTTCACCTATTTTTGCAATTAAATCTGTTAATAATTCTTCTACAGATTTATTAGGATCTTTAATGAATGGTTGTTCTAATAGACAAATTTGTGAGTAGAATTTGTTTATTCTTCCTTCAACTTTCTTTTCAGCAATCATTTTTGCTTTATCTTCAGGAATATTTTTTCCGTCGTTTTCGTTCATAGCTTGATGAACTAATACTTCTTTTTCTTTTTCTACTTCTTCAGATGGTACTTCATCACGACTTACGTATTTTGGATTTGATGCTACAACTTGCATTGCTATATCTTTTGCGAAATCCTTAAATTCTTCATTTTTTGCAACGAAATCAGTTTCGCTATTGATTTCAACAATAGCAGCAATTTTTCCACCGTGAATATAAGTTTCAACAATACCTTCAGATGCTAATCTTCCAGCTTTTTTTTCTGCTCCAGCAAGTCCTTTTTCTCTCAAAAGGTCAATTGCTTTTTCAATATTTCCATCTGCTTCAGTTAGGACTTTCTTACAGTCCATCATTCCTGCGCCAGTTTTTTCTCTTAATTCTTTTACCATACTAGCAGTAATTTGTGCCATTTTATTACCTCCAATTGAATTAAAAAGCGACTGTCAAACAATTATTTAATTTTAAGTTTAACCGTCGCTTATTTTTTATTATTCTTCGTCTGATTGTTCTTCAGAATTTTCAACAAATTCTTTTAAATCTTCTTCTGATACTGATTCTTCGTTTTCAGATTCTTCTGTATCATTTTCAGTTTCAGAATAAACTTCTTCTGAATCTTCACGACCTTGATTTGCTTCAATAACAGCATCAGCAATTGTAGAAGTTAAAAGCTTAACCGCTCTAATTGCATCATCGTTACCAGGAATAGCAATATCCAATTCGTCTGGATCACAGTTAGTATCTACGATACCTACAACTGGTATTCCTAATATTTTTGCTTCGTGAACAGCAATGTATTCTTTTTTAGGATCAACTACAAAAAGTACACTTGGCATTTTTGTCATTTTTCTAATACCACCAAGGTTTTTTTCTAGTTTTTCTCTTTCTCTTTCTAATTGGCTAACTTCTTTTTTAGGTAAAAGATCGAAAGTTCCATCTTCTTCCATTTCATATAATTGGTGAAGTCTATTAATTCTTGTTTTGATAGTTTTGTAGTTTGTTAACATACCACCTAACCATCTTTGGCTTACATAATGTTGTCCACATCTTTTAGCTTCTGTTTCGATTGCTTCTTGAGCTTGTTTTTTTGTTCCTACGAAAAGAACTTCTCCACCATCTGCGACGATGTCTCTTACATAATTGTAAGCATCATCAATTTGTTTTACAGTTTTTTGAAGATCTATAATATAGATTCCATTTCTTTCTGTAAATATAAATTTTGACATTTTTGGGTTCCATCTTCTTGTTTGATGTCCAAAGTGAACCCCAGCTTCTAACAATGATTTCATTGATACTACTGACATTTTTTCTACCTCCGTTTTTTTCCTCCAGACGACTCATCTACAAATGCGACAATTAAGCAACTGCATCAGTATCATCGGCTGTGTGTTTTACTTTCAAAGTATATCATATATGCTTTTATTTTTCAAGCTTTTTATAATCACATTTTTCATTAGAACAAAGAATGGATTCTCCATGCCTATTTTTTCTATGAACTAGTAAACTACCACATTCAGGACATTTCTCACCTGTAGGCTTATCCCATAAAGCGAAGTCGCAATTTGGATAATTTTCACATCCATAAAAAACTTTACCTCTTTTAGAAACTTTTTCTATTATTCTGTGACCACATTTTGGGCATTTTACTTTAGTATCTTTTACAATAGTTTCAGTATATTTGCAATCAGGAAAAGCACTGCAACCAATAAACTTTCCATTTCTCCCATGTTTTATTACCAAATCACTGCCACATTCAGGGCATTTGCGTCCAATTGGTTCGTCTTTAACTTTAAATTTATCTTGTGCATTTTTTGCATTGATTAAATCTTCATTAAATCCATCATAAAAATCTCTAATTACTTTTTTCCATTCAACGTCGTTTTCAGCAATATTATCTAATTCATTCTCCATTTCAGCAGTGAATTTTTCATTAATAATTGAATCAAAATATTTAACTACAAATTCACAAACTTTTTCTCCGATTTCTGTTGTATAAAATTTTTTCTCTTTTAATTCAACATAATTTCTAGACAAAATACTGCTTATAATCGATGCATAAGTACTTGGCCTACCAATGCCATCTTCTTCAAGTGTTTTTACAAGGCTTGCTTCTGTGTATCTAGGTTTTGGTTTAGTAAAATGTTGTTTAGATTCTATTTCTTTTGAAATTATAGAATCTTTTTCCTTTAATTCAGGCAATTCGCTATCTTTGGTATTCAAAGAATATACTCTTGTAAAACCGTCAAAAATCACCACGTTACCATTAGATCTAAAAGTATAACCATTGTTATCAAAATCTATTGATGTAGATAGATAACGTGCATCTTTCATCTGACTAGCAACAGTTCTTTCCCAAATTAATTTATATAATTTGTGCTGATCATCTGTCAAATATTTTTTAATTTCATTCGGTCTTCTTTTTACTGATGAGGGTCTAATACCTTCGTGAGCATCTTGTGATCCCTTTTTCTTTTTAGAATAATCGTATCCTTTTGTGGCATATTGTTTTCCATAGAGATTATTAATAACATCTAGGCAATCACTCACGCAAGCATGAGAAATTCTTGTTGAATCTGTTCTCATATAAGTAATCAAACCTACTGACCCTTCGCTACCCAAACTAATTCCTTCATATAATTGTTGAGCTATTCTCATTGTTTTAGAAGTTTGAAAATATAACTTTTTATATGCTTCTTGTTGAAGTGTGGATGTTGTGAAAGGAGCGTAAGGTTTCCTAGATTTTTTTTGTTGTCTTATAGAATTTACAACAAAATTATCTGACAAATCATTTAAAATTTTATCCGCTTCATCCTTGTTTTTTATATTGATTTTATTAGATTTATCGTTTTTTGAATAATATAGCTCAGAATCAAATTCCAATTTTTCTTTGGATAAATTTGCATGAATAGACCAGTATTCTTCTGGTTCAAACTCTCTTATCTCTTTTTCTCTTTCACAAATTAATCTTAAGGCTACAGACTGTACTCTACCAGCACTTAGGCCAGATTTAACTTTCTTCCATAATAATGGAGAAATGCTATACCCTACTATACGATCTAAAACCCTTCTTGCTTGTTGAGCATCTACCAATTTTAAATCGATAGCTTCAGGTTTTTTTATTGCTTCTTTTACAGAGTCTTTAGTTATCTCTTGAAATTTTACTCTATTTTCTTCCTCTGGATTTATATCTAATAAATAGCACAAATGCCAAGAAATAGCTTCTCCTTCCCTATCAGGGTCGGTTGCCAAGAAGATTTTTTGAGAATTTTTGTAATCTTTTTTTAAAGAATTGATTACACTGGCCTTACCACGCACATTAATATATTGTGGTTCGAAATCATTCTCTATATCTATGCCTAGTTTACTTTTTGGTAAATCTCTTAAATGACCAATTGTAGCTACAACTTTATATCCTGACCCTAACATTTTTTGAATTGTCTTTGCTTTAGTCGGAGATTCTACTACCACTAGCTTTTTGTTTGCCATTAAAAGTCTATCCTTTCTGTTAACTTTCTTGTAATTTCGATCTTAGTTCACTTATAGATTCAGTTGAAATTTGATCTTTATTTATTCCTAATTTATTTATTATCTCATTTAAATGTTCTTCATTTTTTACTTCAATTTCTAAATATGGATACGGATAAAAATCTTTATCCCAGCAATCAAAATCCAGTCTTGCATCCATAAACTCAAAAGATTTTCTTTCTTTCTTAGATGAAGATTGCTTATCCAATTTAACAAATTTTAATATTTGTTTCAAGTTTTCTTCGCTATCAAACTCTATAGTATATTCATCATAATGTCTAACGTTTGTATCATTAACTCTCTTCTTGTAAGTAAGAAATTTCTTGTTTTCATTATTAAAAATATCTTTTGAAATTCTAATTCTAAGATAATCACTACTATCAATTAAATCAAAATTATTAGATTCAATTAAAATATTTTCTTGAATTTCATGAGCAATCATTTTAGCTCCCATTTCAATAGCTTTATCCATCAAACCATTAAAATCATCAGTAAATACCTTGCATTCTAATTCTTTTTCCATTTTATTCCCTAATTTTCTTAACTTTAAAATCAATATAATCCGAGGACACACAATGTACATGTATTCCGTCTATTGTTCCTTCGACGACATTTTGATGTCCATATCCGTGCAAATGTCCATATATTAAATCTGTAACATTATAATTTTTCAAACAATTAAACAACGCATTAGGTTGTTTATTGATATCAAAAGGAGGATAATGAAGCATCATAATAATATCGTTGTTATTTCGGACACTTTCTAAACTCATATTCACTCTCAAAATTTCTCTTTGAAAAATCTTTTCATCTTTTTCTGTAGCTTCTTTGCTAGTTGGATCAAGCCATCCTCGTGATCCACATATATTGATATTTCCTAAGTCCAATGAATCATTTTGAATAAAATTAATAGATTCTAAATCTAATTTTCTTAATTTGCTTATACCAGACCACCAATAATCATGGTTACCTCTAGTTAAAATCTTTCTGCCTGGACTCTTATCGATTCTTTTCAAATCCACAAAAGCATCATCTAGTTGCATTGCCCAGGAAATATCTCCTGGAATAAGTATAATGTCTTCTTCATTTAATTTTTCTAGATTACGAAATATTTTTTCTTCATAATTATCCCAATTATCACCGAATACATCCATTGATTTTTCTTTTGTATAATCCAGATGTAAATCACCCATTGCATATATCATAATTACTTTAACTCAATTTTCTTATATATTATGTCTAGTTCATTTAACAATTGCTCATCTCTGTTTTGGCAAGAAAAAAGTATTATTTGATTATTATTTGAAATTTTAAATAACAAATCCAGACATTTCTTATATCTTACATCATCTAATTGAACAAAACAATCATCTAGTATCATCAAATAATCAAGACCCATTAATTCTTCGAGCACACTTATTCTAATAAAAACAGAAAGTAAGTCAAATGTTCCAGAACTTAAATGTTTTTGTTCGTAAAATTTTACTCCATCATAAATGCTAACATCTAAATTTTCATCAACTCTGAATCTATCCTTGTATTTAGTCGAATAAGCCATCATTTCTGAAACTTTCTTGTTGATTCTAGGTATAAAATTTTTGTGTAGTTTATTTATGCTTTTATTGATCAAATCCATAGCTAATTCTATAGATGTAATTTCATCTTCGTATTTTTGAATATTCTCATTGATATCTGCTAATCTTTCTTCTTTTTCCAATAAAAGATTTACAGATTTTTCAAGTATTTTTGTCCTTTCAAATAATTTCGCATTTTCTTCAATAGATTCGTCAATTTCTTTATTAAGTAAGTTGATATCTTTTATATCATTATCCTCAAGTTTTATTGAATCTGAATTAATATCTTCTAATAAAATACTAAAATCATATTCAGATGATATCTTTTGAAGTTGATCATCTTTATCTGAAATTCTATCAATCAATTGATCATACTCTATTTTTTTTCTTCTATAATCTTCAACATCTATGTTCTTCAAATTTCTTGATGACGATAAAATATTGTTAATCTTTGACTTGGAACTTTCATCTTCATTTATAATAGAATCTAGTCTTGAATCAATATCTTGGAGTTGTCCCTCAAGTTTATTTAAATAATCAATACTTTTATCCATATCTGAGTCATATCTAAAGTCATTAATTACCTCATTGTAGTCTTTGTACCTCATATTAGTAATTTGATTAACCTTTTGCACAATCTTATTTAATTGACGATTGTATGATAATTTCTTAAATTTATTGGATATACTAACTAAAATATAATAAAGAACAAATAATACAGGAGCAATAACTAGTTCTTTTGTATACCCCATCATATAAATCATTCCTGCAACAATTATTGTAAATATAATTCCAATAATTGATAGTTTGAGCTTTAATTTAGAAATTCCATTTAATTTTTCAATTAAATTATTCATCTCATCAATATAATCTCTTATAGTTTCATAATTGCTAAGTTTTGCTTTTAATTGGTAATAGTCCTTACTTAATAATTTCTTTTCCTTCGATAACTCATTAAATGTAATTCTATTATCGTTTAATAATTTATTTTGATATTCCAAATTATTAACATCATCTTCGTCAATGTCATTGATGTATTTAATCTTTGATACCCTGTCTAATAAACTTGCTTTTTCTTTTAAAATTTGCATTTTATAGTTTTTTGCATCTTCTATTTTTTCTATATCGTTCTTTTTATGCAAATTTACTAATTTTTCTTTATTTAAAAGCAGTTGTTCGTGTCTAAGTTTGTACTCATTTAGCTTATTTAAACTATCTTCATATTCTTTTTTGTCTTTATTAATATTTTTGATTTCATCTTCTAAATCAAACTTTTTTTGATATAAACTCCCCAACGGTTTTGCTTTAGATTGTTTAGTCCCAATATTTGATTTCATCTTTTCCAGATTATCTAGTGCTTTTTTAAATGAAACAGAATCATTATTGCTATCTGATGAATTCAATAGCATATCAACAATAGAACTTACATTCTTATCTTCTGCATCCAATTCTTTTAAATTAGAAAAAACAGTTGATTTGAAGATATCTGAAGGCATTTTAAAAAAGTATTCACCTGGAAATGATAAATTATCTTGATTAAAACCATCTAGATCAGTTTCGTTATTACCAGTAGTTTCATTGAAAATATTAAAATATTTTTCTTTAAAATTACGATAAATTACATATCTCTTATTATCTTTCTCCACTAAAATACTGCCCTCATAGTTTTCACTATTCCAAGGGCGATATTTTTCGTAGTCTTCAGTAAATACAGTTCTCTTTAAGTAAGGTTTAACAAATCCATAAAATACACCTTCTATAAATTTGGATATAGTGGTCTTTCCTGACTCATTTAACCCGTAAATTAGATTAAATTTGTCTCCAAATTCTATTGTGTAATTATTAAATCTGCCAAATGATATCAAATCTAATCTAATAATTTTCATAAATTATTCTCCATTAAGGACTTAATTCCTAAATTAATTGCTCTTTTAACCACAGGATCTTCTTGATTCAAGTTTTTTGTTTCCTCAATAAAATAACCCAACACATTATTTCTGTTAAATTCATAAATTTTATCCAAATTTATATTAGATTCTGTGTTGTCAATTATTTCTACATATTCGCAATATTTTTTTAAACTTTCTTGTAAAGAATCTATATCTAGATCAAACCCTTCTTCTAATTGTCCCTTTAAATTAATTCTAATGTAATTTGTCTTATCTTCAACTAAACATTTAGACAATGAACCAACCAAATCGTAATAACTAAATTTATCTGATATATTATAGTCAAATTCATTGAAGTTTGATTCAGAACAATCTAAAAAATCGATGTCAAGTCTGTAATCAACTATACTTCCAATAACAGCACCATGCATCCCTTTTTCTTTAAAACTCAACGGTTCAATAGAACCTGGATACACAAATTTATCATTAAAAATAGTCGGTTTATGTATATGACCTAAAGCCACATAATCAAAACCCAAATTATTTACTTTATCTTGATCAAAAAACATATAACAATTGTTATCATTTAATAAATCAGAATGAATCATTAAAACATTAGTTTTTAACTTGTCTAGTTTTAAATCATCAAAAATGTTCATAAAATCGTAGTTATTTTTATTGTAACTTATCCCATAAACATCAGTGTCATCAAATTCTATTTTTTCAAGAGTATCCTTTTTGAAAATATTTAGATTATCACTAATATTTACCATGTCCCATAAATTATCTTTATAAATAGGATCGTGATTTCCACCTATAATGCAAATTTGTGAATTTGTTCTAGAAAATAGATCAATTAAACGATTCATATCACTTAGGCTAAAATTTTCCAAATTATACAAATCTCCAGACAGAAAAATATAATCAACATTTTCATCAATACTATATTCGATTAATTTTTCAACAGATGTCCAAATTCTTTGTCTTCTAATTTTAGACAAAGATTGAGGAATTGAAGATTTTTCAAATTTCATGCCTAAGTGAAAATCAGCTGAATGTATGAACTTCAAAATATATCCTACTTTTCTGAATCTAATTGTTTTAATTCATCTTCTATTAACGCATGTAATACTCTTAATTCTTCTTCTGTGAATGTAAGACCTTTACTCATTCTTGTATGATCAGGATTCCATTCTCTAATATCGTATTTTGCATCGTAATCAGACCATTTTACAATATTTAATTCTTTATTCCAATTGTTAGCTTTTGTGGATAAAACTCCTATTCTTTCTACTATTTCAAATTTTAAATCAGCCATAATTACCTCCATTTTTATAAATATATTATAGCATTATTTTAAAATATGCAAATATATGTTTTTGTGTTAGAATATCATAGAGGTGAATTTCATGAAAAAGCAAAAATTAGCTCAAGTTGTAGCAATTATTTTAGTAGCAATGATGGTTGCTCCATTTATACTAAATGTAATAATGAACATGAGATAAAATGATAATCAAAAATATTGAGTTCAATGATAAAAAAGATAAGTTCGTAATTGAGACTGATACAAAAGAAAGTTTTTTACTAAGTTATAATGATTTTGAAAGATATAAAATTCATAACGAAATGACAATAGATGATGAACTATATACTCATTTATTGAATATCTCAAAATTTACAGAGGCTTTTGAAATCAGCCTTAATTTTTTATCATATAAATTACGAACTGAAAAAGAAATAACGACAAAATTAAAATCAAAAAAATTTAGTTCTGAAATTATTGAAGACGTTATAGAAAAATTAAAAAACCTAGATTTACTGGACGATTATAACTACGCGAAAATATTTATAAACGATAAAATTAATCTAACAAATTACAGTAAAAGAAGAATAATCAATGATTTATACCAAAAAGGTATTGATAAAAGAATTTATGAAGATTATTTGGAAAATGTCTTTGGATATAATATGGAGTTAGACAAAGCAACTCAAATAGTTGAAACTAAAATCAATATTTGGAAAGAAAAACATGAGGGCTATGATTTAAAGAATAAAATAGTTACTTTCTTGCTGCAAAAAGGTTTCAGTTATGATGTTGCGAAACAAGTAAGTGGTATGTATTAATGTATTATTTATATATTTTAGAATGTGCTGATAAAAGTTTATATACAGGTATTACCAATGATTTTTTAAAAAGAATTAAAATGCACAATAAAGGTAAAGCCAGTAAATATACAAGGGCAAGGCTTCCTGTAAACTATGTTTTTATGAAAAGAATTGATAATAAAAGTGATGCATTAAAATTAGAAATTAAAACAAAAAGTCTAACTCGTGATAAAAAATTAAAGCTAATAAATTCAAATGAAAACGAAATTAATACTATATTAAAAAAAGCTTAAGTATGATATAAATCAACTTAAGCTTTTAATTTTATAAATTGTTTTTTGCTAATTCAACTAATTTAGCGAATTCTTTTTCATCTCTAACAGCCATATCAGCAAGAACTTTTCTGTTCAAGTCAACACCAGCTACTTTTAAGCCGTGCATAAATTTGCTGTAGCTTAAATCGTGCATTCTTGTAGCTGCATTAATTCTAGCAATCCATAATTTTCTGAAATCTCTTTTTCTTCTTTTTCTTCCAACGTATGAATAAGCTAATGATTTCATTACAGCTTGATTAGCTGTTTTGAATAATGTATGTTTTGAGCCGTAATATCCTTTAGCTTGTTTTAATACTTTTTTATGTCTTTTTCTATTATTTGTACCACGTTTAATTCTAGCCATTTATATCCCCCCCTCTAACTAAGGAATCATTTTATCGATTCTTCTCATATCTGCATCGCTAACTGTTGTACCTTTTCTTAAGTTTCTAATTCTCTTTGCAGATTTTTTACCTGTTAAGTGACTTGCATAAGCTTTATATCTTCTTAACTTACCTGTACCAGTTCTTCTAAATCTCTTAGCAGAACCTCTATGTGTCTTCATTTTTGGCATATTATTTCCCCCTCTAATTTTCTTTATCAGTCAAAGGACCCATAAACATTATCATCATTCTACCTTCCATAGAAGGTTTCTTTTCTATTTGTCCTACATCTTTTGTTAATTCATAAAATTTATCAAGAACTTCCTTACCCAAATCTTTATGACCAAGTTCTCTACCTCTAAATCTAACAGAAACTTTTACTCTGTTTTCATTGCTTAAAAACTTGGATGCTTGATTAGCCTTAACTTCTAAATCGTGTTTTTCAATATTTGGTGAAAGTCTTATTTCTTTTACGTTAATTACTTTTTGATTTTTCTTCGCTTCTTTTTCTTTCTTTAATGCATCATATTTGTATTTTCCATAATCTAATATTTTGCATACAGGTGGCTTAGCATTTGGTGCTACATTTACTAAATCCAGATGCTTATCTTCAGCCATTTTCAAAGCTTCTTTAATAGGAATTACACCTATTTGTTCACCTTCGTCATCGATTAATCTAACTTTAGAAGATCTTATCTCCTCATTAATCATTAAGTCTTTTATATTATTCACCTCCAAAAAAATAATGGCGGGTAAAAATACCCGCCAAAAATTAATAATCAAATTAAATTTTAACCTTATGAATTCGAAATTATAAGGTGAGAGCGGATATCTCTACTTATCAACAACAAATATTGTATACTATGTTGAACATTTTGTCAACTATTTTTTCTTTGAATTTACAACATTAATTAAAATATATGGTAAATTAAAGTCTGAAGTATATGCTATATATTTATTCGACCAGTTGGGCTTAAATTTATCTTTGTAATTTCTTAAACCTTTAAAATTATATATCTTATTTTGAGTATTGTAAACAATATTTAGAATTTTTTCCTTCTTCTTTGAATAAATTTTATCTCCAACTTTAGATAAAGGTGCCATTCCTAGGTAGAATTTTTCAAAATTATTTTCTTGACCCCATAAAATTAACTTGATAAATATAAAATCCATCAACCCATCTTCATTTGATCTATCATATCTCATTAAATCTATAGAAAGTGTTTTATCATCATAAAAAGGCTGAAGATTTGCAAAAGCGAGTAATTCATCGCCTTTATAAATACACGCAATTTTTGTTCTTTTCAGATAATATTCGTCAAAGAATCCTAAACTAAATCCCATTTCATTTTTATTTCCTAACCATTTATCTGAAACAATTTTCATTTGAGATAACAGGTTATCAGTTGGATCTTCAACTTTGAATTCATAATTTCCTTTATCGAAATTATTGAGTACATGTCGCCAAGTTCTATTTTTCTTTCCTACTAAAGAAAATTGAGTTAAATCTACAGTTGCATCTTGTCCAACCTTTACGAATCTAAAACCTTGATCACAGTATAATTCAAGATTTTCTCCATTTATTTCATAAAAACAAACATTCATGTGATATTCATTGCAATAAACTATAAAATCATCAATTGCTTCAACGAAATTTTCTTTCTTACCTATTGGATCACCTAATACTATGACACTGTTTTTAACCGGTCGATACATTATCATTACTGTATTGGTCTTGTCAAAATACACATTTTTATCATTTAAATAAACTAAATGACTGAATTCATTTCCACCAAATTCTTCCAAGAATTTATCAATATTTTCAAAATCCTCATCTGTTAATTTTGTAAATGTGATCTTCTTAGTTCGTGTATATTGAGCAAGGTAAGATAATATCAGAACAAATAAAACATATAGAAGTATAAATTTCTTGTTTTCAACCAAATAATTTAGAGAATATTTTCGATGTGATGTCAAAAAATTTACCTTGCGAACAGTATTGCTAATAAAGATAAATAATACTGTGACAACTGATAATTTACCGATAGTATTTATAAAATATTTTGGGTTGATTTTGATAGCTTTTTCTGTGAATCCATCTTTCATTATATACATTACAATTCCCAATACTAATGTAATAATAGATTCTTCAATGTCTAATCCTTTTAATAGTGTTGAAAAAACTGAAACTATTAATACTGCTTCCGCTATATAAAAAGATTTTTTAACTGATTTTTTTATTCCTTGTGAAAGAAGTATTAGTAACCCACCTGATGTAAGAGTTATAAATCTAGCCAAAATCACTACATCTTTCTTAACAAATCTCTTTAAAAATTTTATTCTTAATAACATTGATGGAGTGGCAACACTTAAACATAATATTAGCCCAACGATTAGAGTAAAAATAGACAAAATATTAAATGCGAACTGTTTCTTGTATTGATCAGTATTGTAATTGTCGTAAATTCTTTTTAATATCATAATTAAAGAAATTATCCATGGAATAACACTACTTACAATTCTGTATATCAATATAGCAATTATTGCAGCTCTAGGTTCTATCAATTTACATAAAAAGTGTATTTCTATTAAATCCGAAACAACAAATCCGTCCTGCATCAAGCTAACTTGCCCAAATACATTTGAAACACAATAAATAAGCACCAAAGATGAAAGATTTACATTAGTAAATTGTTTTATCGCAAAAACGAAAAATAATATATTACATATTGTAACAACAGTTTCATAAGCAACTGATAAAACTTTTCTTTTGACACTTATGTTATCCTTTACAACAAAATCTAAATAATATGGACTTTTGTTTTTAAAATAAATAACACAAATACCAATAACCAATATTACTAAATAAATCAAAAATAGTGTCCATTCTGGTTTCATTAAAAATATCGTGAATATACTAATTAAAGATAAAGCGATAAAATTAGAAATATTTTTGTTTAAGTTCTGATTCCTATACTCATCTTCACCAATAAATACTGATTCTAATCCCTTTATCCATACAAATTTTCTTAATGATTCTAGAACCCAAAACTTTTTTATATCCTTGAAATCAAAATTTTTATTATATAAAAAATAGGAAATTGATGAAATAAGAAATACTAAAAGTCCAAATAAAGCAATTTGTAATTTTTGAGCAATACTCAAAAAAATCTTATATTTAAAAATATGATTAGGTGCTATAAAATTGTTCCTTACGATATATAAGACAATAATTGTGAATATTATAGTGTATGTTGTCCTAATGTATTTTAGTTTTTTATCCATTAATCCCCCTTTAAATGGATGATTGCTCATCGTACATTTGTTTGTAGAAACCATCTTTTAGTAATAGTTCATCATGAGTTCCACTTTCTATTATTTTACCATTGGATAAGGCAAAAATCTTGTCTACATTTCTAATTGTAGATAATCTGTGAGCTACTATCAATGTAGTTCTTGAATATTTTAATTTTTCTAATGGTTGTTGGATAATTTGCTCTGTTTCAGTATCAATATTCGATGTAGCTTCATCTAAAATTAATATTCTAGGATTTCTAATATATGCTCTTGCAAAGGAGATTAATTGTCTTTCTCCTTGTGAAAGATTAGAGCCTTTTTCTTTTATAGGTTCATTTAAACCTTTTTTAAGCAATGTATAGCATCCTAATTCTTCTAACGCATGGATCACTTCCTCGTCACTATAATCCTTATCTAAAGTTATATTTTCTTTTAATGTAGTTTCAAAAAGGAACGGATCTTGTAGTACAACCGCAAAGTTTTCTCTCATAATATCTTCATTTAAATTATTGATATTTACCCCATCAATTAAAATTTCACCACTTTTTACGTCATAAAACTTCAATATTAAATTAAGGATCGTTGATTTTCCACTACCTGTAGTCCCTACAAAAGCTGCACTAGTTGATTTTGGTATTTTAAATGAAATATCCTTCAATACATCATTTTTATCATAAGCAAAATAAACATTTTTAAATTCAATATCTCCCTTTAGATCTTCTATCACACCATCTGACTTTTCAATTGTATCTAATTTCATTATGTCAAATATGTGACTTGCAGATGCATAAGCTTGTTCCATATCTCCAAATCTTGTAACAATTACACTAACATTCGAAAAAATCTTTGAAGTATAATCGATAATTATATAAAGCCCACCAACTGTAACTGGATAGCTTTTGGTTATCTGACCATATCCAAAATAAAATAAAATTATAACTGTTGATAATAAACCAATTATATCAATAGCCCTGTATCCTCCATAGCTTCTTAATTTAGTAAGAGCTAAATTATTTCCAAAAATTTCTTTGTTAATTTTATCGAACTTATCTTTTATAGTTTGTTTGACATTTAAAGCTTGAATTATTTCCATATTATTAATATTTTCATTAATATTTGCGTTTATTTTACTAACCAGATGTCTGATTCTTTTGTTATGTTTTGCTGATTTATATCTATAGTCATAGAATATTAAGAAAACAAATGGAAACAAAATCAAAAGCATCAAAGACACTTTAATATTTGTTACAACCATCATAATATATATTGCAATTATCATTATTGCAGCAGTTGTAATATCTGCCAATATAAGTTGAAACATTATCTTTAATCTCATAGTATCATTCGTAATCCTTGATACGATACTTCCTGCTGCCAGATTGTCAAAGTATTCTATAGGTAATTCATTGATATGTTTATAAATATCATTTTGTACAAAATATGTTACGTTATTTGCTGCCAATTCAAAATAAATCATACTCAAGTTACTGAAAATTCCACACGCAACGTAAATCACCAAATAAATAGCCAAGTATTTAATAATTGATGAAAAATTTCCAACTATATTATTCTTTGCTACAAACTCATTTAACACAAATCCTATTACAATCGGACCCAAAATTTCCATTGAAGTTCTTAATAAGGAAAAGACAAATCCAATCACCAATTCTTTAGATTGCTTCATGGAATACATTTTTAGTTTTTCTGATACAAATTTATTTCTTAATTTACTCTTCATATCTGCCCCTTACTAATTGGATATTATATTGATTGTAATACCATTGTTTGTTTTCCATTAATTCCGAATGAGTACCCATCTCACTTATTTGACCATCTTTCATTACTATTATTAAATCAAAATCGTCAATCTGATTTAATCTATGAGTCGATAAGATTACTGTTTTTTTAAGTTTTTTTAACTCTATCAAAATATGTTTCTCAGTTTGAGTATCTAATGCGCTTAAACAGTCGTCTAATACAACCAAGTTTGAATCTTTTAATAAAGCTCTTGCTAATGAAATTCTTTGTTTTTGACCTCCAGATAATGACAGTCCGTTTTCACCACACAAAGTGTCAAATTCATCAGGAAAATTGACTATATCCTTATAAATATCCGCGCTTTTAGATACTTTAATCACTTCTTCATCTGTGGCCTCTATCTTGGAAAGTTTTATATTATTCTTTATTGTATCCGAAAAAATCATACTTTTTTGAGACACATACGCCATATTATCTCTAGCTGATTTTAAATTTAATAAATTCGTGTATTTACCGTTGATTTCAAATTCATCTTGCCTTGGATATAAGAATAATAATTGTTTAAGAATAGTTGACTTTCCTGACCCTGTCTTTCCAACAATAGCCACCCTCATGTTCTTCTTGAATTCAAAAGAAATATCTTTAAGTGCGAATTCTTTAGAGTAAGGATATTTGAAACTATAATTTTCAAACTTAATACTTTCTATATCATCAATTTCCTTGTAATCTTCGTTTAAATCTAATTCATCTTTATAGTCAAGTATATTATCGATTCTATCCATTGATGCATCGGCTTGTTGATATACATTTATGAAGTTTCCTAATGCATACATTGGCCAAATTAACATATTTAAATAATAAGTAAAAGAAACCAATTGACCAACAGATATTTGATTCTTACTTATTAAAAATGTTCCATATCCGATTGCTATAACAAAAGTCATTGCTGGAATTATTCTTTGAAAAGGAGCCATCATTGCTCTGTATTTTACAACATCCATGTTTTTTTGAACCAACATTTTAGATCGATTTTGAAACGAAAAATATCTAGCATTTTTTATCCCAAAAACTCTTATAATTCTAATACCTTCAACATCTTCTAACACACTATTGTTTAGCTTATCAAATGTAGATTGCACTATTGAGTATTTTTCATGGATTTTCTTACCAATCTTTAAACACAAAAATGCCAATATAGGAAGAGGTATTATAGAAACAAGTGTTAATCGAACGTCAACGACGACCATCATTATAATTATTATAAACAAAGGAAATACTGTAGAATCGAAAAATGTAAGAGTTCCAAATCCCATCAAATCGCTTAAACTATTGACATCTCCAGTAGCTCTGTTCATAAGTTCTCCCGTTTTGAAAGTTTGAAAATATTTCATGGATTCGTTTAAGTATTTATCCATAAGTCTATTTCTAGTTACATAGTCTATTTCATTCGAAGCTCTGAATGTGTAATAACACCATCCCATTGCAAAAAAATATTTAATTCCTATTACTAAAACATCAATTAAAAGTATAATTAAAAAAGGTTTTAATTCTATCGAATTATTTAATACTCTATCGGTTAATTTCCCTGTAATATATGGGGGAATTAATCCGACCAGGTCACTTAATAAAAGAAATGTAATAGCAAGAATTAATTTGTTTTTGTAATATTTTAGAAACCAATAAAATTTCTTGTACATTTTACCTCCTTCTATTAAAAATTTGCTCTGAAAAATTCAGAGCAAATTTTTATATTGTAAAATAAGCTTTATTTATAGAATTATTTTCTATTTTGATATTCATCTACTAATTCATCAATAAATTCATCAGTATTCTTAGATCCTACATCTCCAAGATCTCTTTTTCTTACTGATACCTCATTGTTATCAATTTCATTTTGTCCAATTATTAATGAATAGTTCACTTTCTTCAATTGAGATTCCCTGATCTTAAGACCGATTTTTTCACTTCTATCATCGACTTTCACTCTCAATCCACGTGCTTTCATTTTTTGTTGTAATTCATACGCATAATCATTGAATTTATCGCTAATAGGAAGAATTTCTACTTGAACTGGTGATAACCATAATGGGAATTTTCCAGCATAGTGTTCGATTAATATTCCCATAAATCTTTCTTCACTACCTAAAATAGCTCTATGAATCATCGCTGGACGTTTTTTAGATCCATCACTTGCTATATAAGTCATATCAAATCTTTCTGGCATTTGGAAATCTAATTGAATAGTTCCACATTGCCAAGTTCTACCAATTGCATCTTCCAAATGGAAATCTATTTTAGGGCCGTAGAAAGCACCGTCACCTTCATTAATCTTATATTCAAGACCTTTGTGTTCCAACGCACTCTTAAGTGAATTAATTGCTAAATCCCAATCTTCATCTGATCCCATTGAATCTTCTGGACGAGTTGACAATTCAACTTCGTATTTAAAACCAAACTTAGAATAAATATAATCACAGAAATCTATAATCTTAGTTACTTCTTCTTCTATTTGTTCAGGTAAACAGAATACATGTGCATCATCTTGTACGAAAGTTCTAACTCTGAATAAGCCATGCAATGCACCTGATAATTCATGGCGGTGAACTTGACCCAATTCTGCAACTTTAATTGGAAGCTCTCTGTAGCTGTGCAATTCATCCTTGTAAACTAAAATTGATCCTGGACAGTTCATTGGCTTTATTGCATAATCATCACCATCTATTTGAGTGAAATACATATTTTCTTTGTAGTGATCCCAGTGACCTGATTGGTGCCATAAATCTTCGTTCAAAATCAATGGAGTTTTGATTTGACCATATCCTCTATCTAAAAGTTGTTCCTTCAAGAATTTTTCTAGTTCATTTAACACAACCATTCCATTTGGATGGAAAAATGGGAAACCCGGTCCTTCTTCTTGAATTGAGAATAGCCCCATTTCTTTACCAATTTTTCTGTGATCTCTTTTCTTAGCTTCTTCCATTCTTTCTAAATATTCGTCTAATAATTTTTTCTTAGGGAATGAAATTCCGTAAATTCTTTGAAGCATCTTGTTATTTTCATCACCTCTCCAGTATGCACCGGCAATTGATAATAACTTGAATGCTTTAATATTTTTCACTTCTAATAAATGAGGTCCTCTACACAAATCAACGAAGTCTCCCATTTCATACAATGTAATTGTAGCATCTTCATCAAGATTTTCTATTAAGTCAACTTTATAATCTTGACCTTCTTTCTTAAATCTTTCCAAAGCTTCTTCTCTTGAAATCTCAACTCTTACTAATTTAGGATTTTCCTTAACTATTTTTTTCATTTCGGCTTCAATTTTTTCTAAATCCTCAGGTACAAACTTGTGATCTGTATCTAAATCATAATAGAATCCAGAATCAATTGATGGTCCAATTGCAAATTTTGTATCTGGATACAATCTTTGAATAGCATAAGCCATTAAGTGAGATGAAGTATGCCAAAAAACTTGCTTTCCTTCTTCATCATCAAATTTTACGAATTGAACTTCACAGTCAGAATTAATAGTTTCCATTAATCCCATAATTTTACCATCTACAACTGCTCCGACACAGTCTCTTGCTAATCCTTCAGAAATTGATTTGCAAACATCTAATAAACTTATTTCTTCATCAAATTCTTTTACGGATCCATCTTTTAATTTTACTTCAAACATAAATACCTCCTAATAAAAAAGAGACCCTCATCCCGATAGGGACAAGTGTCTCGTGGTTCCACCCTAATTTTTTCTCATTTGACAATAGGCTCCAAATTAGTATTCAGCATACTGATCTCTTAAGTAAAATTTCAGCCTAAGTTTTACTCTCTCTGAAAGTTCTTATATGCCTACTGGGATTTTTCATCGCCTTTATTTTAACTTTTCAATAATTTGGTTAAGCTCTAATAATTCTTGATTACCATTTACCATATTTCGTAAAGTAAATTTATTTTGCTCAACTTCATCTTGTCCTATTATTATAACATATTTTACGGATAATTTGTCAGCATAATTAAATTTCTTTTTTAATTTATCATCTTCAAGATAACTCATACATCTTACATAAGAACTTCTCAAATCATTCATCAACTTCACTGCATTTTTTTCATAACCTTTCATAGGAATAATGATGCAATCAAAGTTAGTTTGTTGTCCTTTAACCAAATTTAATTCTTGAAGTTGATAGAATAATCTAGTTAAGCCGATACTCATTCCTACTCCAGGCAACTTGCTTTTAGTAAAATTATTCGCTAGACTATCATATCTTCCTCCAGAACAAATCGATCCGATTTCACGATATTCCTTAAAAAATGTTTCAAATACTGAACCTGTGTAGTAATCAAGCCCTCTAGTTATAGATAAATTTATTTTAATATTATCTGGACTAACTCCTAAAGATAAAATATCGTCATATACAAATTTCAATTCATCAAGCCCACATACAAATAAATCATTAGCAATATTCAATGATTCAAGTTTTTCGATTATTTCTTGGTTAGTTCCATCTATTTGTAAGAAATTTAAAATCGAATCAATTTTTTCATTATCCAAGTTTAGCTTAGATAATTCTTCTTTTACATTATCTATTCCTATTTTATCTAATTTGTCAATTATTCTCAAACATGATTCAAAGTCTTCAACACCTAAATTAGAGAAATATCCATTCAATATTTTTCTGTTATTAAATTGAAATTCAAAATCTGGAACATCTATTGATTTTAAAGCTTCATACATGCATTTTACTATTTCTGCATCATTATATAAGCTCAATTTTTGATTTCCTATGATGTCTATATCGCATTGATAAAATTCTTTATATCTTCCTTTTTGATTTCTTTCTCCTCTATACACCTTAGCTATTTGATATCTTCTAAATGGGAATGCTAAGTCTTGCATGTACATTGAAACGTATTTTGCGAGTGGCACAGTTAAGTCAAATCTCAATCCTTGATTTTTCTTACTACTATCAATTCTATACACTTGCTTACTTGTTTCTCCTCCACCTTTAGATAGCAAAACGTCTAATTTTTCTATAGCAGGTGTATCGATTGAAAAAAATGCATTTTTAATAAAAACATCTTCTATTCTTCTTTTAATTGTATCGAACACCATTTGGTCTTCAGGAAGAAGTTCCATCATTCCCGGTAATGTAGATGGTTGAATCATAATTGACCTCCTATTAATTAAAAATTATAGATCCGCGATCTATAAAATCATCATCATCTGTATAATAGTATTTTATATTTTCTTTTTCTAAAAATTCAATAAGTTTATTTTTAAATTTATAATTTTCAAGATTGCCATAAAACACAACCCCTAAATCAGCACAATATCCACAAGTCCCACCAATAAATCCTGTATCATAACCTTCTAGTTTTATTTCACCAGAATCTATCAAATATGCCTTAATATTTTGTTTCTGAACACTATTATATATAGATTTATCACTGGTAATTACAAATTTATCAGTAACTATTGTTGAACATTTGGAATATCCTTGTTTGACCATTATTATTTTCTCATCTTTAAGTAATTTTAATACAACAGGATCTACAGATTTTTTATTACAGACTAAATGATTTTCAATTGAAAAGTTATTTAACAGGCAATCTTTCGGGTATGTGTTCGTTATCTCAAGCTCTGTTACATATAATGCTATATAATTTGGAAGATATGCCCTATAATGAAAATACGATTCTTGAGTACAAACGAATGCATTTTCATTTATTTTCCTAATTTGCATATCTACATGGTCACTAACTTTTTCATCCATTTTTTTACTATCGAAACTGTAAATAACTTCATAATCATTGCCTTTTAAAAATTTTATCAAGCCATTTTTAGCTTTAAAACTAATTATCGCAAATTTCTTATGAGATTCTTCAAACATATCATTCTTTATTTCTAATCTATTTTGATCATCCAAATGTTCTTTTATAATTTCATCGAAAATAAATCCATTGAACTTAAATTTAATTATATCAAATAAGTTTGATAGTGCATAATCCATTAAAAATCTAAAAATTTTAAAGAGTATTGATTTATTAATTTTATCTATATATATCTCTTTAATTAGCAACTCTTTATCATCTAAATCTAACACCAAATACCCAATTAACTTGGTTCCTTCAAAAATCACGAAATGATTTCTATTAGATATTTGTTTTTTCAAAGATTTAATTATTGTTATTTTATTTTTCGCCAAATTTGAATCAAACTTATTTTGAAATAAAAAATTATTTCTCAGTTTGTATACAAAATCTGATAGTTCCTCAATATACTCATCTTTTAATAAATCAATAAAAATCATATTAACTCCTTTACATATAAAAAAAAGGAAAGTCTATAATAAACTTTCCTTTGGAGGCGACACCCAGATTTGAACTGGGGGTGAAGGTGTTGCAGACCTCTGCCTTACCACTTGGCTATGTCGCCGTATGGAGCGGAAGACGAGACTCGAACTCGCGACCCTCGCCTTGGCAAGGCGATGCTCTACCACTGAGCCACTTCCGCACACATTTTGGTGCCCAGAGCCGGAATCGAACCAGCGACACAAGGATTTTCAGTCCTTTGCTCTACCGACTGAGCTATCTGGGCTTAATGTATCAAACATTACTTTACTAGTATAAACGATTAAATTTGTTTTGTCAAATTTTTTTACAACAATTTAAATCCGACTTTACAATTTACTTATACCTTTGTAATACTCTGTCATTTAACCCATACCACAATGCATCTTCTATAGAATTATTTAAAACAGTTTTCAAAGTTTTAACAATTTTTTTGTACAAATTTTCTAATTGCCACATATTCAAGAATTTTTCTTCAGAAATCACTACACTATCATTAATAGATTTCATCACTAACTGTTTGTCCATCTTGCTATTAATGCTAAATATCTTGTCTTTTAAGATGTTTTCACAATAATTATCTATTATTGAATCTTGTACTCTAAATGCATTTGATTTGTTTTTAATTGAACTAATCATCTTACTTTTTAAAAACTTAGCACTTCTGCTTTCAGTATTATGAAGAAGAATATCCGATTTTTTAATCGTAGATGCTGGAATATGTCTTAATGCATAAAACTCCAACTCATCACTTATATTCTTGTTATTAAAGCCTTCAGTATAAGCTTGAAGATAATAAGTGAATTCAATTTTATTAATATCTTCTGATATCAAATCAAAAATAGCTTTAATAATATTTTCTCTATCATTTCTATACGACAAATGATTAATTAAAACATTGTAAATTTTATTAAGAGCGTTATATTTGACATAACAAGGTTGTATTTTGTTTTCTTGTTGAACAATATCAAGCATTAAGTATAAAGCTAATAAATCGTCTTCGAAAAGAAATTTTTTCTCAAGCTTTTTCTTTAAATTGTTCGTGTTATAAGCTTTATACATAACTCCTACTCCTAATTATATTTAAAAAACAAAGGACTTTTGATAGTATCTTTCTGTAGAGAATACTTCAATAGTTTCAAAGATAAAACAGAAAATAGAATAATTCAAACCGTACGCAAAGTCCAAATCTCTTGTTTTATCTTCTGAAATGCTATATTCATCTACTATATCTTCAATATAATTCTTAACCAATGTTTTTAACATCACACATTCATCATTATCTATGCTTATTTGACTTGATGTTATTGCTTTTTTGTCAAATATATGATTTTGTGCTAACTTATTCAAAACTCTTTCGTAATTCATGTGATCTTTAAGGTGTTGATTACACCTCCATCTTTTTGCATGTGGAAGACACACATAATCACTTAGATAATGACTTATTACTCCAAGTTTTGTACTTAAAATCTTATTTTGCAATGAATTCAATCTTGTTAAATCTGTAAATTGAAAAAGATAAATTATAGTGATAATTTCTTTTACAATATAATTTATACTTTCTTCTTTGTAATGTGCTATTAGCTTGTATTTTGGTAAAATATCTGGACTAACGGCTCCCCATTCTAATTTTTTTATATTTAAATTGATTCCATAGGAATCTTTAATGTCTTGATTTATTTCTCTAACAATTCTCTTATGAGTTTCTGGAAAAATATCAATCACTACCTTTCGTCATTGGACATAATATTATTTTAGAGTAATTTAAGTTAAAAGTCAATTATTAACTTTTGCACATAAATACAAGAAAATCGCTAATTCTTAACGATTTTTCGTCTATAACTTCATTTATAAGATTAACAAATTCACTAGAATATTTTTCAGTTAAAAGAGAATAATCTATGTTAAGCGAATGAATTTCAAATTTTTTCATTTCACAAAAAACATTATAGATTAGATTTTTGAAAATATTTTTGTTGTTATTTCTTAAATCATCTGGCAAATTTGCCAATATCACATAATCCGAAGTTATATTAAAAGCGGGAATTATTTTACATTCGCCTTTTTCTATTCCACTTATTTTTGTAAGAGGTTCTAAAATTCTTTCTCCAGCTTTTTCAACTAATTTTTTTGAATTCTCTTCCAGAAGTGAATTTTCGATAAAATATAAAATTGCATCGCTTTGTAGCTCAAAAATATTGCCTTTAACAAATCTTATATCCATAAAATCTACCCCTTTTTATTTACTATATTACCAATATCAATTATAATACAACATAAGAAAAAAGTATATGAAAGGAATCAATAATTATGAATATAGCTATAGTATGTGAATACAATCCGTTCCATTTTGGGCATTTACATCAAATAGATCAAATAAAAAAAATTTTCCCAGAAGCAAATATAATTGCAATCATGAGCGGAAATGTAGTGCAACGTGGTGAATTTTCTATTTTAGATAAACTTCATAAAACTAAAATTGCTTTGGAACACGGGATAGACTGTGTTATTGAAATTCCTTCTGTATTTTCCTTGCAATCAGCGCAGAATTTCGCCTATTACGCTATTAAAATAATAGACACTATTGGATGTGATTATGTTTCTTTTGGAATTGAAACAGAAATAAAAGATCTAATTTCATACAAAGATTTTCTACTAGAAAATGAAGGTAATATTAAACAGTTTATACTAGAAAACAAAAATATTTCATATAATAAAAACATAATGATATTTTCAAAGCAAAACTACTCTGAATATTCCGATGAAATATTCAAATCAAATAACATTCTTGCTTTGGAATATATGAAATCATTAGATAAACTACACTCTAAATGTAAAATTCTGCCAATAAGAAGAGTCAATAGCGAATACAATTCAAATTCCTTAGAATGTATCTCTTATAGTGCATCCTCTATCAGAACTAATTTGATGTTATTAGAAGAATTTAAAGACAAAATTCCATCCTTAACTTACGAATATCTAAAACAAAATTCTATTAGATCTAACAAGAAGCTTTTAGACATATTATCTTATAAATTATTTGTGGAAAAATCAGAATTAGATAATATAACGGGTTATGAGAAAGGATTAGATAATCTTCTATCAAATGCATTGAATGAAAATTATGATGATTTTTTTGAAAACATAAAAAATAAAAAATATACCAAAAATCGACTTCAAAGATTGATTTTAAATTATATTTTAGGAGTAGATAAAAAATTTATAGATGATATCGTAAATGCAGATATTGAAGCTGTTCGCCTATTGGGATTCAAAAAAAACTTCGATTTGTCCGCAATTAAAAAAAATTGTAAAATTTATTCTTTGAACAGAGATTTTTCAAATTTATCTGATAATTACAAAAAATTATATGAATATGATATAAAAGTCAGTAGACTAATATATTCTACAAAAAAGGTTAATGATTTTTATAATTTTCCAGTAATAAAAAAATAGAGAATATTTTGAGGAACCCCAAAATATTCTCTTTATTTTATTGTCCTTGTTGTTTAGTCAAAATTCTTGGACCATCTTTTGTGATGGCTAATGTGTGTTCATATTGGCATGATTTTTTCCCGTCAATAGTTCTAGCTGTCCATCCATTTTTATCAATTTTCAACTTATGAGTTCCCATATTAATCATTGGTTCAATAGTTAAAACCATTCCCTCTTGTAATCTAAGACCTCTGTGTTCTTTACCATAGTGAAGAACCATAGGATCTTCATGCATACCTCTTCCAATCCCGTGGCCTGTGAATTCGCGTACTACAGAATAGCCATTAGTTTCTGCTATTGACTGAATTTTAGCTCCTATATCTCCTAGTCTATTGCCAATAACAGCTAATTTAATTCCTTCATACAAACATTCTCTTGTAACATCCATAAGTTTTTGAGTATCTTCATCTATTTGACCAACTGCATAGCTCCAACAGGAATCACTCATCCAACCATTCAATTCAACTACTGTATCTACTTTTAACAAATCACCAGATTTTAAAATATAATCAGATGGATATCCATGGCATATTTCATCATTTACAGAGCAACATGTAGCGTATGGGAATCCCTCAAATCCTATTTGAGCTGGTATTGCTCCCTTGCTTCTAATAAATTTTTCGCAAAAATCATTAACTTGCATTGTAGTCAAACCTGGTTTAACAAATTCCCTCAAAGCTTCATGCATTCCAGAAATAACATTTCCAGAAATATCCATTTTTTCTATTTCATCTTTATTTTTTATAATAATCATTTAATCACCTATTCAAAAAAGTTCTTAGGTAATGTAATTTTTACCTTTTTAATTCTTTTATCTTCCACAAAAATTATATTGTACAAAACATCATCTATTTCTATTTTTCTTTTAAAGCCATCTTCAGGTATATATCCCAATCGATTTATTAACATACCGCCTAATGTATCATAATCATCCGATAGCTCATCAATCTCAAGTCCAATGTTAGAATTAATTTCTTTTATAGAAGTACTACCTTTTACTATATAATTAAACTTGTCAACCTGAATAATATCAGGAGCTTCATGATCGTATTCATCTTCGATATTTCCAACTATTTCTTCAATTAAATCTTCCATCGATACAATACCTGAAAAACCACCATATTCATCAATTAAGATTGCCATGTGAATTCTTTTTTTCTTCATATCTGAGAATAAATCATTGATATTTTTAGTTTCTGATATAAAATACGCTGGCTTTAAAATCTTTCTTAAGTCAACATTATTAAATCCATGTTTGTAAGCTTCACTCATGTAATCTTTAATGTAGATGATGCCCAGTATGTTGTCAATATCACCTTCATATACTGGAATTCTTGAAAATTTTAGTTCCATTAATTTATCCAAATAATCTTCAATACAATCTTCAAGGTCAATTGCAAATACTTCTGTTCTTGCTGTCATTATTTCTTCAGCTGTTTTTTCATCAAAGTTAATAACAGCATCAATCATATCTTTTTCGTTTGAATTTATAATTCCTTGTTCCTTTCCGACCTCTACCATTGATTTTATTTCTTCAACAGTAATTTTGCTCTCCACATTCAAAGTTTTAATTCCAATTATACTCAGTATAAATTTTGTTGACTTTGAAAGTAAAAAAACAAATGGTTTTAAAATAAAGTAAATAAATTTTACAGCATTAATCGAAAATAACGCAAAAGAATCCGCCACACTCAAAGCAATTCTTTTTGGAATCAATTGTCCAAACAAAATATACAAAAACGATAAAACAATAAGTACAACACACACTGATATCCAATAAGTTACAGATTTATTTAATCCTAAAAATATCATCTTTTTACTCAAACTTACACTTAAACTAGATGCACATATTGCTGAAGCAACAAATCCAATATAAGTTAATATAACTTGAATAGTAGACAAAAATTTTGTGTGTTTTTCAAATTGTTCTAAAACAGATTTTGCCTTTTCATTTCCGTCATCACTCATAACCCTAAGCTTATTTTTATCACAAGATACAATTGCTATTTCACTTGCTGAAAAAAAAGCATTAATTACTATAAGTATTAATAAAATAACCAATTCTACAATAAGATTGGGCCCGACTTCGTCCATTTAATCCTCCTAAAATTATAGATAATAATATTATACAATAATTTTGAATTAAAATAAAACAAAATTAAAAACGGAATGTTTTCCGCAATAGAAAGATAACATTCCGCTTAAAATCATTTAATTCAATTCGTGTTTTAGAAAAACACTTCAAATACTAAAATATTCGATTTTTAGAATAAGTTTAGTATTACTCCACCATGCTGAGCAATCAATGGTGCGAATACTAATGATACTACCGTCATCAATTTAATTAATATGTTTAATGATGGACCTGAAGTATCCTTGAATGGATCCCCAACAGTATCTCCAACTACAGCTGCCTTATGAGCATCTGATCCTTTTCCACCGTGTTGACCTGATTCAATATATTTTTTAGCATTATCCCATGCTCCACCACTGTTTGACATGAATATTGCCATTAATACGCCTGTTACAAGTGAACCTGCTAAAAGTCCTCCTAAAGCTTCTGCGCCTAATAAGAATCCCATTATAACTGGACAAACTACAGCTAACAAACCTGGAACAAGCATTTGTCTTAATGCAGCACCTGTAGAAATATCTACACATTTTTTGTAATCAGGTTGTTGAGTACCTTCCATAATTCCTGGGAACTCTTTAAATTGTCTTCTAACTTCAACAATCATATCATTTGCAGCTGTTCCTACAGCATCCATAGTCAATGCTGAGAATAGGAATGGTAACATACCACCAATGAACATACCAGCTACAACTTCTGGACTTGTAACATCTATTTGTTTCAAACCTACTACAGCTGTATATGATGCAAATAATGCTAATGCTGTTAATGCAGCACTACCGATTGCAAATCCCTTTCCTATCGCAGCGGTAGTATTTCCAACTGAGTCTAATTTATCTGTAATATTTCTAACATCTTCTGGTAATTCGCACATTTCAGCAATACCACCAGCATTATCTGCTATTGGACCATAAGCGTCTACTGCAATTGTCATTCCACAAGTAGATAACATACCTACAGCAGCTACTGCAATACCATACAAACCTTCTGTAGGGTTTGTAGCACCATTTGATGCAAAGAATGAAATTATTATACCAATAGCTATAACAATAATTGGACCAGTAGTTGATTTCATTCCTGTAGCCAAACCTGAGATAATATTTGTAGAAGAACCTGTTTCTGATTCTTCAGCAATTTTTTGAACTGGCTTTTTATCTTCAGATGTGTAGTATTCAGTAAATTGTGAAATTATCAATCCAACTAATATACCAGCTAATACAGAGAAGAAAGCATTATTACTACCAAGAATAGATCTTGATAAGAAGAATGATCCTGCGATTGCTAATATTGAGCTGATAATTGTACCTGTATTCAAAGATTTTTGAGGATCTTTTCCTCCTCTAACTGTAAATACACCTATAATAGATGCAATAACACCTAAAGCTGCTGTTGCTATTGCAAATGATACACCAGCTTCTTTATAAGCTAATAAACCTAATGTAATACCTGATAAAATACTACCAGCATAGGATTCAAATAAGTCGGCTCCCATACCAGCAACATCCCCTACGTTGTCCCCAACATTATCTGCAATTACTGCAGGGTTTCTAGGGTCATCTTCAGGGATACCAGCTTCAACTTTACCAACCAAGTCTGCTCCAACATCAGCTGCTTTTGTATAGATACCTCCACCAACTCTGGCAAATAAAGCTATAGAAGAAGCACCAAAACTAAATCCAGTAACAACTTCAGCATCTTGGAAAATAATATAAGAAAGAGTTATACCTAAAATTCCTAATCCAACAACGCACATTCCCATTACTGCTCCACCAGAAAATGCTACGTTTAATGCTCCATTCATTCCTTCTTCTTTTGCCGCATTAGCTGTCCTAACGTTTGCCTTTGTTGCAGCTTGCATACCGATGTAACCTGCAAGTACACTAAATATTGCACCAGCTAAAAAACAAATAGCTGTCTTATAATCGATTGCAACACCTAGAATTACACATACTATAACTACAAAAATAATAAGTGCTTTGTACTGGCGAGAAAGATAAGCCATTGCTCCGTCGTGAATAAATCCAGATATCTCCCTCATTCTTTCATTACCAGCACCTTTTTTACTTATGCTACTAAATTTTATTGCAGCAAATAATAAAGCGATAATACCTGCTGCAATAGCTAAATAGTAATACATATTGTCCATGATTTACTCCTTTCAACTATTAAATTATTTTATATATGCTAACGCCAAAGCTGAAACCAAGAATATAACTGATGATACAATAACAACTCTGTTAATATAATTATCCTTAGTTAATCTTCCACCATGTCCACCGACATTAGTTTCGCCTGTTAACGCTGCCATCCCTTCTGATTTAGTTTCTTGACTCATCACTGCAATTATTATTACAATGCTGGCAATAACTAAAATTACTGAAAAAATAGTCTTCATTTATCCACCTCATTTCAATTAAGTTGATATATAAAATATAACATAGACATTCGATATTATCAAGATACTTCATATATCATTATTGCACAAAGTTATTATACCACAAATTTCTTTGAATTTAATTGATAATCAGTATTGATTTATCAGAAATCATGTGCTATACTTATTATGATATCAATTATCAATACTTATTATAGAGGTGGTTATGTTACAAGACATATTATTAGAACATTGTTATCCCACACTAAGTAATCTCAAATTTGCAAATATGATAAATGTTGATTATACAGATAGCATATTTGAAGACATATTTAAATTAAACGAAAAATTATCAGAATATAATTTTAGCTTAATTATTTTAAAGCAAACTAGAAAAAAGTTGTTGCTGTACTTAATAAATTACAATTTAATAGAAAACTATAATGATAAAAGGCTGCAAAATGCTTTGAAAAGTTATGGTTATCCTGCAGATAATTTTAATAGCAGCATAGATTTTTTAAAGAAAAGATTACTTGAAAATGAATTTCCTCATGAAATCGGATTTTTCTTAGGATATCCTTACGAGGATGTTCTTGGTTTTATCAATTACAACGGAAAAAATGAATGTATTTCCGGAAAGTGGAAAGTATATTCTGATGTAGAAAAAGCAAAAGATATATTTAAAAAATATGACTATGCTAAGCTCGTAACAAAAAGATTATCATTACAAGGAAATAACTTGTTTGATATAATAAATTATTTTAAGGAGTAAATTATGAATTTATTAATTTTATACTGGTCTCAAACTGGTAATACTGAAAAAATGGCTCAAATTATTAAAGAAGAATGTGAGTCAAAAGGATCTAAAGTCGAAATGGTATTTAGTGATGATTATAAAAACTATGATATAGACAATTTCGATGTCATTGCTTTTGGGTGCCCTGCTATGGGTGATGAAGAACTAGAAGATACTTCATTTGAACCGATGTTTTCTGATTTAGAAAATACATTAAGTGATAAAAAAATTGCTCTCTTTGGTTCTTATGAATGGAACAACGGTGAATGGATGGGCTTTTGGAAAGAAAGATGTTCGAAAAATAATTTAAACGTTATTGATACTGTAATTTGCTATGATACACCAGACGAAAATTCTACTGCTGATATCAAAAAATTCGCAGATAATTTATTAAAATAATACTTAAAAAAGCTTGGTAGTCATCTAAAACTACCAAGCTTTTTATTAGCCTTTTAATTCATTTCTGTTTTCTTGTAATTCTTCCAATAGATTGTTCAATTTGTCTTGAGTTGTTTCCAACATTTCATCGATATATTGGATAGATTGACTCTTTAATAGTCTAGCATTGTTTTCAGCTTGAGAAGTAATTTCTTCTGCATTTTTTTGAGCTGCAATAGTAACATCGTGTTCATTTACCATTGTTTCAAATCTGTTTCGAGCTTCTTGGTCTATTTTTTCTGCTTCTTTGTAAGCTTGAGTTCTAATATTTTCAGATTCTCTGTTAGCTTCATCAATAATTCTATTCTTTTCAGCATTAGTCCATTGAGCTTGTTTGATTTCTTCTGGTAAATTTTCTCTCATATCTTTTAAAACTGATAGAAGTTCTTCTCTTTCAACCATAACTTTTTTAGAAAATGGAACTGTTGATGCTTCATCAAGTATGTCTTCCATTTCTTCTATTAACTTAATAATATCCATGTAACCCTCCTGCATTGAGCTAATTATTCTTACAATTATTATAATAAAAATATCAAATTAATTCAAGATAAAGCATTTATTTATCGTTAAATTTATCCTTTATATCGTCAATGATATTTTCAGGAACAAGTTCTGATATATCAGCGCCGTAGGAAGCTATCTCTCTTACTATAGAAGACGAAAGAAATGCATATTTGCCATCTGCAACTAAAAACAATGTTTCTAATTCATTATTTAATTTCTTATTAGCCAAAGACATTTGCATTTCTGATTCAAAATCACTAACAGCACGTAGTCCCCTTATAATTGTACTACATCCTATTTGTTTTGCAAAATCTACAGTCAATCCTTCAAATTGATGAACTCTTACATTAGATAAATGGCTACAAGATTTTTTAATCATCGAAACTCTTTGTTCAAGAGAAAATGTGCTTTTCTTTTGAATGTTTTTTACAACAGCTACATTTACTTCTTCAAAAATTTTTGCACTTCTTTCAATAATATCCATGTGTCCATTCGTAATTGGATCAAAACTACCCGGATATAATACCTTTGTTTTATTCATTATCATTCCTCAAAAAATATATATTCTTCTTTTTACCATATTGTTTTTGTTTTTCTAATTTCAAATTTTTGAAATATTCATCAGACAATTCTTTTTCGGATTCTAATATAACAAGACAATCATCATTTAAAAGATCATTATCTATTAGCATCTGAATGGATTCTTTGTAATAATTTAATCTTTCATAAGGCGGATCGATAAAAACATAATCAAATTTTAATCCTTGTCTTCTGATATTTAATAAATTTTTCTTAAAATCACCTTTAAAGACTTTTGCGAATTCCTGTGATTTTGTATGCTCAATATTCTCATTGATGCATTTTATATTATCATTAGAAGCTTCACTAAATACTACTAAATCACATCCACGACTTATGAACTCTATACCAACTGCTCCACTTCCTGCAAATAAATCTAATGCTTTGGAATTAGGTTTTACTTGAAAAATCACGCTGAATATAGCTTCCTTTATTTTACCTTCTGTCGGTCTTGTAAATCTATCTAAATCGCTATTTAAGTTCATACCTCTCATTTTCCCTGAAATAACTTTCATTTCTCACCTCAATTAAAAATAACATTGTCTAGTAATTTATCTTTAAACTTATTAATTTCTTCATCCAAATACATATATTCTTTAGTTTCGCATAAATCATTCGTATATATATACTCAGTTATCACAGCAGCCTTTTCTATCAAATCATAGTCTTTTTCTAGATCTGCAATGTTTAGAAGTGGTATTCCTGATTGTCTAGTTCCTAACAAATCACCACTACCTCTCATCATCAAATCCTTTTGTGATAGTTCAAATCCGCTATTCGTATTAACCATAATATTCATTCTTTCCATTTGTTCATCAGAATATGCATTGTTGATAAGAATACAATAAGATTGATCTGAAGATCTGCCCACTCTACCTCTTAGTTGATGAAGTTGTGAAAGTCCAAATCTTTCTGCATTATATATAACAATTACATTTGCTTTTTTGACATCAACGCCAACTTCAATAACTGTTGTAGATACCAATATTTTTGTTTTTCCGTCTACAAAATCTTTCATAATCTCTTCTTTTTCCGAAGATTTCATTTTACCATGTAACATTCCAACATTTATATCAGAAAAATACTCACTAGATAACCTATTGTAAAGTTCTGTTACATTCTCTAAATCCAATGCTTCAGATTCTTCTATCAATGGACACACAACATAAGCTTGAAACCCATTTTCAACTTGTTTTCTGATAAAAGCTGCTATTCTTTTTTCATAACTAAATCCAACAGAATATGTTTCTATTACTTTTCTGCCTTTAGGCATTTCATTTATTGTTGATATATCCAAATCCCCATAGTAAGAAAGTGCTAAAGTTCTTGGAATTGGTGTAGCTGTCATCACAAGAACATCTGGATTTTTCCCCTTGTCTGAAATTTTCTTTCTTTGCCCTACACCAAATCTATGTTGCTCATCGGTAATTACGAGTCCAAGCTTTTTAAAATCCACAAAATCTTGAATTATTGCATGCGTACCAACTATGACATCAAAATAACCCGACTTTATTCCTTCTAAAACAGAATCTTTTTCCGATTTTGTTAAATCAGATTTTAATAAACAAACTTTTAACCCAAATTTTGAAAAATCATCCGATAAGTTTTCATAATGTTGTGTCGCTAAAATATCCGTAGGAGCCATAAAAGCTGATTGATAACCACTTGAATATGATTTGAATATCGCTGCTTCAGCTACTATTGTCTTTCCACTTCCTACATCTCCTTGAACCAATCTATTCATTCTCTTTTCAGATGTCATATCACTTTCAATATCTCTAATTGCTTCTAACTGTCCTTTTGTAAGTTCAAATTTTAAAGACTGTATGAAAATATCCATGCTTTCGTCAGTTTGAAATTTTATATAATTTTGTTCGTTTAGTGTTGTCTTCATTGATTTCATTGCCAATTGCATTATAATAACTTCTTCAAGAACAAGCGCTGTCCTAGCTCGTTTAAATTGTGCATAATCCACAGGTTTGTGTATGTTTTTTATTGCATTTCTTTTGTTCTCAATATCGTAGTTTTTAATCATACTATAAGGAATAACATTTTTAATTTCATCAATACAATGTTTAATAGCAAAATCAATGAATTTAATCATATCATTATTTGTAACGCCTTTTTTTACTTTGTAAATTGGATAAATAATACCCAATTTCCCACCAAAAGTTTTACTTAAAATTGGTGACGATATTTTGAATTGATTTTGAACTCTATTTATTTTCCCATACAAATAGTAGGTAGTGTTTGGTAGAATTTGATTTCTGATAAAAGGCTGATTAAACCATGACACACTTATTTTAGATGTATCGTCAAAAGCAATAGCAGATGTTAAGTTTAAATTTCTTCTAAGATATCTAGTTACAGGATTTGAAATAAATTTGACTTTTATAACGCAGCTTTCTTCATCTCGTATATCTATTATATTTTTTATTATTGATCTATTTTCGTACCTATACGGGAAATAATTCAATAAATCATTAACATCAAAAATACCCATTGAGTTTAAAACTTCTAATTTTTTCTTTCCTATTCCTTTTACTTCTGATAATTGCATAACTCACCACACAAAAAAATCCCTACATTAAACATACAAATAATAGACCGATAAAATCGATCTATTATTTGTAATTATTTGTAAGGAGTTATTCTATTGAAAATACATAGTAATATAAAGGTTGAGATCCTTCGACAACCTCAATATCAATATTTTTGTATTCTTCTTCCAAACTATCTTTCAATTTATTAGCCATCATTTCATCACAGCCTTCACCATAATAAATTGTAACCAATGAATCGTCTTTTTGAATTAGTTGTCTCAATAAATCCATTGAAACTTTATTAATATCATTACCAACCGCTCTGATATTCTTTTGGTCAAGACCTATAATGTCATCTTTCTTTACTTTAATATCTGACATATTTAAATCTTTTACCGCAAAAGTAACTTCACCAGTCTTAACTGTTGCTATTACATCGTTAAAACTATCAAAGTTTTCTTCTGCACTTGCTTCTTCATTGAATGCTAAAAGAGCCGAAATAGATTGTGGTACGGCTTTTGTCTCTACAACAAATACTTCTTTATCAACTATTTGTTTTGCTTGATTAGCTGATAATATGATGTTCTTATTGTTAGGAAATACAAAAACTGTCTTTGCATTAACTTTTTCTATAGAATTAACTATATCTTCAGTTGAAGGATTCATTGTTTGTCCACCAGTAATCACTTCATCAACATTTAACATATCGAAAACTTTACTGAATCCTTTACCACTGCTAACAACCACAAATCCAAAATCTTTTTCTGGTTCTGAAGGTTTTGTAGAAGCTTGACTAATTTCTTCTTCAGTAGAATGCAAGTTTTGATGTTGCAATCTCATATTATCTATTTTGATATCTCTTAGAGCACCTAATTCCATGGCAATTTCTAAAACTTTACCAGGATTATTAGTATGAATATGAGTTTTGATTACTCCATCACCTTTTACAACTAGTAAACAATCCCCAAAGTTTTCTAATTTTGATCTATATGAATTTTCATCTGCATCAGTCATTATAAAAAATTCAGTACAATATCCGAATTCTATTTCTTCATCTGATACAACATTCGTATTTTCATTAATAGTTCTAGAAGATTCGTCAATTACTGTTTCGGAAATCAATTTTTCATTATCGTAATTTAAAACGCCTTCTAAGAATAACATTAAACCTTGTCCACCTGCATCAACTACGTCGGCTTCTTTCAAAACAGGTAACATTTCTTTAGTTTTAAGAAGTGCCTTGTTACCTTCAGATATAATATCTGTCAAAAATTCTTTGATGTCTTCATAATTTTGGTAGTTTTGATCAGCAAACTCACCCATACATCTAGAAACTGTAAGAATTGTTCCTTCTGTTGGTTTCATTACAGCTTTGTATGCAGTTTTATAACTTTCAACAAATCCATCTCTTAATGCAAATATATTAAATTCAGTATAATCTTTAAATCCATTATAAAAACCTCTCATGATTTGAGAAGTAATTACACCAGAATTTCCTCTAGCTCCCATAAGAGAACCATCACTCATGGCTTTAGCTAAATTTGCAATACTCAAATCAGTTACGCCATTGACTTTAGAAATAGCTGATTTAATTGTCAATGTCATATTAGTGCCAGTATCTCCATCTGGAACTGGAAAAACATTTAAGCTATTTACTATTTCTCTTTTATTTTCTAAGTTCTTAAATCCCGCTAGAAGGCAATTCTTGAACAGTGTTGCGTCATTCTTCATTGTGCCCCCTATTTTTCTTCGTTTATTCTCATATCTTGAACAAGAACATTAACACATTCTACTTCAAGACCAGTTTTGTTTTCTACACTATATTTAACTGTATCAATGATATTTTGGCAAACCACAGCAATTTTGGTACCATATTCCAAAACTACAGTTAAATCTATTACAATTTTATTATTTTTTGTATAAACTTTTACTCCCTTACTCATATTGTCTTTATTGAGTAACATTAAAAATCCGTCTGATAAATTTTTATAAGCTAGTCCAACAATCCCGTAACAAGTCATAGCTGTTTCACTAGCAATAGTTCTAACGATATTATCTGATATTAATATTGAACCATATTCGTTATCAATTTTAGTAGTCATATTACCTCCTATTTGTGATACCTAATTAATTATATTATACTCTTTTAATGTTTAAGATTCTAATTTACATATTAATACTATATTATTATAACATATTTTAGCTCTAAAAGCTTGAAATTCAGTTTTAAAATATGCTATAATATCAAGAGACATTTGAAAAAGAACCAGGAGGTGTAATTATGTCCAAAAAATGTGAAATTTGTGGTAAATCAAGAACTTTCGGAAATAATAGATCATTTTCTTTAAGATCTTCAAATAGAAGCTGGGCACCTAACATCAGAAAAGTTAGAGCTTTAGTCGATGGCAAACCAAAAAGAATCAATGTATGCACTAGATGCTTAAGATCAGGTTTAGTTGAAAGACCTCAATTTATCAAAACAACAGAAGAAGAATAAAACAAAGAGTCGAAAACTTCGACTCTTTTTTAATCTCTAGAATCAATTAAAAGGCCATATCCCTCTATTAATTCTATATATGCTTTTTTATTTTTTATTTTATTACTAATCGTCAATGTTGAACAAAAATCAACATCTAAAAATTCGCTGTCGTATTCAAAACCATTTAACCTAATTTTCATTCCACTATTCGATAAAACTACAATGGAAATATAGTCATATCTCATAACACATTCTGTGCTTTCTCCTAAGAATTTAATTATATTATTGTTACCAATAAATATAAGTTCAATTCCTTTTTCATAGCATTTTTTTGAATAAATTAAATTCGACATTGTGTGATCTAATCTGGTTCCTGTTGCCCCAAAAGCATATATTGTATTACAGTTCTTTTCGATTAATATATTTATTGCGGCTTCAAAATCAGTAAAATCTTTTTTGCAATTATATTTTTCAAAAATCTTGTTGTTTTCTTCTAGAAAAATTTTGTCCTCATTATTTATAGAGTCAAAATCTCCTATAGCGAAATCAAAATCTTTATGATAATCTGTGAAATATTTTGTTCCACCATCTACAGCTATTTTAAAGTCTGATTTTTCATAATATTCTTCAAAAAGATTCTTATCAGATAATTCCCCTGCGCAACAAATCAAACCAATCATTTTTTACTTACCTTTGATACAGGTTTAATTAAAATTAATATGACAACTATAGCTATAATTCCATTAGGAACAATGTAGGTGATGTTATATAAGAATGATCCTAGTAATGCAGGAATATCTGTTGGCAATGTGTCTTTGAAAAATACATAACCACTTAAAATCGCAGCTACTCCTCTCATTAAAATAGCGAATATACATGCTAAAATCATTTTATAATTAATTTTGCCACTCAAAGTTTCTTCATTACATCCTAACCCTGATAATCCTAAAGCCATATAAGCTATTGGATAATCTAGTATATATTGTATTGGGTGGATAACATAAGGATCAACAAAGCTATCCAAAACTCCATACATTAATCCAATTACAATCCCTGGTTTTAGCCCCCATCTTAGTCCAAACAATAAAATCGGAACATATCCCGCTAGGGAAACAGATCCTCCTCTTGGCATTTTAAAAATAACAATGCTATTTAGTACAGCTGTCAAAGCTAAAGTAATTGCCCCTTCAACCATAAATCTCAAATTTTTATTCAAGATATCCTCCTTTTAACTATAATTTTTGATTGTAAATATCTAGTTGCGATTCTATGTCATGATTAAAAACATCTGAACCACTTACAATTAGATTAGCTCCAGATTCTAACACTTTATCGACATTAGAAGTTTTCACTCCTCCATCAACTTCCAGTAAAATATCTTTTTTTGATGTTTCTATCATTTTTCTTGCATCTTTTATTTTTGAATATTGACTCTCTATAAAGGATTGTCCTCCAAAGCCTGGATTTACACTCATTACAAGTATTATATCCAAATCATCAATAATATAATCACAACATTCCAATCCTGTGGATGGATTAAGTGCTAATCCACATTTTTTTCCAGCTTTATGAACAGTTTGAATAATCCTATGTGGATGAAAAGTTGCTTCTGGATGAAAAGTAATTATATCAGCTCCGGCATTCAAAATGTCATCTATAATATTTTCTGGTTTGTTAACCATCAAGTGACAATCAAGAATAAAGTCCGGATATTTTTCTCTTATTTGTTTTATAACTGCTGGACCAAAAGAAATATTTGGCACAAAATTTCCGTCCATAACATCCAAATGCAAATATTTTATTCCCTTATTTTTTAGTATATCTAAGTTTTTTTCTAACTCAAAAAAGTTACACGCCAACAAAGACGGACTTAAATTAGCCATTAATACCTCCTAATTTTTTTGTATTCTTCAACTATCTTCAAATAATTATCATATCTACTCTGGGATATTTCTCCAATTTCAACAAGTCTTTTTATTTCACATTTTGGTTCATTAATGTGATCACAATTATTGAACTTACATCTCAAACTATTTTTTTTAAATTCTACAAAATTATTTTTAATTTCAGATTTGTCATCTAAAAAAGACAAATCAAAAGAACTAAAACCCGGTGTGTCTAAAACGTAAGTATTGTCATCTACCATTTTAATTTCAATGTGTCTTGTCGTTTGCTTTCCTCTCTGAGTTTTAGCACTTATTTTACCAGAAATAAAATCCTCACTTGGAAATAATTTTTTTAAAGTACTGGATTTTCCCGCCCCGCTGGGACCAATAACACAATTGATATGATTTCTGAATTCATTTAATAATTCTTCATTAGTGATTGAAGATTCATTTGAGTTAAATATTACTTTATAGCCGATATTTCTGTATATATCAGCATAAAATTTTTTCTCATCTTCAGATACCAAATCAGACTTATTAAATACAATGACGCAATCAATGCTATTTTTCTCAATCATTAATAGATATTTGTCTAGTAACATTAGATTAATATTAGGTGACTTAATGCTACTTAGAACGAAACATTTATCTATATTACTCACTTCAGGGCGGTGCAAAAGCACAGATCTTGGATGTATTTTTAAAATAAATCCAAGACCATTTTCTACGTTTATATCTACTTTATCGCCTACAACTGGAGTTATTTTCTTGTTCCTAAAATTCCCCTTTGCCTTCGAAGGATACACTTCGTTTCCAACGCTTACATAGAATAATTCCCTTTGAATTTTCGTAATAACACCTGTTTTATCCGACATTAACTAATTCTCCATTAATATAGACTTTAATATCATTATTAGGTTTTACTTTTACTTTAATTCTGATATCTCCTTCAGAAGCATTATGATTTTCTTCATATATTATATTATTTTCAGTTTCATCTTTAATAGTTACTGTGTAAATTCCTTTTTCTACAGGTTTACTTATTCTGAATATTTTATCAATCATTTCAGGTTCTTTTTTCCCTTTACTGATTATAACATCAATTGAACTATCTTTTTTTAGTTTCTTTCCAGCATCATATTGTTGCCATATAACTTGATTTGTATCATATGAATTGCTAAATTTCTTTTCAATATTTCCTATATTTAGTCCGATTGATTTTAATTTATTACTAGCTTGACTTATATCCGCTCCTATTAAATCAACCATCTCTACTAGTTCTTCTTTTTTACCTAAAGAAATTACAACATCAACTTTCGAGTCTTTATTTATGCTAGTTCCTGAATCTGGATGTTGTTGCATAATTTTTCCAGCTTCAAAATTATCGCTGTTTTCTTTAGTTATTTCACCAATTTCTAAGCCTAATTTATTTAGTTGAATTTTAGCATTTTCAATAGTCATATTGGATAAATTAGGTACAGACACCTGTTCCTCGCCTTTGCTTACAACTAATTTTATAATAGTTCCTTTTTTCACTTCTGTACTGGATTCAGGATCTTGTTCTAATACTTTTCCTGGTTCAACATTACTTTCAGTCTTATATTCTGAAACAACAGCAATTAAATTATTAGCCTTAGCTTTATTTAAAGCTTCGGTTTCCGTTAAACCAGTTAACGCAGGAACTAAAACTAGGTCTTGCTTATTCTTGTTTATATATTTCTTGCCAAATATAATTGCAATAAATACCAAAGCTGCTAAAACTATAGGCAATAGAATCCACATAAATTTTTTGGATTTATTTTTATTATCTTTTGTAGAAGATTGTTTAGGCGTTTTATAAACTGCTTCTTTTACTTCAGGTTGTTCATCATTTTCTTTAATTATTGGATTTTTAGTAGTTTTTTGATATAAATCAGAAGAATAGTTTTGATAATTTCTCAACATTTCTTTCAATTCTGTAGCTGATTTAAATCTATCATTGGGATCTTTTGCCATCGCTTTAACTATTATATCATTAAGACCTTGTGGTAAATCATGACGAAGATTTATAGGTGGCACCAATGGATCTTGAATATGTTTCAATGCAATTCCAACAGCATTTGGTGCATCAAATGGTACTTCTCCTGTAGCCATTTGATACAATACAACACCTAATGAATATATATCACTTTTCTCATCAATAAATTTACCCTTTGCTTGTTCTGGTGAAATATAATGAACAGTTCCCAAAACAGTTGAAGTATATGTCAATGTTGCAGACGAAGAAATTCTTGCAATGCCAAAATCTGTAGCTTTTAAATTGTTAGATTTATCAATTAACATATTATGTGGTTTAATGTCTCTGTGAATAATTCCATTTTTATGAGCACATTCTAAAGCACTTGCTATTTGAACACCATAATTTACAATATCTTCAATCGGCAGAATTTGTTTTTCATCAATTATATCTTTTAAAGTCTTACCATCTACATATTCCATTACAATGTAATTATATTTACGACCATCAACATATGAACTTCCAACATCGAACACACTTACTATATTAGCGTGCGTCAAAGATGCAGCAGATTGTGCTTCCATTGCAAATTTTCTCAGAAAATCTTGGTCTTCCATATATTCATTTTTTAATACTTTAACAGCGACATATCGGTTTAAAACAGTGTCCAAAGCTTTGTACACTTTAGCCATACCACCAACGCCTACTTCTTCTATTATCTCGTATCTATCGCCTAAAACTTTACCTATCATAATTTTCCCCTTCATATAAATAAAGCGTAATAGTTATATTATCAATACCTTCGATATCATTTGCTTCATCAATCAGATTTTGAGTTATTTTATCCAAATCTGTTTCTTTTTTAATAATATCAACAATATCCTCATTTTCTAATTGTGAAGTCAAACCATCTGTGCACATTAATATCAAATCATCTTTAATAAGTCTAATATTAAAAATGTCTATATCTACAGTATCTTGAATTCCTAAAGATCTTGTAATAACATTTTTTTGTGCAAAATCTAAGGCCTCTTCTTCAGTTATAGTTCCAGATGATAATAAATCATTCACAAGAGAATGATCTACGGTAATTTGCTTTAATTCTCCATCCCTGTATAAGTACAATCTACTGTCTCCAACATTTGCGACAATAGCATTATCATCATAAACTAAACAAGCAACTATCGTTGTGCCCATATTTCTATGTTCAGAATTATTTTCACTATCTTTGTAAACTTCCTCATTTGCTAAAGTAATCGCTTTTATCAGTGTATTCTCGTAATCTTTTTCATTTTCATTTTCTTTTACGTAGTTTATAACAGTTTCGACAGCTTTTTTGCTTGCAACTTCACCAGCTTTATGTCCACCCATTCCGTCGCACACAACAAGTAAGCTAAAATCTTCTGTAATATAATTCATATGATAATCTTCATTAAGCTTTCTTACCAATCCGATATCTGTGCTTGAAGCATATTTCATTTCACACCTCTTTTTGTCATATTGTTAATTCTTAATTGTCCACAGGCTCCTTCAATATCAATGCCCTGTTTTCTTCTTATTGTAGTATTAACATTGTTTTTATTCATGTAATTCATAAATTCCATCATCTTGTTTCTATCTGGAGATTTTTGATTAAATTCTTCAATAGGATTTAATGTTATTAAGTTCAAAAGACAATTTCTATTTTTTAATAAATCAACTAGCTTGTCCATATATTTTTTTGAATCATTTACACTTTCGATTACCGTATACTCAAATCCAATTCGCCTTTTGGTTTTATCAAAATAATAGTCACAAGCATCTAGAATTTCTTCAATTGAGTATTTGTTTCCAATAGGCATTAGCTGACTTCTCTCATTATCAAATGGATTATGAAGTGAAATAGTTATGTTTATACCTATATTTTCATCTGCAAGTTTAATTATTTTATCTACTAATCCACATGTAGATAATGTTATATTTCGAATAGACATATCTTGTCCTTCTTTGTCTGTAATCAAATCGATAAACCTTATAACATTATCGTAATTATCTAATGGTTCCCCTATGCCCATTAAAACCATATTATTGATTCGTATACCCAAATCATTTTCTACCAAATATATCTGAGCACACATCTCATAAGGTTGTAAATTTCTTACGAAACTTTTCTTTGTCGATGCACAAAATTTGCATCCCATTTTACAACCAATTTGTGTTGATAAGCATATTGAAGTGTGAGTTTTATATTCCATAAACACCGTTTCAACGATATTACCATCATTCAACTCTATAAGATATTTTTTCGTGTTGTCTAATTTTGAATCAATCCTTTTGATAATAGAACAATTTTTGATACCATTGTATTCTTCTAGTTTTTTTCTTAAATCATTAGAAAAATTAGTCATATTGTGAGGATTGAATATTCTATTTTTATGAATAGCTTGAAAATACTGCAATGCTCTGAAAGATTTTTCACCGTTATTCACAAAAAATTCTTTCAGTTCATCGACAGTCATATTTTCCAAGACAATTTTATTTTGCATATTATTCACCAATTTAAATTATATCAAAAATCTCAAGTTTTGTAATCTATTAGTCTTTTACAAACTTTGAAATGAAAAAGCCCTGCGTTCCTTTTTGGAATGGCATAAGTTTTATAAATTCATTTTTATCTCCATAAAAATCAATATCTTCTCTTTTTAAGTTTAATTTGTTTTCAATATAATCCACATTTTTTTCGTTCTCTTCTTTTAAAAGAGAGCATGTAGAATATACTAATATGCCGCCTTTCTTTAAATATTTTTCACAATTTTCAAGAATTCTTCTTTGGATTCCAACTAAATCTTCTACATCTTTTTTCGTTCTGAATAACTTTATCTCTGGATTTTTATTGATAACACCAGTTGCAGAGCACGGTGCATCCACAAGAATTCTATCAAATTTATTTATCAAATCTTCTTGTAAAATAGTTGCATCAAAATTCATATATTGAACATTTTCAACTCCACATTTATTCACATTCTCTTTTATTCTATCTATTTTATTATTATTAATATCATTACAGTAAATAATCGATTGATTATTTGTTATTTCTTGAATGTTGCATGATTTTGACCCAGGAGCTGCACAAATATCAAGAACTATTGAGTTCTCCATTGGCTCTAAAACCTCTGCGCATAAACTACAAGAACCATCTTGGATAATAAATTTACCTTCTTTAAATTCGTTCGTATCTATTATCGATTCAGGATTTCTTACGATAAAACTATCTTTTAAAAAAGGATGTTCTTCTAATACGAATCCTTGCTTTTCTAAGTTAATTTTTAAATTATTTTCCTTCAATTTATTTTGTTTAATTACAAAATCAGATTTGTAAAAGAATGATTTTAGTAGTTTTTTTACAGTTTTTTTAGAATAAGATTTGTTCAACATCTTAAGTAATGCTTTGTTTATGGAGAATTTAATTTCATCTCCTAAATCTTCCTCATCCAAATTAATCCTGCAAACTTCCCTTAGAACAGCATTAACATAATCTTTATAATGTGTTAAGTTGTTAGCCAATTCTACTGCTTCGTCAACTACAGCATAATCAGCTGTTTTCATAAATAGTATTTCCGTAGTTGCCATTCGCAATATTTCCAGAACAATTTTATCAAGCTTATTTAATTCCAAATCGCTGCACTTAGATATTACATAATCTATGAAAAATCTATTTTCTATTTCTGTAAATACACACCTTTTAATGTACGCGATATCTCTCTTGTCCAAATCACCATAATCATAAGTCTTTAATAATTCAGAAGAGTATCCCGATTTATTATTAATTGAATTGGTAATATTAATTATTTCGTTTCTAATATTCATAATCTCTCATTTCTTTTAATTATTTTAATTACATAATATATTTTACACTAAAACAGTAAAAATAAAAAAATTGAACCTAGAAGGATTAACCTTAGGTTCAATCTACATTAATTTTTAATCTCTATCTCTTGATATCAGTACTAATCTTACCAATTGTAACAGTGAAACCAAAGCACTTGCAATATAAGTTAATGCAGCTGCTTTTAAAACTTGTTTCGCAGGTTCTATTTCATCATCAGCCAATAGTCCATTTGATAAAGCTCGTATAGCTCTACTACTAGCATCAAACTCAACCGGCAATGTAATTAGTTGGAATAAAACGGTCGCTGAGAATAAAATAATTCCAAATTCTACTAATGGTCTCATGCTAAACATAAATCCAAGTAAAAGTAAAATCCACACTGATTTCGATGCGAAATTCACAACAGGAAACAAAGATTCTCTAAATCTCAAGAAACCATAATTTTCCTTGTCTTGAATCGCATGACCTACTTCGTGACTTGCTACAGAAACTGCAGAAATCGACTGACTATTATACACCGCATCCGATAAAGCCAAAACTTTCTTTGATGAATCATAGTAATCAGTCAAGCTTCCTTGAACATTTACTATTTCTATATCAGACAAACCTTCGTAATCAAGCAAAACTCTTGCCATTTCTTTTCCAGTCAATCCTTTTGAATTTGTAATTTTATTATACTTATCAAAAGTATGAGTGACTTTGATTTGTGAGTAAAATGCCAATATCAAAGCCGGAATCAAAAGTAGCATAGTTCTATCATAATAAAAATTAAACAATGATTCCTCCTACAAAATTATTCCCTCTTCAAATGAATTTCCATTCAAATATTCGCTAACGTTAAGAGGTTTTTTATTTGGAAGTTGTAATCTTGTGATAACTATAAATCCATCTTCACAAGCAACTTTAATCCCATTCTTATCTACTTTTACAACTTCTCCATTCTTATTATCATTATATTGTTCTATTATGTTGATATTGTGAACTTTTACAGTTTTATCGTTTAATTTAAAAAACAAACCTGGCCAAGGAGTCAATCCTCTAAATTTATTGTAAATTACATCTGCTTTTTCATTAAAATTAATTTCACCCATAGATTTTTGAATTTTGCCTACTGTAGATGCTTCATTTTCATTTTGTTTTTCTCTTGAATCGAAATATTTTTTATAATCATTGATAACTTTATCTATTAAGTCAGCACCCATTATCATTAATTTATCGTGCAATTCTTCAAGCATAATTTCTTTGTTAAGCTTAATTTTATCTACAGCTAAAACATCCCCAGTATCAAGTCCTTGTTCAACTAACATTATACTTACACCGGATTCTTTATCGCCATTTATTAGAGAGTAATTTATCGGAGAAGCTCCTCTGTATTTGGGCAAAATTGATGCGTGAACATTTAAAATCTTGTTTTTAAACCTATCCAGTATTCTTTTTTTGATTAATTGACCATAAGCTACCACCACAATAAAATCAGGATTAAGTCTATCTAATAGATTAAAAACTTCATCGTCATTTATATTTTGTGGAGTAATAACCTCTATTCCCAAATCCATAGCTCTTTTTTTAACTGCCGTAGGTGAAAACTTATTTCTATTTCGTTTTTTATCTTGTTGTGATATCACTAATTGAATTTCGTTATTTGGGTTATCATATAATCTTTGCAAACTCTCAACTGCAAAATCTGGAGATCCCGCAAATACAATTTTATTTTTCATTATTTAATCTCTCAATCTCTTCATCAGAAAGATTCAATACTTTATCAGTGTACAATACGCCATCTAAATGATCTAATTCATGACAAAAACAATGTGCTTTGTAATCAGTGCCTGTTTTCCTTTGAACGTTTCCGTCCAAGTCTGTGTATTCTACAGTAACAATCTTAGGTCTTTCAACATATCCATTTTTACCAGGAACTGACAAACAACCTTCAACATTAATTTGCTTTTCATCTGATCTTTCTACGATTCTAGGATTTATTAGAACCATTTTACCGTCTTCATCTTGCATGTCTATTACTACTATTCGCTTAAGCATTCCTACTTGTACACAAGCCAATCCTATTCCTTTATTTTCATACATTGTTTCAAACATATCATCTACGATTTGTTTGATTCTATCATCTATTTTTTCAACCTCTCTTGATTTTTTTCTCAAGATTGGATCATTTTCTAATCTTATTTGTCTTAATGCCATTTTATCTCCTAAAAATAACTTTGAGGATCTAATGTTATTTTAAGCGTTATTCCCTCTAAGTTAATATTGTATTCATTGTTTATTAAAACTTTTTTTATTATTTCTATTATTTTATCCTCTCCATTAGGGAATTTATAGTACAAATCAAACCTGTACATATTATTAATTCTCTCTATTGGAGAAGGATGAGGCCCATTTATTAATGTTGTAGATAGTTTGTATCTTCTGATAAGGGCAGCAACGTAATTTGAAACTTCATTGATTTTTTTCATAGCAACATTTCTGTTTTTACTGGAAATATTGATATTTAATATTCTGAAAAAAGGAGGATAATTAAATGATTTTCTTAGCTTTATCTCCTTTTCATAAAACATCTTATAATCATGAAGTGCCGCCGATGTTATAGCAAAATTATCAGGCTTATATGTTTGAATAATCACATCTCCTTCATATTCTGCTCTTCCTGCTCTTCCAGCTACTTGAGTTATCAATTGAAAAGTTTTTTCATTAGATTTGTAATCTCCTAAGTTTAAACTAATATCTGCAGCCATTACTCCGACTAATGTAACATTTGGAAAATCAAATCCTTTCGACAACATTTGCGTCCCGATTAATATATCTATTTCTTGATTATTCATCATATCATAGATTTTTTTGTAATCTTTTTTTGTGTTCGTAGTGTCTCTATCCATTCGTGCAATTCGTGCATTTGGAAAAAGCTCTCTAGTTTCTTCTTCTAATTTTTGAGTACCCGCTCCAAACTCTTTTATAAATTTCGAGCCACAGTTTGGGCATACTTTCGGCTTTAGAGCTGTTCTTCCACACATGTGACAAATCAACCTATTTTTTGTTTTATGATATGTCATGGAAACATCGCAGCTATCACATTTTAGTACATATCCACATCTTCTGCACGAAATAAAAGAAGTGTGCCCTCTCTTGTTTAAAAACAAAATAGTTTGTTTTTTGTTGTTTAAATTATTTTGAATTTTATTGAGTAGAACTTTACTGAACATTCTCATGTTTCCAGTTTCAAGTTCTTTTCTCATATCTACAATCGTGCATTCAACAGGGTTTGTATCATTAGCTCTTTTATTCATTTGAATAAGATTGTACTCACCTTTTAAAGCTTTGCTGTATTCTTCAACTCCAGGAGTTGCTGAACCCAATAAAAGCTTTGCACCATTATATTCTGCTCTAAATCTGGAAATATCAATAGCGTTGTATTTAGGATTTTTTTCACTTACATAACTTGTTTCGTGCTCTTCATCTATTATTATCAATCCTAAATTTTTAAACGGAGAAAATACAGCACTTCTAGCTCCAACTACTATTTTATATTCTCCATTATACATTTTTCGAAATTGTTCGAATTTTTCGTTAACATTTAGCTTAGAGTGAATTATCGCAACTTTTCCTGGAAACCTACCCTCAAACCTTTCAATAGTCTGCGGAGTCAATGATATTTCTGGAACCAGAACTATGCTATCTTTACCTTCATTTAACATTTTTTCAACCAAATGCAAATACACTTCAGTTTTACCACTACCCGTTACACCATGTAACAAATTAAATTGATTTTCTAAAATCGAATTATAGGCTTTTTCTTGCTGTGAATTTAGTTTTATTTTTTGATAAGTTCTAGTATCGTCGACGACAACTCTGTCAACTTCTTTGAAGTAAATTTCAACAATTTTCTTATCTTCAAGTGCTTTTACTACACTTGAAGTCGTATTAGTTTTCGCTAAAAGCTCACTATAAAGTATGTTCTTTTTAGTTTTTAGCATATCAACTATTTTTTGTTGAGCATTTGCTCTTTTTGAAATAACTGGATTATCATCTATAAGTTTGACGTATTTCAATAGCTTTGGTGTGATTTGTTGATCATATACTAAATCCATTTTCAAAAAATCAGATTTTACATATTCCATTAGCTTTTTATGGCTAATGTCTGAAATTTCTTTAATTTCTGAATATTCTTTCTTGGTTTTAAGAATATTGTACAAATCTTCATCTACATTCAGTAGTTTATCATTTGCAGTGAAATATTCTTTTAATTCTTCAAAGTTTCCAGGCGGCAAAATAGTTTGAAAAGCAGAGCTAAAATCGCTTAAATATTTATCAACCATGAAAAAAGCAATATCGATGGATTCTTGTGTTACAATAGGATTCAAGTCTACTACTGATATTATTTCTTTGTAATCAATATCTTTTCTAGGGTTATCATTAATTCTAACCACTAACGCTAATTTATTAATATTTGATTTGCCAAAAGGGACTATAACTCTCATTCCAACTTCGACATCTTCACTTGAATAATATGAGTATAGCCTGTTAGTCATCTTCGATTTGTTTCTAAAAATAACATCAATATACATGTTTACCTACTTTATCAAATCCAATATCTTATCTGCGATATTTAACTTTGTGTCCTTATCAATTTCTAATATATTATCTTTGCTGATTATAGTTACCTTATTATATTCTGAATTAAATCCAATGTCTTTTTTTGATACATCGTTTAATACTATAAAATCTAGATTTTTTTTATCTAACTTTTTCTTAGCATTTTCTAATAAATTATTTGTTTCTGCGGCAAATCCAATAAAGATTTGATTATCTTTTTTATTTAATGATTTTAAAATATCTGGGTTTTCTTCTAATTCTAAAGAATTAATGCCATCTTGTTTTTTTATTTTTAAATCTTTTCTGTTCTTTACTTTAAAATCACTTACAGCTGCCGCCATAATTAAACAGTCAAAGTCGTCAATATAACTTTCAATTTTTTCTTTCATTTCAATTGCAGACTCCACTTTTATGTTTTCAATACCATATGGATTTTCTGCTGTTGTTTTTCCAGAAATAATTGTTACATCGGCTCCTCTCATACAAGCTTTCTTAGCAATCGAATATCCCATTTTACCACTGGAATCATTCGTTATATATCGTACAGGATCAATTCTTTCAACTGTTGCTCCTGCAGTAATCAAAATTTTCTTACCTTGTAAATCTTTTTCGCAAAAGTATTTTTCAACTTCTTCAACAATTTCCCAAGGTTCTTTTAATCTTCCGTTTCCTTCTGTATTACAAGCAAGCATTCCACTATTTGAATCTACAATTAAGTGTTTTTTTTGTTTCAAATCTTCTATGTTTTTTTGTGTCGCAGGATTATTCAACATATTGGTATTCATACTTACACAAAACATTATTGGCTTGGTATATGCTAGCGCGGTAGATGATAACAAATCGTCCGCGATACCATAATTTATTTTAGCCATCGTATTTGCACTAGCAGGTGCAATCAAAAACAAATCTGCCCATTTTGCAAGCTCTATATGTTCAACAACCTTGTGTGAATTATTATGAAACATTTTGTTTTTTACATCGCATTTGCCAATTGTTTCAAAAGTCATTGGACTTACAAATTCACAAGCTGAATCAGTCATAATTATTTTGATATTATAGTCAAGTTTTTTTAGTCTACTTACAACATCTACAACCTTGTAAATAGCAATTCCTCCAGTAACACCTAAAAGAATATTTTTATTCATTTGATTTGTTTTCCCAAACCTTTTTTTCCATAACTTCTTCTAAAGCTGTAGTAACTGGTTGAGCTTTTGCTTTCTTTAGTTTTGTGTCTTTGCCATCTATTAACATTCTTGCTCTTTTGCTTACCATTACACAAAGTGCATATCTACTATTGTTTATTTCTGATAATTTTTTAAATGATGGATTAATCATATTTTTCTCCTTTTACAACTCTAAATTTTTCTGCATCAATTATAGTTTCAATATTTTTTACAGTTTCATCGACATCTTCATTGATAACTGCATAATCATATTCATCAATAAAACTCAATTCTTTCTTGGCGTTTTGCATTCTAATATTAATTGTTTCTTCGTCTTCTGTATTTCTTCCTTCAATTCTCCTCCTAAGTTCAATCAAATCTGGTGGAAGAATGAATACAAAAACAGCTTCTGGATAGTTTTCTTTTACTTTTAATGCTCCTTGAACATCAATTTCTAGAATAACTATTTCTCCTTTATTTATTTGATCAAAAACAAATGATTTTGGAGTTCCATAATAATTATTATGCACATTAGCATATTCAATGAAATCTCCTTGCTCTATTTTCTTCTTAAACTCATCTAAACTCAAAAAATAATAATTTTCTCCGTCTACTTCATAAGGTCTCTTCTTCCTTGTTGTAGCAGATACAGAATATACAATATCATTTTTTTGTGATATTAATTTTTCACAAACAGTTCCTTTTCCAACTCCCGATGGACCAGAAACAACTAATAAAAATCCGTCTCTCATTTTAATCTTCCTTATTATTTGATTTATCTAATCTCATTTGTAAAGTCTCTGGTTGAAGGCAACTCAACACAACATGACTTGAATCCATAATTATTACGCTTCTAGTTTTTCTACCAAAAGTAACATCGATAAGATTATTGTCTTCCTTTGCTTTTTGAACAATTCTTTTAATTGGATTTGTTTCGGGACTAACAATCGCAATAATCCTGTTGCTATTTACTAAATTTGAAAATCCTATACCTAAACTTTCCATTTTCCCTCTATTCAATGTTTTGTACTTGTTCTCTCAATTTTTCAATCAAACTTTTAACTTCAATAACGCAAATAGAAATAGATTCATCATTCGATTTCGAAGAAATTGTATTAATTTCGCGATTCATTTCTTGAATTATAAAATCCAATTTACGCCCTATGCAATCTTTCATATCCATTGCTGATTTAAATTGAACTATATGAGAATCAAATCTCTTTAATTCTTCGTTAATGTCCACTTTGTCAGCCATTAAAGCAACTTCCAAGTACATTCTGTCCTTATCAATTGTTTCTTCATCTAACAATTCAGATATTTTATTAAATAAATTTTCTCTGTATTCTTTTACACTATTTTCAGTCAAGCTTGATATTTTAGATATTTGTTCTTCTATTTTTGATAGATTGGTCGATAAATCTTCCTTCAAATTATCGCCTTCAATAGATCTCATCGAATATATTTTATTCACAGCTTCATCTAAAACTTTTAAAATATTATCGTGTAAAAATTCATTATCTAAATCTTTGTAAGTAAATGACATTACATCATCATATTTTACTAAATCCCTGACATTGATATCTGATGCCATATCTAACTTTTGATTTAATGAATCAAGCTTTTCCTTGATTTTTTGAGCTAATTCATAGTTGATATCCACACTGTCAACTGATAGTTGATATTTTTTAATTTTGATATAAACATCAACTCTTCCACGTTTTAACTTGTTTTTGATTAATGATTTCATGTCTTCCAACATAAGATTCAAATAACTCGGCATTGAAAAATTGAAATCCAAATACCTATTATTAACAGATTTGATTTCAATATCTATGCTGCAATCTTCCAATTCCAAACTAGAAGATCCAAATCCTGTCATAGACTTCATTCTATCGCCTCCTCTGATATTGTTAGTGTATATTAATATTTAAGAATTTACAATGATTTATTACAATTTTTAAACAATTTCTTTGATTTTGTCAATATCATAAGAACTCATATCGACATTAACAGTGTTGAAATTATTGTAAAACACCATTCCAGGTTTTGCTCCCTTAGCTTTTTTAACATTTTTCTTTTCGGTATAATCAACTTCAACGTATTTTTCTTTACTCATTGAGGAGAAATACGCCGCTAAGAAACAAGCAATGCCGTAGTCTTCTTCAGTCAAGTTTTCGTTTCGCATTATGACGTGTGAACCTGGCATATCTTTTACGTGAACGAAAATATCTTCTTTATTAGCTTGTTTCAAAGTTAGATTATCATTTTGGTAATTATTTTTACCTACAAAAATATCAACGTTATTTTCTGTTACAAAATGTCTTGGCTTTGATGGTTTTACTTTTGCAGTTTTTTTCTTAGATTTTTTTATCAAACCTATTTTTACTATCTCATCCTTAATTTCTGATAGTTCTTGATACTCTGTTACTCTCTCCAAAGTTTCTAGAAGTTGTAGAAGATATTCATTCTCTTGTTTTATAAGAGGAAGCTCTTGTGTAATCATTTTTTCTCTAGTTTTTAATTTACTATATTTTTTGTAGTAATTTTGTGCGTTTTCATTTCCAGATTTTATTGGATTCAATGGAATCTCAATTGGGTTCATTTCATCATAGAAATTTTGTACATTTATTTTATCCACGCCTTTATGAATCAAATGCATATTTGAACTTATCAAATCAGCATAAACTTTGTAAATATCCCTTTTCTTAGCTTCTTGCAAATCTACAGTTAAATTGCTCAATTTATTTGAATTTCTTTGAATTTTATTTGAAACGATTTTCTTCAAGTGCGAAGATTTTTGTGTAATTGAATCGTTTGAACTGTGTTTTTTATAATAATAATCCAACATTTCGTGAATATCATCAAAGTTTTTCTTTTGATATCCGTATTTTTCTAATTTAATTACATGAAAATCCTTTAATTTTTCATCTTCATCGATGACTATAGAATAATCATAATCACAATTTCTGATAGCTTCTCTAACTTCAATAAAAGCTTGATTAAATCGAGATTTTTCATCTTCGGTCAAATCTTCGAGCCTTATATTAAAATCCAAATCTGCTCTCAGGCATATTTCTCTAGAAATAGTTGGAGAAAATCCAGTATAATTCATATAAAAAACTTTTTGTAGTTTAGTAGTCCCCTCAGCTATTTCTGTTGGAAGATCATCTGATTGCAGAATGTTTCTCTTGTCATCTTCCAAGCATGAATACTTGGTTTTTGGAAGTATTTGTCTGATGCTTTTAGTGTCGAAGCTAATTCTTTTGATTGCATCTACAATCATCTTACTTTCTTTTTCAATTAAAATTATATTAGAATGCTTGCCCATAAGTTCTACAACTAATGTGTAGTTCATGTCATAACCCATCTCATCTCTGCTATTGATGTCAATATTAACAACTCTGTCCATCGATTCTTGATAAATATCAGTTATAACTGCTCCTTGTAAGTATTTTCGCATCAGCATACAGAAATTATACGCCTCAATTGGATTTTTCTTATTTTCATTTGTAAAATGCATCCTCGGTAATGATGAGGATGCAGAAATAAGAAGTTTATAATTTTGTTTGTTATTATAGATAATTAAATCCAATTCGTTTTTATCTGGTTGATTAACCTTACTGATTTTACCGTTCGTTAATTTTTCTTTTATATCATCTACTATCGCTTTTGTTACAATTCCGTCAAAGCTCATTATTACTCCTTATCTTCTCATTGCTCTTTGCATATTTCTCAAATCATCGCGTTTTTTCAAAGTTTCTCTCTTATCATACAGATTCTTACCCTTTGCAAGAGCTATCTCTACTTTTACAAGTCCATTTTTTTCATATACTCTTAAAGGTATCAAAGTATAACCTTGTTCTTTTGTTTTTCCTATTAATTTTCTGATTTCAGATTTATGCATTAAAAGTTTTCTTTTTCTTAAACTATCCACGTTAAAAATATTTCCTTGAGTATACGGACTTACATTCATCGAATAAACAAAAACTTCTGAATTTTCTATCATGCAATAACTTTCCTTAATGGAAACTTTTCCTTTTTTGATAGACTTTACTTCAGTTCCTTTCAGTTCAATTCCACATTCGTACACATCTTCGATAAAATATTCGTGACGTGCTTTCTTATTGTTTGCTAATAATTTTATATCACTCATTATTTTCCTTTTCTAATTTACAAATTCAAAATCTATTTGACGTTTATCTTTGTCACTATTTATAACTTTAACTCTAACTTTTTGCCCAATATGGTATGATTTTTTAGTTCTTTCTCCATAAACTGTGTAGTTTTTATCGTCAAATACATAATAATCATCTATCATAGATTGAAATTGTACTAAACCTTCAATCGTGTTGTCAAGTTGTACAAAAATTCCAAATTTTGTTAGCGAACTAATAATTCCCTCAAATTCTTCATCTATGTGTTGCTGCATATATTCTGCAGATTTCATATCAATAGCTTCTCTTTCAGCTTCCTCAGCTCTTCTCTCAGTTGCTGAGCATTGTTTTGCAATGTCTTTGATATATTTCATGAATTCTTTTTCGTTATTAGTATCTGGCTTATGATTTATAAAATTCTTCACAATTCTGTGTATAAATAAATCCGGATATCTTCTGATTGGAGAAGTGAAGTGCGTATAGAACATCGATGCAAGTCCAAAATGAATGCTAGGATTTTGGCTGTACTCAGCTTTTTGCATAGATCGTAATAAAAGCGAAGATAATAGAGGTTTTTCAGGCTTGCCATCTAGTTCATTTAAAATTCTTTGGTAATCCTTTGAATATAAATTCTTATCTTTCAAATGATATCCAAAATTAGACAAAATTCTTTTAAAAGTATTCACCTTTTCTTCGTCAGGTTCTTCGTGAACTCTGTATAAAAACGGTCTATCCAAATATCCAAAATGACTTGCCACTGTTTCGTTTGTAATCAGCATGAACTCTTCAATCAATTTATTTCCAATTCTTCTCTCATCTTTTGTAACATCAACTACTTTAGAGTTTTCATCTAAAATAATTTTAGTTTCTGGAAAATCAAAGTCAATACTTCCTCTGTTTTTTCTTCTAACACTTAGAATTTCATACAATTCTTTCATTAGTAATAAATTATCCGTGAGTTTTTCATCATCATAAGGATTTTCTATATCTTCTAAAAAGTCTGACACATTTTTGTAGACTAATCTATAATCAGAGTTTATAACAGACTCATAGAATTTGTAGTCAAGAGTTTTACCCGTTGGTGAAATTTCCATTTTAACCGTTAAACAAAGCCTGTCTTCATTAGGGTTTAGTGAGCAAATTCCATTAGATAATTCTATAGGTAACATAGGAATTACTCTATCCAACATATACACACTTGTTCCTCTTCTGAAAGCTTCCTTATCAAGTGCAGTATTCTTTCTAACATAGTGGCTGACATCAGCAATGTGAACATATAGTATGAAGTTGTCACCTTTTTTTGAAATACTAATGGCATCATCAAAATCTTTTGCATCAGACCCGTCAATTGTAACTGTAAATAAATCTCTAAAATCCATTCTAGATTTCTTTTCTGATTCATCAACCTGTTGCTCAATTTCCCTAGCTTGTTCTTTAACTTTCTTTGGAAATTCATATGGTAATTTAAAAGTCTTTGCTATAGAATAAATGTCAATTCCAGGATCGTCCTTGCCTCCTAAGACTTCAACTATAACACCTTCTGGATTTTTGTGTTTTTTAGATGGAGTTTTGATTAATTTAACTACGACTTTATCGTTGTTTTTCGCCCCATTCTTATTACCAGATTGGACAAAAACGTCGAATCCGTATTTTTTATCATCTAATATTACAAATCCATAACCCTTTGCTTCATCAAAAGTTCCCACAAGTTTTTTTGTTTCTCTGGATAGAATTTGTAAAACTTTCCCTTCAGGACTTCTGTTTGGTTTTTTATCTACTGTTATTGTAACTAAGACTTTATCTTTATGGATTGCACCATTTAAATCCTTTTTGGCTATAAATATATCATCAATACTTTCATCATCAGGAATAAAATAGCAAAAATCACTTCCAGATCCTTGAATAGTACCCGGATATGCTTTTTGCTCTGTAATTGGAATTATATTAGAATTTTTATCAAGTAAAATTTTCTTATCTTTTTGTAGTTCATTAATAATCTTATGAAAAATTTTCTTATCTTTTTTTTCAATATTTAATCTTGAAGATAATTCATCAAAAGTTAAAGGAATATAATCATTAGAATTTACGATATTAAGTACCTTTTGCTTTATTTTCATTAAATACCTCCTAGTTGTTTCCTACCTATATTATACCCTAAATTGTAAGAAACTACCTAATTGATTTATTTAACGTTTATTTTACAATTTTTCCTTTATCAATAAAAATTAATCTATCAGATAAAATTTCTGCTTCGTATCTATTGTGGGTAACCATGATAATTGGAATATCCAATGATTTTTTGATTTCGATCAATTCTTCATAAAACTTATTCTTAAATTTTTCATCAATTGAACTGAAAGGTTCATCCATTAATAGCAAGCGCGGCTTATTTGCTAACGCTCTAACTATTGAAACTTTTTGTTTTTCTCCACCTGATAAGGTATTTGGAAAATTTCCCAAAAGATATTCAATTTCTAGTTTTTCTATAAGTGAATTTGTGTAATTTTTATCAGGATTCATAAAGAAAATATTGTCTTTAACACTCATATTTGGAAATAATGCGTAATCTTGAAAAACATATCCTATATTTCTTTCCTGTGGTTTCAAATTTATTTTATCTGAAAACAAAATATTATCATCAAGAATAATCTCTCCTTTATCCGGAGTTAATAAACCTGCTATCGAGTTTAAAATAGATGTTTTTCCGCTTCCAGATTCTCCCATTATGCACAAAATTTGATTCTCCACGATAAATTCAGAATTAAGAACAAAATGATTTAATTTCTTTTCGATATTACACTTCAGCATTTCTATTCCTTCTCTTTTCTATCCATCTATTCAAGAAATATATCAATGAAAATGAAAATACCACAACAACAATCATTAGAGTATTAGCCATTGTTTTATCGCCACGTTCGACCGCGTAGTACATAGCTAACGGAATTGTTTGAGTTTTATTTGGGATATTTCCAGCAACCATCATAGTTGCTCCAAATTCTCCTAAACTTCTAGCAAAAGCAAGTACAAACCCACTGATTATCCCTGTATAAGCTAACGGAATTGCTATTCTGAAAAATATTTTCCATTCACTAGCACCCATTGTTCTTGCTGCATTCAAAATTTTCTTATCAATACTTTGAAATGAAGCTTTGCAGTTTTGATACATAAGTGGAAACGAGACTATTACAGATGCAATGACACACGCCTTCCATGTAAAAATAACACTCCATCCAAAATTATCATAAAAAATTTTACCAATTAATCCGTTGTTACCTATTACAATTAAAAGTATGTATCCCAAAATTGATGGTGGTAAAACTAGAGGCAATGTGATAATTGCCTCCAAAACACTACCGTTTTTCTTGTTAAATTTTACCATCATCCATGCAATAAATATAGATAAAATAGAAGTTATAATGGTTGAGATTATGGATACCTTCAATGAAATTATAATAGGCATCATAATATCATTATTCATCGCTAGATTCAAAACCTGCTTCCTTGAAATATTTTATTGATAATTCATTTTGCAAAAATTCGTATAATTTATTTTGCATCTCAGTGTTCTTAGAATAAGTTGTCTTAGTTATTGGATAAACAATAGGCTTGTGAGAGTTCCCATCAACATTAAAAGCTATTTCAACCTTATCATCAGTTACCGCATCAGAAGAATATACAAATCCTACTTCAACTTCTTTACTGTCAACAAATCTCAAAGTATCTTTTACATTTTTACCATATACAAATTTTTCTTGAAGTTTATCTAATAAATTGTAATGAGTTAAACTTTGTTTTGTATATTGTCCGACTGGAACTGTTTCTAATTCTGCTACAGCAATTTTACCTTTAATGTTTTCCAAATCTTCAATTTTAGAAATTGTAACATCAGTTTCTTTGTTTTTAACAATAACTAACTTGTTTTTTAATAAACTTTTTGAATCTTTTACAAGTTCTTTTTCTTCAAGTGCTTTTACTTGTTTTTGTCCTGCTGAAACGAAAACATCACAAGGAGCTTTTTGTTCGATTTGTTTTTGTAATTTTCCTGAGCTTGCTAAGTTAACATCTACTTTAACATTATTTTCTTTTTCAAATTCAGGAATAATTTTTTCTAACGATTCTTCTAAAGAAGCTGCTGCAAATAAGCTTATGTTTCCATTATTCGTTTTTTCTTCCATTTTCTTTTCCGCTTTTTGTCCAGCATTTTGTTTTTCATTTTTTGCACAACTAGCCAAAATTAAACACCCCACTAACATTAATAATAAGTACTTTTTCTTCATATCATTATCCTCCTTAGCATATAACGCTATGTATTAAAAAAGCCCTTTAAAAGGCTTTTTTTCTTAATTAAAAATTAACTGATGCAATGTATTTGCAATTGTCTTTATCTTTTAATTCTTCTTTTACAATCCAATTTGCGTCTATATTATTATAATTAGCTAATTCTGTATAATAGTACATTACAATTCCTGCATCTATAAGATTTTCAATTCCTTTGTAATCTTTGATATACAAATCAAAATCGTCATCATTTAATACAAATCTCCATGGTTGTTCGTTTTTAGTTGAAGGAGCAAATCTCAAATAACTAAATAACTCATCCAAACCATAATTTTGTAATTTATCTATATCGATTGGAGTAGACAATGATTTGTCGCAAACAAATTCTTCAACACCAATTCTTGAGCTAAATTTCTTCTTACCAAATCCAAATTCGTTTGGAGCATATCCCATAGCAAGTAAGAAATCTACATTAGAATTATCTCCAAAAGCTGATTTTTTGGATTCTTCTGAAGCGTTGGATATAGTCACCCAGCAACTTCCTACATTTAGTGCATCTAATTTAGTGATCAAATTTTCAAAATAAAATGCACCAAATATCATTGATAACTCATTATTCTTGTCAGCTTCCATTGCAATATAATGGTTAGCTTTTATCATAGTACCATCGTATCCACCCTCTCCATCAAGAGAATTGTAAACCACAGAACCATCTTTGTATAATTTAAAATTAACATCGTATTTCTTTGCTAAATTGTTTATATCAAAAATAATAGATTCAACTTTTTTTAAATCTGAATCACTAAGATTTTTTGATTTAAAATCTCTTACTGATTTTCTATTTTCTAAAAATTCATTCATTGACATTTTAATTACCCCTTATAATAAATCTTATAATTAAATAATACTACAAATTGCGAATAATCACAAACATTTTGATATAATAATTAATGGTGATAATATGAAATTTACTGAAAATCAGCAAAAAGCAATATCTCATTTTAAATCTCCTGCATTAGTATTAGCAGTTCCTGGAGCCGGTAAAACCACCGTACTTCTTAATAGAATTAAATACTTGGAAAAAGTTCACAATATTGATCCAAAAAGTATTTTATCCATAACATTTAGCAAATCTCAAGCAGTAGATATGAAAGAAAGATTTTCTGAAAAATTTCCAGAAACAGATTCTGCGTATTTTTCAACGATTCATTCTTTTTGCTATTATATTATAAAACTACATTATAAAATGAATAATAGAATATTTAAAATTCTTGAATCCAATAATGATATTAATAAATATCTTGTTATTAGAAATATAATAAGAAAAGTCAATAAAACAAACTCTAAAGATGAAGACGTTGAAAAATTTTTGCAATATTATGGATACTGTAAAAATATGATGATATTCAAGGATTTTCCCAAATTCGATATCCAAAATTTTGAACAAATATACCTTGAATATGAAAACTTCAAGAAAAAGAATTTTTATATTGATTTTGATGATATGCTTACTAAATCATTTGAAATCCTCAACGAAGATGATTATATATTAAAAAGAATTAAACGTAAGTACAAATTTTTTCAAGTAGATGAAGGACAAGATACTTCCAAAATCCAATTTGAATTAATCAAAAAAATCGCCTATCCTGAAAATAATTTGTTCATTGTCGCTGACGACGACCAGTCGATTTATTCTTTTAGGGGAGCAGATCCTAGCTATTTATTAGATTTTAGTAAAATTTTCCCAGATGCTAGTATTTATTATATTGATCAAAATTTCAGATGCAGCGACAAAATAGTTAATGCTAGTAACTTGTTTATCAAGCAAAATAAAAATCGATACAATAAGGATGTTACTTCCACAAAATCATCAGACAGAAAAATAATTATAAAATTTCCACAAAACTTTTTGTCGATGTTTTCTTATCTAAAAAACAATATAAATCCTGAAAAAAAGACGGCAATTTTGTACAGAAAAAATATTTCCTCTATTGCCTTGAGTAAGTATTTACACGATCAAGATATTGATTTCCACTCTAGATATCAAAAAGATGATTTTTACAATCATTTTGTGCTCAATGATATTTTAAAAATGATTGCATTTTCTGAAAACAAAACGTCTGTTGGACTTTTTAGGGATATTTATTACAAATTAAACAGCTATATCAAAAAAACTTCCATAAATCAACTGGAAACCTATGATGAATCAATGCCTATTTTAGATCGTCTTTTGGATGATTCAACTCTAAGCAGATATTATGTAGACAGGTTTATGGACTTAAAATCATTTTTTTCAGGAATAAAAAGAGCAAAAGGTTCCAAAAAAATTGATATCATTATGAATGATATTGATTACAAAACATATATTGAAGACAGTGTTCTACTCCAAAATCAAAAGATATCATTGGATCTTTTGATAGAAATTTATAAATATTTGTTTAAAGATTGTGAGTGCTACGAAGATTTTATTAATGAAATTGAAAATTTGAAAACAATCCAAAAAGATTCGATAAAACATACTAGTAATCTTAATTTATTAACTGTCCACTCTGCAAAAGGTTTGGAATTTGATGAAGTATTCATTATAGATTTGATAGATGGCGAGTTTCCTACAAATATCGACTCCAACAACAAGAATTACGAAAATATATTTGAAGAAGAAAGACGAATGTTTTATGTAGCTATGACTAGGGCTAAGGATAAATTAACACTGTTATCTCCCAAAACTAGAAATTCCGTTGAAGTTGATTCATCCCAATTTTTAAAAGATATCATAGAAATTGAAAATAATTTAAAAAACTAGCTGTAATTTTACAGCTAGTTTTGCTATTTATAAGTTACCTACTAGATCAATTCCTGGTTTTAAAGTGTCTTGACCAGGTGCCCAGTTTGCTGGACAAACTTGATCACCGTATTTGTCTACATATTGTGCAGCTTGCAATTTTCTTAATAATTCGTGTGCGTTTCTACCAATTCCATCAGCAGATACTTCGTATAATACAACATCTAAATCAGGATTGATCAAGAAAGCTCCTCTTTGACTTTGACCGTCAGCTTCTTTTAAAACGCCAAATTGTTTTGATAAAACAAATGCTCTGTCTGATAACATTGGATATTCGATTTTTTTAATCTTTTCAGATTTATCATGCCATGCTTTGTGAACAAATTCTGAATCTGTAGATATAGAATATATTTCACAGTTTAATTCTTTAAATTCTGAGTATAGGTTTTGTAAGTCTTCTAATTCAGTAGGACATACAAATGTAAAATCTCCTGGATAGAAGAACAATAATGACCAGTGACCTTTTAAATCTTCACTAGAAACTTCTGTAAGTTCTTCATTGTGATATGCAGGAACTTTAAATTCTTCAACGTGTTTTTTAATTAATGACATAAATAATCATCCTTTCCTATTTAATTTACAATTTAATTATACCATATTTTGTAATGATTACAAGTTGCATTGATATTATTTCATATATTTCACTATATTAAAAAAAGAGGCTCGAAAGCCTCTAAATTTGTTATTTATTTGAATCAAAAGAATCTGCAATTGATTTTATGATTGAAGAGAAAAAGTTAATTATCTTATCAATAATACCAGCATCTTCTGCCTTTTTATAAATATCCTTAGCTCCTTCTATAACTTTACCAGAAATATTAGACAATTCATCCTTAATATCTTTTGAATCAATAGATTTCACATTAGAATATTTTTCGAAAAAATTAACCAATTCTTGTTTTTGATCTTCTGTAATTACATTTTCAAGATTATTCTCTTTGATTGCGTCGTTGACAATCTTTTTAATTTCTTCAAGAGTTGGAGCTTGGCCATTATTGTTAATATTTATATTCGCAATATTATCTTTTATTACAACAATGACATCATTTAATTTATCTCTATTAAAGTCACTTTTATCTTTGTTTTCTTTATTAATATCACTGACAACTTCTAGTTCTTCTTGGGCAACTTTTATTCTGTCACTGTCAAGCTTTTCACCATTTGACTCAAAAGCTTTGAATACACCAGTGAGCGCTGATTCTCCAGTTACCGGTCGAACTGCTGCTACCATTATTGTACAGTCTTTTACGCCTGCTGTAATTGCAGCATTTTCATATTGTTTTTCAGTAATTAATGTAATGTTTTTTGGTGTTGTAATATTGACTTTTATACCTTTGTTTTTGTTTTCTTTTTTGACCAAAACGCTTGAAATCATACTACCAGGATTTGAATCGTCCCCTCCGATGTATTTCAATAAATCATTATAAGTAACCATAACAGACTTTATATTGTCATCATCTTCAATATTCAAAAGTCCTTTTGTTTTTCTAATTTGAGATTTATCTAAGCTTTCACCATACACAAAAGTTGGCTTTCCCCATCTCTCATCAACAACCTTCGTGTCTATCTCTCCGGCAAAACTTATAGTTGATGATAATGAAATCAAAATAGCTAATAAAAAAACTGTAATTTTTTTCATAGATTGTTATCCTCCGTTCACATTGATTATAGCACAAAATCAAGCGTTCAAAGTCTACAAAATTATTAAGAAAAACTAAACAAAATAAGCCAAATCTCAAAGACTAATAAATTAATTTCAAATTTTCACAAAAATTCCTTTACATTGTTTTTACTTTATGCTATACTTATAAAGTCAGCCGGAGTGATGGAATTGGCAGACGTACTGGACTCAAAATCCAGCGGTGGCAACACCGTGCGGGTTCAAGTCCCGCCTCCGGCACCATATACAAGATAGCTTTAAAAGCTATCTTTTTTTCTTGCAAATTTTAAAACCCAGGTAAAAATTTTTACCTGGGTTATTTTCGTTTTTTTATTAAATAATAGCTAAAATTTCTTAGAGAAATCAAAACACAAAAACTAAAATCATACCAATAAAAATTGTTACGTTTCTTGTTACGTTTTATCATTAAATGTGAAATCAATTAAATTAAATACACAAACAAAAAAGACTCAATTCCAATGATTTAATCATTTGAATTGAGTCGATATAATTTGGTGCAGGAAAGAGGACTTGAACCCCCACGTCAAAGACACTAGATCCTAAGTCTAGCGCGTCTGCCAATTCCGCCATTCCTGCTTATGGGGTGGATGAAGAGATTCGAACTCTCGATCTTCAGTGCCACAAACTGACGCCCTAACCAACTAGGCTACATCCACCATAGCCTCAATTGACTACTTTATAAGTATACCATAATAAGATATGATTGTCAAGCATTTGTAAAATTTATTTCAAGTGAACTTGACTTTATTATTATAGCATCGTGTTTTTGATTTTGCAAGTATTATTTTGAAGATTTTGAAAAACCTTCGTCTTGCGCTTCTTTTTCTGTTACGAAATATTTCTCACCTTTTTTAAAATTGATTTTTACATCTTTGTAACTTTTCTGATTAGGCATGTGATATATTTTCAATCCTTTATTGTTGATATTTCCTTTTATCATTCCTCTACCTTTAGAATCGGTGTATTTTATATATAAATTTGGATCATTTACATAAAAATCTTTCCAGAAGCCTTTTTTATTCTCCCTTGCATATTGTTCGGCTTTTTTTAATCGTTCAGAGTATTTTTGATTGGTTGTCTTAGTGTATAATTTGGCCATTCCTTCTTTTAGTAATTTTTCATTAATAAATTCATCATTTAAGAACAAATAGCCAAGTTTTCTTTCATAGACATCCTGTTTTTCTTCGTCGAATTCTACTCTGACTTTTTTGTTTTCAAGCAAGTTTTTTGTATATTCACTTGCAATTTTACCTTCTTTAACATTGCGACTTTTATCTTCCGCTACACTTTCTGGTGTATCAATTCCTATAAGCCTTACTCTTGTCCTCTGTCCGTCTATATTTAATATAACAGTGTCTCCATCAACAACTCTGACTACTTCGTATAAATTATTTTGATTTTCTGTTTGAATAATTGTGTCACAGCTTGTTAAGGATATTAGTATTAATAATCCTACTAAAAATTTCTTCATGTTTTCCTCTCACTTTTTATTATTTATAGCTTGATAAAATCTTTTCGGCTATTAGTATCATGTGATTATTGACTTTTTCTCCCCAATTCTTATCACTAGCATAATTTTTGTTCATAGCGTAAGAATTGTACCCTTTAAAATACTTCCCATTGTCGCTAAGATACAATATTTTGATTTTTTTGCCTATATCTTGAATTCCTTCATCAAGTGAATCATATTGACTTGCTCCGTTGTAAGGATCAGAGTCAACAGCATTGAATCCAAACAAATTATTCTTGTCCTTTGCTATTCTGCTTTGTCCAAAATCAGATTCATGATTTGCTATAGCTAATAAATACAAGGCGTTCACACCGTATTTCTTTTCTACTTTAATAAATGAATGCGCATTGCCCTTTAAATCAGTGCCTTCTAATGCAACCTCTAACATTCGTTCAGATATTTGAGATTTGTGAGTTGGATAAAACATATTATCTTCTGTAATTTTTAAAGCGCCTACTCTTTTAAATTCAGCCAAATCTTTTTCTATTTTGTTTAGTGTTTTCAACTCACTATCTTCCAATTCACTTCTTTGATAAGTGATTTTGTTAGAAAAAGAAAAATAATTTTCAGAATAATTAATTATTAGACAGGCACAAAATACCAACATAAGCAAGAATATTCCAACTCTTTTTTTTATTAGTTTCTTGTTTTTCATTCTGCCTCCTAGAATATGACTAGTATTTTATCATAATTTTTACAAATTTCCTATTGATTTTCATTATTATAATAATCTTGAATTATTGCACTCTAAAGCTTATAATAAATGTATATGCTGTTGTGGCTCAGTTGGTAGAGCAATTGATTCGTAATCAATAGGTCGGAGGTTCGATCCCTCTCAACAGCACCAATAAAAAAACAATACTTATCTGGAGGTAAGAATGTCTATAAAAATAATCACAGATTCTGCTTGTCAAATAACAGATTCTAATAAAAATGAAAATTTAATAATACTGAATATGCCAGTTATTAGTTCTGATAAAGAATACATAGAAGGTCAAACAATTAATTCTTCAGATATGTTTTCTAGAATGAAAAATGGAGAAGTTTTCAAAACTAGTCAAGTTCCATATAAAACCTACTATGAATCATTTAAAAATGAATTAGAAAGTGGAAATGATGTTATATGCATTACACTATCAAGTGGATTAACTAGCACCTTCCAAACTGCTACAATGGCAATGAATGCATTATTAGAAGAAAACAAAGATTATAAAATAATAGTTAAGGATTCTCTTTGTGCCTGCTCCGGAGAAACTTCTGTCATTAACAAAGTACTAAAGCTTGTAGAATTAAATTATTCGTTCGAAGAATTAAACGAAAAATTGGATGAAATTATCTCCGCACAAGAGCATATTTTTACTGTTACTAACTTAGAGTATTTGTACAGAGGTGGAAGATTATCTAAGACTCAAAAGGTAATGGGATCATTATTGAACATAAGACCTGTAATGAGCGTAGATAAAAATGACGGTAGCTTATATGTTGTAGAAAAAGCGCGTGGCGAAAAGCAAACTTTTATTAAAATGAAAAATTTAATGATTGAAAAATGTAACAACAATGTGAATTTAAATCAAACTCTTTATGTTTGTTACGGAGAAGATGAAGATGAAGCAGATCTCCTTATTGAAAAAATTAAAGAAGATTTTGATTTCAAGAAAATTGTTAAATGTCCTTTAGGGTGTGTAATAGGCGCTCACACTGGACCAAATATGTTAAGTATATATTTCAGTAACAAGGATTTGGGAGAAGAGCTATCAGAAGTATAAAAATAAACCTTCTAAGTTATAACTTAGAAGGTATTTTTGTGTAATCTAGGTTTGTTTTTTTTATAGCTGTGATAAAATCCTGTTTCAAATTTCCAATTACATTGATATTTTCATGAGTATGAGGATGAACAAATTGGAGATTGTATGCGTGTAGAACTTGACTGTCGAAAAGTATTTTTTCTTTTTTCAATCCATATAATTTGTCACCTAAAATCGGATGATGAATATAATTCATATGAACCCTAATTTGGTGAGTTCTGCCCGTTTTGATTTGGACTTTTACAAGGGAATAATCGTCATTATAATCAAGTCTTTCATAATTAGAAATAGACAATTTTCCTTCGTCAGAAATCATCATCTTCTTTCTATCTTTTGGATTTCTAGTCATATATTCTTCAACTGTTCCACATTCATCGATTTTTCCATGAACAATACACAAATAAGTTTTTGTAATTTCGTGATTTTTAATAATCTTCTTTAATTTTAGATGTGTATCGTTGTCTTTTGCAATAATTATTAGTCCGGTAGTATCTTTGTCTAATCTGTGAACAATTCCTCTTCTGTAGTCTCCGTCAACATCACTCAAATTTTCAAAATTATACATCAAATAATTTACCAATGTATCAGAATATATAGTCTCTGTCGGGTGAACTATTATATTTTTGTCTTTATTTATAATCGCAAGATAATCGTCTTCATATACAACATCCAAATCGTATTTTTGCGGTTTTATAGTTTTGTCTGGCTTTTCATACTCCAATTTAATCTTATCGTAAAGATTTAACTTGTAGTTTTTTTTCTGAAATTTTTCATTTACCAGTACTTTTTTTTCATCGATAAGTTTTTGAATTTCACTTCTGGATAATTCAACTTCATTAGCCAAAAAAACATCCAATCTTGAGTTTTGATTAGAATCATCTATTAAAAATTCGTGCATCATATATTTTCTATCTTCCAATCAATAGGTTCAAGCCCGTTATCCTTCAAATAATCGTTAGTTTTTATAAAATGATTGCAACCGAAAAATCCCCTATTTGCAGAAAAAGGAGAAGGATGTGGTGATTCTAATATAAGAGCATTCTTGCTTTTAATTAAATCTTTTTTCATTCTAGCGTTGTTTCCCCACAATATAAATACTATCGGTCTATCAGAATTTCCTAATAATTCGATAATTTTATCAGTTAAAATTTGCCAACCAATTTTGGAATGAGAATTTGGTTTGTTTTCGATTACTGTAAGTGAAGTATTTAATAACAAAACTCCTTGCTTTGCCCATTTCATCAAATATCCATTGTTTGGAATAGGATATCCAAATTCATTTTGCAATTCCTTGTAAATATTGATCAATGAAGGAGGTGTTTTTACATTTGGCTTTACCGAAAAACTAAGTCCATGTGCTTGATTAGGATTGTGATATGGATCTTGACCTAAAATCACAACCTTACAATCTTCAAATGGAACTAATTTCAACGCTTCAAAAATATAATTCATATCAGGATATACTCTGTAATTTTGATAATCGTGTATCAAAACTTCTCTTATTTTTTTATAATAATCCTTGTCCCATTCATCTTTTAATAAATCATCCCAACTATTTCCTATACTAACACTCATTATTTCTGTCCTTTTAAGCTAAATATCACAAGTAAAATACAAGATACTACAACAGCTATATCTGCAACATTAAATACTGGAAAATCGTAATTAAAAGGTAATCTTACAGAAATAAAATCGATGACATAACCTCTGAAAATTCTGTCGATAAGATTTCCCAATGCACCTCCAAGTAATAGCCCGTATATTACTTTTTCAAAACTAACCAAGCTTTTGTAATTCTTAAAAATATATACGATTACAAATCCAATTATTAATAATGTAATTATCATTAAAATAATTTTCTTATTTTCTAGAATTCCAAAAGCCGCTCCTCTATTCTCAAGGTAAGTAAGCTTCAAAAATTTATCAAAAATGATAATATCTCCTTCTTTTAGAGAAATTGCCATATATTTTGTTAAATGATCCAAGCCAATTACCAAAATCATCATTAAAATAGTAACCATTTTTACTCCTAAATGTATTTAATATATTTTATTCTCAATTTGTCTTTTTTTGTGCTTCCCAAATATTCTATAAGCCTGTATCGACCATATCCTCTTATTGAAACAAGAGAATTTTCTTCAACTGATTTGCTTGTATTGGATATTACTTCATAATTAAGCTTGATTTTCTTGTTTTTTATCATAATCTGAGCATCTTTCCTGGAAATATTTGCCATCTCAGAAACCAAGCAATCCAATCTTTCTGAATTAATAATTCCTGTAAATGATTTAAACATTTCTTCATCTTTTTCTATATTTCCTTCAATAATTGATGTCGAAATATTGAACTTTTTTATCTTCGTTAAATTCAAATTCAAAAATTTAATCATCGTATTTGTAGCGCAAAGATAAAATCTTTTATTATGTGTAAAAATATCTCCAATTTTCTCACGATTAATTCCTAAATTCAATACAGCCCCTAAAATATCTCTATGTGTTATTTCCTGATCAGTCTGTATTTCCAAAAGACCAATGTAATCGAACATATTGATATATTCTTCCGAGTAGCAATATCTATCCCACATTATAATAATCTTATTTTCACAATTTACAGGACAATTTGTAACCATATATCCTACATCAGTCTCTGCGTTCAATATTGATGTAGCATACTCTATTTCTTTTGGATTCATAAAATCAGTTGCATAAATAGTTTTTGTCCTTTTAACTGAAATAAGACTATCAATAAATCTATCGATAGTCTTTTTAATTTCTATATCTTGAATGTAATTTAATTCATAACTCATTTTAAACCAATCCTACTATTAACGATCCAATAATTTGAAGAAATATCAATGTGATTAATGGAGACCAGTCTATAATGCCTCTATCAAGTCCAAACATATTTAAAAATCTTTTCGCAGGATACATTATATAATCAGTAATCAAATAAATCGAATCGACTAAGGCATTGTCTCTGGATATGTGAACAAAAGACAATATAACTCTAATAAATATCGACCATTCTATTAGCTTCAAAATGGTTAAGAAAAAATTAACGATACTAAATCCATTTATCATAATTGGAAAAATCCATTATTTTTTGTGATTTGATCCTTAATCTTGCCGTCTATTTCTACTCCTTTTGGAACTAAAACAAAAATATCTTTAGTTACTTTTTGCATTTTACCATCAAGTGAATAAATAGCACCACTAACAAAATCAAATATTCTTTGTTTTACGTCTTTTTCAAGCATTTCAATATTTAATACAGCAACTTCGTTTTTTAATATAACATCAATAACTTTTGGTGCATCATCAAAACTGATAGGTTCGTGAATATTGATTTTAACTCTATTTAAAGGTTTTGATTCCACAGGTTTAGTTGTAGAATTATTCATGCTTACTATATTGTTTTTTGTTTCGTAATTTTGTTTTGGTTCATAATCGTTTGATTCAGCTTCAACATGATCTGAGTCATCATAGTAGTATTCATCATCGTAATATTCGTCGTAATCGTCTTCTACCCCTACTAATTTTTTAAATGAATTCATAAATGACATAATGTCCTCCTAATTGTAATTTCTTTTACCAAAAATAAAGCTTCCAACTCTTACCATATTGGATCCTTCTTCAAGCGCCACTTTGTAGTCGTGGCTCATTCCCATTGATAAGTATTTCATTTCTATATTTTTGTATTCTGTATTTTTTATTTTATCATAAATTTCTCTCATTTTCTTGAAAACCCATCTAATTTCTTCTGGATCTTCTGCAAATGGAGCAATGCTCATCAATCCTTTTACTTTTACAAACTCTGTTTTTTCTATTTCTTCAATAAAAGAATCCAAATCATCAAGATATAAACCAGATTTTTGCTCTTCTTCAGCAACATTTAATTGAATCAAGCAATCTTGTGGTTTATTAATTGCACGAGCTCTTTTTTCTATTTCTTTTAAAACACTCATTCTATCTAATGAATGAATCAAACAAGCTTTTCCTACAACATCTTTTACTTTATTAGATTGCAAGTGACCAATCATATGATAATTAACACAATCTTTTAATTCATCATATTTCCAGCTCATTTCTTGGGGCTTGTTTTCGCCAATATCAGTTACTCCACATTCAATAGCTTCTTTAATTCTGTCAATGTCCACAGTTTTTGTAACCGCAATAAGATGTGGTGTTTCTCCATGAGATGCAAATTTTTTCAAATTTTCATTAACTTCATTTAGATTGTCTTTTATACTCATTATTTTAAAAGTTCCCCCTCTTTAACAAACTTTGGATTTTTGACAATATAATCGTATAGCTCCAAAGTTTTTACTTTTCTGTTATTAACATCAATCTGTCCATCAGTGCCCGTTGAAACGTAGGCAAATTTATCGTCAGTTTTTAAAACTTTTACAGCTACAAATTTGATAATTCCTGTTTCTTTTTTGATGTAAACGCCTTGTGTAGAATCTTTCGTAATAATTGATTTTTTAGGTATTTTGAATACTTTTGTTTTTTTATCAATCACAGTTATAGGCACAAATCTTTTATTCATTAAATCATTAATACCATCACTCATATCGCATACTATTGTAATGATATTCCCATTTACTTTTATGTCTTTTATATGAGCTGAATAATCGTTTTTGTCAACATTGATTTCAATTTCGTCGTTATTTTTCAAATTTCTATTCAACTTAGAACTTTCCACATCAAATACCAACGATAAATTCATACTATCAACAACTGATAAACCTTGAGTAGTATAATTGTCATCAATATCTCTTAAATAAAAATCATTACCTAGAATACTTGAAGAGTTATATCCTACAAAGTTTTCATAGTTATCAATATTGTTTTTTAACACTCCACTAACTGTGGTCTTAACAGTAGATGATTTTGAGTTTAAAACTTGTTTCAATATCTCTAATTCTTTTTTAGAATGAAAATACTCTTCTTCTGTGATATTCTTTTTCTTATCATATTCAGACAAAAACTTATCATCAAAGTTTCTATTTCTTATAGAATTCGATAGTGTTTCAATATCTGTATCTTTTATCTCAAATTTACTTGTAGTCTTATCGCTGTGATTTATTTCCAAATCGTTCAATTTATCATCTATATATTTCGTACTCATTTGTAAGTTGATGTCTTTCGGTACGTTTATTACATTAGATCCCACAGGATATTTGACATTTTCAGCTGCTTTCGTATCCACATCATTTAAATAAATGTACTCATCTTTTAGAACAAGAGCATTTACATTTATTTCGTTTTTTATTTTGGAAATATCGTTCACAAGATATAGGTTTCGTTTGAATAAAAAACCTAATAAATTGTGAACAATAAATACTAATAATAAAACAGAAATAATTATTATAAAAATTTCTTTTTTGTTAAGTTTTTTCGTTTTCATAATCTGATTATATCATAGTATAATTTACATTCCAAAATTAATTATCGCTCTTTTTTCTCATCATAGAATTCGGTTGAAGTTTTTGATCAATCTTAATTTTAAAAATTTGTTGAGCCTTATTTGCCACTTCAATTTCATTCATTTTTTCGTCATACATTTTTTCAAGCTTTGTTGTAATAAACCCGTCTTCTGGACCAAAAATCTCTACTTCGTCCCCTTCGAAAACTCTATTTCTTTGTTCAAAAGTAGCAATTTTACTTTCTTCATCATAATCTAATAATAACCCTACAAAATCATATTTTCTAATATAAGAAGATGATTCGTACAATTGGTCATTTTCATCAGGTTTTTTTTCAAAAAATCCTGTAGTAAAATCTCTATAAGAAACTTTTTTAATCTCTTCTAAAAGTCTCTTCGCTGTTTGTTCATTAAATTCATTATTATAATACTTGTCAATGGCGATTCTATAGCTTCTAACTACCGTAGCTACATAATATTGACTCTTTACTCTACCTTCTATTTTCAAACTATCAATTCCTGCTGAAATTAATTTATCTAAGTGTTCAATCATACACAAATCTTTTGAATTGAAAATAAAAGTTCCTTTTTCATCTTCTTCGATTGGAAAATATTCTCCAGGTCTTTTTTCTTCAACAAGTCTGTACTTCCATCTACAAGCTTGTGCACAGTCCCCTCTGTTAGCATCTCTTCCTGTCATGTAGTTACTCAATAAACATCTTCCTGAATAAGACATACACATAGCTCCGTGTACAAAACATTCTAATTCAGAATCAGGAATGTTTTTCTTGATGTCTTGAATTTCTTTCAAAGATAATTCACGAGCTAACACAATTCTTTTGATTCCTTGATCCATCCAATATTTTACTGTTCTAAAATTTGTCACAGATGCTTGTGTTGACATGTGAACTTCAATATCTTGATTAATACTTCTAATAATAGAATAAATTCCAGGATCAGAAACAATCAAAGCATCTACATGTATATCGATTAGGCTTTGAATATATTCTTCAATGCCTTCCAAATCATCATTGTGGGCTAATATATTCATTGTTATATATATTTTCTTGCCCCTGCTATGAGCGTATTCCACTGCTTCTTTCATATCATCTAATGTGAAATTTTTAGATGCAGTTCTCAAACCATAGTCAGGGCCTGCCATATACACTGCATCTGCGCCATAATCAATGGCTGTTTTTAATTTATCTAAATCACCTGCTGGTGCTAATAATTCAACTTTTTTCATTTAATCTCCTCAAAAATAGTCGGAAATCATAGACTCCCGACTAATGCTATTTTAATTTAGTTATGCTCATTCCATCATCAATTGGAATTATAGTTGTATCATATTTTGAACTATCAGAAATAATTTCCAAAAATTCTCTTAATCTCTTAACGATTGTTATCTTTCTGTGTCTGTGTTCATAGAATTCTTTTTCGCATACCATCCCTCTGAACAAAACATTGTCGCATACAATAACGGAATTTTTGTTAGATAATCGAACTGCTTCTTCAAAATATTTTATATATTGTCCTTTCGCGGCATCGATAAATATCAAATCAAATTTTGTATTCATATTTTTCATAACTTCATATCCGTCACCAAATATCAATTCGATATCATCATAACCGTACTTTTTGAAGTTTTTTCTGGCAAAATTTGCATTTTTTTCATAATTTTCGACTGTAGTAATTTTTGCATCAGGACATGTTTTTTTCATAATAATCGAGCTGTAACCAATAGCTGTCCCTATTTCTAAAATAGATTTGGGTTGTTCCATCAGCAAAATCATCTTTAATAGCTGTCTAACTTCTGGTTCAACTATCGGTATATGATTGTTCTTAGCAAATTCTTCTAGTTCTAAAATAGTTTCATCGTTACTTTTTGATAGTTGTCTTAAATAATCTTGTAGTTGTTCATTTACAATGCTATTCATCTTCTAATTTTATGCCACCTTCTAATGCATCGTAGACATCTTTCAAAATCATAGAAAATCTTGCATCTGCTTGTAAATAAGCTGCTATATCGTGATTTGTCATGATAATATTTTGTAAGTTTTGAAGTTTTTGTACATCTTCAGGATTTTCTTTTCCTGTTTGTTGAATTTTTAATTGATACTCAAAAAGATGCTTTTTAAAATCATCTATCATATTTTTGTTAGTTTCATTCTTCTTATAAACTTCTTTATGAAGTTTTTTAAGCTCTTGAAACTCTTGAGAATTGTTCAACATTTGTGCTAATTCTTCAGCTTTTTTCTTATATTCCATATTATACCTCCATTATTACTGGCAATATCATTGGATTTCTCTTAATTTCTTGATACAAGAATTTCTTTAGTGTTTCTCTTATATTGTGTTTAAGAGTAGACCAGTCATATATATTTTTTGTATAACATTCATCTAGGACTTTTTGGACAACAGATTTGCAATCTTCCATTAAATCATTATTTTCTTTAACATATACAAATCCTCTTGAAATGATGTCAGGACCAGCTATAACTTCTTTATTTCTAGCATCTAAAGTAATTACTACAACTATTAGTCCATCTTCTGATAAATGTCTTCTATCTCGTAATACAACATTTCCTACATCGCCTACTCCAAGTCCATCTACTAAAATATTACTTGCAAATTTAGTGTCAACAAGGTTAATACTTTTTCTTGTAAATTCTATAGTATTACCATTATCAGCGATAACTATATCTTTTTCTTTCATTCCAAGATCAAGTGCTAAATTCGCATGACATTTCAAATGTCTCATTTCACCATGAAGTGGAACGAAAAATTTAGGTCTAACTAACGAATGCATCAACTTTAATTCTTCTTGACAAGCGTGTCCACTTACGTGCACATCAGCCAATGAAGAATAAATAACTTTTACTCCCATTTCCATTAATTTATTGATAACTGAGCTAACTTGATTATCATTTCCTGGAATTGGTGTTGCAGATAAAATAACAGTATCTGTTGGATCCAAATGGACTTTTCTATGAGTTCCATTAGCCATTCTTGTCATTGCACTCATAGGCTCCCCTTGAGAACCAGTTGTTAGAAGAACTATTTCGTTTGGACGGTACCTATTGATATCATTTATATCAATAATAGTTTTTTCATTAACTTTAATGTATCCCAACTCACGAGCTACATTAACAGTGTTGATCATTGATCTGCCCGAAAGCGCCACTCTCTTATTGAAATGTTCAGCTGCTGAAATAACTTGTTGAATTCTGTGAACATTAGACGCAAAAGTAGCTACAATTATTCTAGCAGGTGCATCATCAAATAAATTTATAAATGTTTTTCCAACGCTTTTTTCGCTTAAAGTATAGCCTTGTCTTTCAACATTTGTACTATCAGCAAAAAGTGCAAGGACACCCTTGTTTCCAATGGCAGCAATTCTACCAAAATCCATTCTATTGTTATCAATTGGAGTGTAGTCAATTTTAAAATCACCAGTAAAGAACAAAACTCCCACAGGAGTTGTTATAGATAAACTTGCAGCATCAGGAATTGAGTGACATACTTTTACAAATTCTACGCTAAATGCTCCAAGTTTTATTGATTTCTTATAATCAACTGTGTGAAGTGACTTCAAACTTAACTTGTGCTCCAATATTTTGTTTTCTAAAAGTCCCATTGTAAGTTTTGTACCATAAACAGGAACGTCTAATTTTTTTAATACATAAGGAATTGCCCCGATATGATCTTCGTGACCGTGAGTAATTACAATGCCTCTGATTTTTTCCTTGTTTTTTTCTAGATAAGAAATATCTGGGATTACTATATCAACTCCCAACATTTCTTCATCTGGAAATGTCATTCCACAATCCACAACAATAATATCATCTTTGTATTCAATTACTGTCATGTTCTTTCCTATTTCGTTAAGTCCTCCTAGTGGAATAACTTTTAATTTATCAATATTCTTTTTTGCCATTTATTTCTCCTCATTTTTAATTTTTTCTTGGCAATCAGAACATATTCCATAAAACTTTAAATCGTGATTTTGGATATCGAAGTTGTAATCTTTGCTGATTTGCTTTTCGATATCTTCCAATAAATCGTATTTTACTTCGTCAACTTTACCACAATTTGTGCATATTATATGGTGATGATGGTGGTCTTCATCCTCATCAACCAATTCATATCTATATCTTTTATCATCAAAATCTAACTTGTAAACCAAGTTAAGTTCTTCAAAAATTAATAAAGTTCTATAAACCGTAGCTATACCAATTTCCGGATCTTTTTTGCTTACTATTTCGTTCAATTCTTCCGGAGATAGGTGTGAATCCATATTTTCTAACAATGCTTCAAAAATTACTTCTCTTTGCTTAGTAACTTTGTATCCGGCATTGATTAGCCTAGTTTTCAATGTTTCTATGTTCATTATTGCTCCTTTTGTGAATTCATTAGATCTTCGTATATTTCGATAGCATCGTTTAATTCTTGTTCATTTTCTAATCCAATAAATTCAACTTGTTCATCATTTTCAATATATTTCAAAATAACATTCTCACCATTTGATACATCTTCTAATACGCAATAATTATCATCGTCCATACCAAATGTATTGATTATTTTAAATTCTTTTTCATTGTTGTTTTCATCGTATAATTTTATAGTTTCCATAATTATCTTCCCATATCCAAATAAGTTTGCAGAATATAAGTAGCTGCAACACTATCAATTACATCTTTCCTTTTTTTTCTTGAGACATTTTGTTCTATCAGAACTCTTGTAGCACTAACAGTTGTTAGTCTCTCGTCAACATATTCAATATCTAGATCAGTGTGTTTTCTTAGTTCTTTTACAAATGTTTTAACTTTTTTTGCTTGAGGGCCAATAGTATTATTCATATTTTTAGGTAGACCTACTATAATTTTACTGACTTCCTTTTCTTTAATTATATCATTTATGATTTCTATGTCTTCAATCTTGCTTTTTCTATTAATAGTCATCAAAGATTGGGCAGTCAATAAGAATGGATCACTTATGGCGATACCAATAGTTCTATCTCCCACATCAAGTCCAATATATCTTTCCATAATTATTTACATATTTTGAGAGCTGTTACAAGTAACAGCTCTACATTATCCTTTATTTATCTATTTCGTTCAAATAAACTTCTAACATTTCTCCCAATAAATCATCTCGATCTATTTGTCTAATCAAATTTCTCGCATTATTAAAGCTTGTAATGTAAGTAGGATCACCTGATAATATATATCCAATAATTTGATTTTTAGGATCATATCCTTTTTCCTCTAAAGCTTGGTAAACTTTCTTCAAAGTTTCCTTTATTGATTTCTGTTCAAGTTTTGATGCTTCAAATCTAACCGTATGGTTTAAATCCTTACCTTCCATTTTTTGCCTCCTTTAAGCATTAATTTTTGATCTTACTGTTTCAATTCCCTTTTGTAGTGCTTCATCAACTTTAGAGTTATCTTTTGCACCAGCTTGTGCAAAATCTTTACGTCCGCCGCCATTTCCACCGCATACTTTGGCAACTTCTCTTACAATGTCCCCAGCAAATACACCTTTCTTAACTGCTAAGTCCGTAACTAAAGTTATAAATGATACTTTTGATTCATCTGAATTAGCTAGTATTACAACACCATCTTCTAATTTTGATTTAATATTTTCTCCAAAATCTCTAAAAGAATTATTGTCCAACCCACTTAACTCAAATATACAAACTTTTGTGCCGTCAATGTCTACAGCATCCTCAATAACTGAATCAATATTTGAAGATAAATCCTTATTTGTTATATCTTTAAGTTTTTTCTTCAATTCTTTAATTTCTTCAGTGTTCATTTCAATTCTTCTTGTGATTTCATCTTCATTAGTTGCCTTTAACGAATGCTTAACAATATCAATCAAACTATCTCTATCTTTTAAATATTTGTATACTGCGCGACCAGTAATTGCTTCAATTCTTCTGACACCTGCAGCTACACTTGATTCAGAAAGTATTTTCAACATTTGAATGTCACTTGTTGTCTTAACGTGAGTTCCTCCACATAATTCTTTAGAATAATCTCCCATTTGAACAACCCTTACAACATCTTGATACTTATCTTCGAAAAGACCTCTAGCTCCAATTGATTGAGATTGTTCTAATGACATTTCATCAATTTTTACAGGAATACCTAAAGCTATTTTTTCATTGACAATTTGTTCAACTTTTTCTAATTGTTCTTTAGTAACTGCTTCAAAATGTGTAATATCAAATCTTAATCTTTCTCCATCAACATAAGAACCTGCTTGATTAACGTGATCTCCTACAACATCCTTTAATGCTTGATGCAATAAGTGTGTAGCAGAGTGATTTTTCATAATATCTCTTCTATTAAGTTCATCTACTTCGATTGTAACTTTATCGCCTACATTTAAGCTTCCTTCGATAACTTTTACGTAATGCAAGAATACTTTCTTTCCAGTTTTTTTCGTGTCGTAAACTTCAGCTTTGAAATTATCATTATAGATAATTCCCTTATCACCTACTTGACCTCCACCTTCTCCATAGAAAGTTGTACGGTCTAATACTATTATACCCATATCTTCAGCATTTAAATTATTATCATTTTCACCGTAGATTTCGATAACTTCACTTTCATCTTTTAAGGAATCATATCCATCAAATTTTGTTTCAGGAAGTCCTTCGCCATATTTTTTGTCAGAAGACCAACCCATGTTAGATTCATTTCTTGATCCTCTAGCTCTTTGTTTTTGTTCTTCCATTAACTTTTTGAATTCATCTTCATCTACAGTTTTGTTGACTTCACCAACCAATTCCTTAGTTAAATCTATAGGGAATCCATAAGTGTCATATAATTTAAATGCATTTTCTCCACTAAACACATCTGATTCAGTTTCTTTTAGCATAGAATCCAAAATACTCAAACCTAAATCCAAAGTTTCTTGGAATTTCTTTTCTTCAGCATAAGCTATTTTTACAATTCTATCTCTTTCTTCTTTTAATTCAGGATATCCAGATTCATAAACTTTAATGCAAGAATCTATAACTTTTTCTATAAAACTATCGTTTATTCCCAATAATTTTCCGTGTCTACAAGCTCTTCTTATAAGTCTTCTTAGTACATATCCTCTTTGCTCATTACTTGGAATTACACCATCATAAATCAAAAATGTCATAGCACGTACGTGGTCAGCAATAATTCTGATTGATACATCATTTTGATGATTTTCCTTGTATTTTACGCCTGAAATTTCTTCAATAGTTTTGATTATATCCTTTACAAGTCCAATTTCAAAAATATTATCAGCATTTTCCAAAACCATTGTAATTCTTTCAAGACCCATACCAGTATCTATATTTGGATGAGCAATTCTTTCGTATTTTCCATCAGCAGTTTTGTTGAATTGTGTGAATACCAAATTCCATACTTCCAAGAATCTTTCGCCCTCATCACCTGGTTTTGCATCTTCTCTAGGGTCAAATTCAAATCCTCTATCTACGTGAATTTCAGAACATGGTCCACAAGGTCCTTGATCTAGTTCCCAGAAGTTGTCAGCTTTTCCTAATTTAACAACTCTTTCTGGACTAACTCCTACATCATTTACCCAAATATTGTAAGCTTCTTCGTCTTCTTCATATACAGTTATCCACAATATATCTTTTGGTACTTCTAATTCATTTGTCAAGAAGTCCCAAGCCCATGTAATAGCTTCTTTTTTGAAATAATCTCCAAAAGAGAAATTACCAAGCATTTCAAAGAAAGTACCATGTCTTTGAGTCTTTCCTACTTCGTCAATATCAGCTGTTCTGATACATCTTTGTGAAGATGTTGCTCTGTCTTTTTTTAGTTTTTTCTCACCTGTAAAATACTTCTTCAAAGGAGCCATACCAGCATTTATAAGTAGAAGACTTTTATCATCTTGTGGTATAAGAGGAAATGATTTAATAACAAGATGTCCCCTTTCCCCAAAATAATCTAAGAATTTTTTTCTAATTTCATTTAAACCATAATCTTTCATTATAACCTCACTAATTTTTAAAAAACATTTTAATTTTATCCTTAAAATGTAAATATAATATTTTAACTGTAGCAACGAATGGAACTGAAAGTATCATACCTACAACTCCAAACATTCCTCCACCTATAATCAAACTAACAATTACTAACAATGGATTAATGCCAATTTTTGAACCTAATAATTTAGGAGCAAGAATATTATTTTCAACCCATTGAATAGAAACAAATACAATTACTACAACCACCGCTTTTAAAGGGCTGTCCAAAAAAGCCAAGATAAAGGCTGGAGTAACCGCTATAAAAGGACCAATGTATGGAATAATATCGCCAACCATAGTAAGTATTCCAATTATTATCGCAAAATCGACTTTCATAATGATTAAGGCAATTGCAGTCAATACTCCAACGAAAATTGCCATAATTAATCTACCACGAATGAATTCACTGTAAGCTTTATCCATATCAGAACAAATACTCAAAAATTTATCTTTATTTTCATTTGGTATGAATCCCATTATAAAGTCAATGCACTTTTCTTTATCTAATAACATATAAAAACTTACAACTGGAACTAAAACAATTCTGAGTAAATTGCTGAATATATTTCCCGTAACATCTCCAGTTTGGGATAATTTGTCCAGTATAGAAGTTTGGATAGTTCCAAGCTTTTGGTTAATTGTTTGCATTGCATTGGACATAATTTTGCTAATGTTAGGATATTCTTTAAATATTTTATTGTTGATAGCATTTAGTTTCACAGAAATATCCGACATAAAGCCAGGTAAGCTTATTATCATTTTTTTAATTTGTTGTATAGTTTGTGGAACGACAATCATCCCCAATAAAATAATCAAGAGGATTACTATAACGTAAATGATTAAAATAGCTATTGATCTTTTAACTCCTTTTTTTTCAATATATTTTACCAAAGGATTTATAATATATGAAAGCACTATTCCTATCAATAAAGTATTAATTGTATGATATATAATTGGATATTTTGAAAATAAAGCTGCAATTCCCAGCAATATAAGTATTAGTATTGTAGTCTTTTTTATTTTATGAAAATTAAATACAATTTTGTATTTTTCGTCTACTTTACTATTTCCCACAGTAATCAGAAAATAAGTTCCAAAAACCATGAAAATAATAGTTATAAATATTAATGCATTTCGCAAAAATTCAGAATTAATAAGCATATCTATTTCTCTTTGCTAATTAAATCTTGCAAACTCACGTTTTTTATACTGTTAATCATATCATCATGCATTTGAGTCCAAATAAGCCTAGATGGACAAGTGTCTTCTCTTGAACAAAGTCCTGGAACTACAGAGCATTCTGTCACTCCAAAAAACTCTTCTAAACACTCCAAAATTTCAGCTACTGAAATTTCTTTTGGAGATTTTTTCAATAAATAACCACCTTGCACACCTCTAACTGAAATCACCAAATCTTGTTTTTTCAATTCTCGTATAAGTTGTTCTAAATAATTATTACTAAGTCCTGTGGCTTTAGATATTTCATTTAAACTAACAGGATTATCTCCATATTTTTTGCCTAAATATATCATAGCCGCAAGCCCGTATCTTCCTCTAGTAGATAATCTCATAAGCCCTCCTATTTATGATAAATTTTATCATAGTAAAATAGTTGTGTAAATATCCTATTGCAATAATAATAGTAGATTAAGAAAACTCAATCTACTATTACCAAAATTATTTAACAATTATATTAAAAATTCTACCTTTTACATAAATTTTCTTAATAACATTTTTGTTTTCAAGATATTTTGCTACAACATCATCCTTGATAGCTTTTTCAAAAACTTCATCTTCAGAAGCATCTCTACCTATCTCTACAGTTGTTCTAAGCTTACCATTTACTTGTATAGGAAGTTCTATTACATCTAATATCGTCTTTGATTCATCATATTCTGGCCAACTAGCTTCGTGAACATATCCTTCATATCCCATTCTTTGCCAAATTTCTTCTGTTATATGAGGGCAAACAGGATTTAATAATATCAAGAATATCTTATATTGTTCTTTAGAAATTTTATCTAAGTTGTTGAATTCATTCAATAATGTCATAAGTTGAGCGATTGCTGTATTAAATTTTAAATTTTCATAATCTTCACTTACTTTTTTAATAGTTTGATGCGTTAAAGTTTCCATTTTTTCAAAATTAGAATCTTCATCTACTAATTCTTGTGTTCTCCATACTTTATCTAAGAATTTTCTACAACCTTTAACTCCATTTTCAGACCAAGGAGCTGATTTTTCAAAATCTCCAATGAACATTTCATAACATCTCAAAGTATCTGCACCAAAATCTCTGACGATATCATCTGGGTTTACAACATTACCACGAGACTTACTCATTTTTTCGTTGTTGTCACCTAAAATCATTCCATGGCTAGTCCTCTTCATATATGGTTCTTTTGTAGGAACTACTCCAATATCATACAAGAACTTGTGCCAAAATCTTGAATACAATAAGTGAAGTGTAGTGTGTTCCATCCCACCGTTATACCAGTCAACTGGAACATAATAGTCTAAGTTTTCTTTACTTGCTATCGCTTCATCATTATGAGGATCAGTATATCTCAAATAATACCAAGAAGATCCTGCCCATTGTGGCATAGTATCAGTTTCTCTTACAGCATCTCTACCGCATTTTGGACATTTTGTGTGAACAAATTCATCTATATTTGATAGTGGTGATTCTCCATTATCTGTTGGTTCATAATTATCGACCTTAGGCAATGCTAATGGTAAATCTTTTTCTTCCAAAGGAACCCATCCACAATGTTCACAGTAAACCAATGGAATTGGTTCTCCCCAATATCTTTGTCTAGAAAATACCCAGTCTCTCAATTTGTAGTTTGTTTTCTTGTGACCTATTTCTTTTTCTTCAATGTATTCATACATTTTTTCTTTTGCTTCATCTACACTCAACCCATTTAAAAACTCAGAATTAATAAGATTTCCTTCATTCGTTTCAGTGAACGCAGAATTTTCTATGTCAGATCCTTCAATTACAGGGATCATTTCAATGTTGAATTTTTTAGCGAATTCGTAGTCTCTGTCATCGTGCGCTGGAACTGCCATAATAGCACCTGTTCCATAAGTCATCAATACATAATCTGATACATAAACAGGAATTTCTTTGTTAGTCAAAGGATTAATCGCTGTTAATCCATCAATTTTATATCCTGTCTTTTCTTTAGATAAATCCGTTCTTTCTAATTCCGATTTCTTAGCAACTTCTTGTCTGTAACTTCTGATTTCTTCGATGTTTTTAATTTGAGCGTTATATTTTTCAATTAAAGGATGATCAACTGAAATAACCATGTAAGTTGCACCAAATATAGTATCTGCTCTTGTTGTAAAAACAGTAATTTTTTCGTCAACTTCTTTTATTGAAAAATTAATTTCTGCACCGTATGATCTTCCAATCCAGTTGATTTGTTGCGATTTTATTCTATCCAAATAATCGACATCTTTTAAATCATCTATAAGTCTATCAGCGTATTCAGTAATCTTAAGCATCCATTGATTCTTAACTTTTCTGATTACTTCACCGCCACATCTTTCGCAGTGACCGTTAATTACTTCTTCATTTGCAAGTCCTGTTTTACATGAAGGACACCAGTTAATCGGCATTTCCTTTTTATAAGCAAGTCCTTTTTTAAACATTTGGATGAAAATCCATTGAGTCCATTTATAATAATCTGGGTCTGTTGTATTTATTTCTCTGTCCCAATCAAAAGAAAAACCTATTGATTGCATTTGTCTTTTGAAATTTTTGATGTTGTTTTCAGTAACAATTTCTGGTCTTATTTTATTTTTAATAGCAAAGTTTTCTGTAGGAAGTCCAAATGCATCCCATCCCATTGGATATAAAACATTATATCCTTGCATTCTTCTTTTTCTTGAAACAATGTCCAATGCAGTGTATGGTCTTGGATGACCTACGTGTAGTCCTTGTCCAGAAGGATAAGGAAACTCTACTAATGCGTAGAATTTTTCTTTTGATTTGTCATCAGAAGTCTTGAAAGTTTTGTTTTCTTCCCAATATTTTTGCCACTTTTTCTCAATTGAATTCGGATTATATCTATCCATTTTTACCTCCAAATAATAAAAAATTCGCCTCTTACAAAGAAGAGACGAAATAAAATTCCGCGGTACCACTCTTATTGGTTAATCCCACTCAAATCTTTAACGCAGATATACGAATATTCTATTAATAAACAAGTTCAATAATCTCAAATATTGATTCGCACCAACCACCAATTCTCTGAAAATTTTTAATTATTTACTACTTTTATTCAAATACTATTATAAAAACTTACTATTATGATATCACATAACAGAATTAAATTCAATATTAGTATTCACAATGTCCAACAGTTCTAGGGAATGGAATGACATCTCTTATGTTTGACATTCCAGTCATATACATAACCATTCTTTCAAAACCTAAACCAAATCCACCGTGTTTAACTCCGCCGTATTTTCTTAAATCAAGATACCATTTGTATTCTTCTTTGTTGAATCCTAATTCATCCATTTTCTTATCCAACAATTCGTATCTTTCTTCCCTTTGACTTCCACCAATTAATTCACCAATTCCTGGAACTAAAAGATCTGTTGCAGCAACTGTTTTGTTGTCGTCGTTAAGTCTCATGTAGAATGCCTTGATTTCTTTTGGATAATCAGTAACAAATACCGGCCCGTCAACAACTTTTTCACTCAAATATTTTTCGTGTTCTGTTTGTAAATCCATTCCCCATTCAACAGGATATTCAAATTTTTCTCCTGATTTTTGTAAAATTTCAACAGCTTCAGTATAAGTTAATTTTTTGAATGATTTATTGGCAACTTTTGTTAATCTTTCAATTAAGTTCTTGTCTACAAAACTGTTGAAGAATTTAATTTCTTCTTCACAATTTTCCATAACATCTTTTATGATATATCTAACCATATCTTCAGCCAAATTGCATACATCATCCAAATCAGCAAAACATATTTCAGGTTCCATCATCCAGAATTCTGCAGCATGTCTAGGAGTATTAGAGTGTTCACTTCTGAAAGTTGGTCCAAATGTATACACATTTCTAAATGCTAATGCGTAAGCTTCTGCTTGTAATTGACCACTTACAGTTAAGTTAGTAGATTTTGAGAAGAAATCTTGTGAAAAATCAACATTTCCATCGTCATCTTTTGGGATATTATCCAAATCTAATGTTGTAACTCTGAACATTTCTCCAGCGCCTTCAGCATCACTACCGGTTATTATTGGAGTATGAACATATACAAATCCTCTTTCATTAAAGAATTTATGAATAGCAAATGCTAATCTACTTCTAACTCTAAATACAGCATTAAATGTATTTGTTCTTGGTCTTAAATGTAATATTGTTCTCAAAAATTCAAAAGTATGTCTCTTCTTTTGAAGTGGATAATCATCTGTAGATTCCCCTTCAACTATAATTTTTGATGCTTGAATTTCAAATGGTTGTTTAGAATTTGGAGTCAAAACTAATTTACCAATAACAATAATTGCTGAACTTAATTTTAGTTTTTCACTTTTTTCAAAATCTTCATTTTCTTTTCCTACTACTATTTGAACTGGATTGAAAAAAGTTCCGTCGTTTAGTTCAATAAAACCAACATTTTTACTGAATCTTGAGTTTTTAATCCAACCTCCAACTTCAACTTCTTTGTCAGAATACTTTTCGTAATCTTTAATCAAATCTCTAATTAATATCATTCTTTACTCCTTGTTTTTTTATATATTTTGCTTTCATATCCAATATCTTTTGGATCGTAATATTTTTGATCTTTCAGTTCGTCTGGTAAATATTGCTGATACGAATCATCGTTATGTGGATATTTGTATCCAATTCCTCTGTCCAATGATTTTGCCCCACTATAGTGTGCGTCTTTTAGATGACTAGGAACATCGTAAATCTTGTTTTGTCGAATATCTTCCAAAGCCTTGTCAATTGCGACATAAGACGTATTAGATTTATCACTAGATGCAAGATATATTACACCATTCGATAAATTTATCCTGCATTCAGGTAGTCCTATTAAATTAACTGCGTTGAACACATTAATGGCTACAGTTAAAGCTTCAGGATTTGCCAAACCAATATCTTCTGATGCAAAAATCACCATTCTTCTAGCGATGAATTTGGGATCTTCACCACTTTCAATCATTCTTGCTAAGTAATATAAAGCTGCGTCAATATCAGAACCTCTCATAGATTTAATGAATGCCGATATAACATTATAGTGATCTTCTTCTTTGTCATATTTTAATACAGGTTTAAATACTGAATTTTTAATCGCATCTTCATCTATGATTAAATCTCCATTGACTTGGTCTGTGCTTTCGACTGCAATTTCCAAAGCATTCAAGGCACTTCTTGCATCTCCATTTGCAGAATTGACAAGAACATCAATTGCTTTTCCATCAATTTGAACGTTCATTTCTCTTAGCTTTTTATCTTCTGTAAGCGCATTTTCTATGATATTTCTAATATCATTATCAGTCAACGGTTTCAACTCGATAATTTGACATCTAGATAAAAGAGCTTTGTTAACTTCAAAGAATGGATTTTCTGTAGTAGCACCTATCAGTGTAATTGTACCGTCTTCAACATATCCAAGCAAAGCATCTTGTTGTGATTTATTAAATCTGTGAATTTCGTCTATAAACAAAACAGTCTTTTTATTATACATACTCAAATTATTTTTAGCTGTTGAAATGACTTCTCTAATATCTTTAACTCCACTAGAAATAGCAGATAATCTTTCGAACAACGAATTAGTTTGGTTCGAAATTATTTCTGCCAAAGTTGTTTTTCCAGTTCCGGGAGGCCCATAAAAAATCATGGATGGAATTTTATCAGCCTTTATCAACCTATTCAAAAGCTTTCCTTCTCCAACCACATGTGATTGTCCAAAATATTTATCCAAACTTTTAGGTCTGAGTCTATTTGCTAACGGCGAACTATTTTCTTTTTGTAATTGTAAATTATATTCAAATAAATCCAAAATATTTCCCCTTTAACATTTATTTTATTTATATCTTACCACAAAAACTAAATATCGTTAAATAAAAATTAAAGGTCGGATAATCACCCGACCTTATTCATTATCTAATTTTGATATTTCCTCGTTAAAAGATTTAACATCTGTAAATTCTCTATACACAGAAGCAAAACGAATATATGCCACCTTGTCAATCTTCTTAAGCTTTTTCATTATTAATTCACCTATTTCAGATGAATCTACCTCCCTTTTATTGCTATGCGTTAATTCAACTTCTATCTCTTTAGTAGCCTCAAGCAACACTGAATCTGGAACGGGCCTTTTTTCACAAGACTTTTTCATTCCACGATACACTTTATCCCTATCAAAAGCTTCTCTGTTTTTATCTTTTTTTACCACTGTAAGGTTATTAAAATCATATCTTTCATAAGTGGTAAATCTTTTGTGACAAGAAATACATTCTCTCCTTCGTCTAACTATCTTATCATCTTCCGATGCTCTAGTATCTACAACTTTTGTATCAGATGCATTACAGAACGGACATTTCATTAGAATCCTCTTCTCTTCAAGAATGAAGGTATTTCTATATCGTCGTGATCTTTTTCAGAAGTGTCTTCTGATTTTTGAGAAACTGAATCAGTTTTTTTGTTTGATTTTAATTTGTTAGCCATTGGATTGTCAGAATCAAATCCTGTTGCAATAACAGTAATCTTGATGTCATCTCCTAGTGAATCATCAATACCAGCACCAAATATAATATTAGCATCTGGATCTACTTCTTCTCTAATTAATTCTGCAGCTTCATTAACTTCGAATAATCCTAATTCTTTTCCAGTAACGTTAATTAACACAGCTTTTGCTCCACCAATTGATGTTTCTAATAAAGGAGATTTAACTGCAAGTTTAGCAGCTTCCATTGCTCTATTATCTCCGTTTGCTTTACCAATACCCATATGAGCAATACCTTGGTTTAACATAATTGATCTAACATCGGCAAAGTCTAAGTTGATTAAGTTAGGTACAGCAATTAAATCAGAGATACCTTGAATACCATCCATAAGAACTTCGTCAGCCATCATGAAAGCTTCAGACATTGTAGTTCTCTTGTCTGAAATTTGTAACAATTTATCGTTAGGAATAATTACCAAAGTATCAACTTTTCCCTTCAAAGCTTCAATACCTTGTTCAGCTTGCATTTGTCTTTTTCTTCCTTCGAATGTAAATGGTTTTGTTACAACACCAACTGTAAGTATTCCTTTTTCTTTTGCAATTTGAGCAACTATTGGTGCAGCACCAGTACCAGTTCCACCACCCATACCAGCAGTTACAAATACCATGTCTGTTTTGTCAAGTGCTTCTTCGATTTCGTTTCTACTTTCTTCAGCAGCTTTCATACCAACTGCAGGATTAGCTCCGGCTCCCAAACCCTTTGTAATCTTGCTTCCGATTTGCAATTTAGTATTAATATCTAAATTATTTAAAATTTGTTTGTCAGTATTAACTGCAACAAATTCTACACCTTGCAAACCTTCTTCTTTCATTCTCTTTACGGCGTTATTTCCACCGCCACCAACACCAATTACTTTGATTTTGGCTAAATCATTATCTTCTAGTTCCATATCAAAAGTCATAACATCCTCCTAATTTGTAATTAAAATTCCTTTTAATCTCTTTAACTTAATTATACTACAAGTTCAACAATATTTTTAATGACATCTAGCGTTTTTTCACTTCTCATTCGTATTGTATTTATAATACATTTTTTATTATCTTTAATTATTTTCTGCTATATTTAGCTGTTCGGTTTTGTATCTCAATCATTTTTGAAGTTTATTGCTTTTTCTTTGAGTTTGATGTGATTTTAAAATAATAAAACTAATAATACATCAATGTATTATAAATACACCATATTTTTTATGCATCTTATAAAATCTTTTTTGTAAGACAAACTCCAAAACTGTAATTACTCAGTTTGTTCTGGATTTTCTTTTATCAAAAATGGTTTTTGAGGATCTTTAGTATCTAGTATTTTTGTGTTTATACTTTTAGTACTAATTTCTTTTAAAATCTTCGAAATATTATTTGATTTCTTCTCTGAGTCATTTAAATCTCCAAAAAACACTTTTATTTCGTTTTTTGTAACCATTGTTACATCGTTTGAATTTACGACGTTAATTTCAGTTAATTGTTCTAAAATTTTGTGTGAATAAAGATTATACAAAAACTCATAAAATTTTTCGTCTGATTTTAAATTACTAATTTTTAACAGATTTTCATTTGCTCCGACAATTTTAACAATTTTTGAATAGTCTATTCTATCCTTGTTCTTTACAATTTTAAAATCTGAATCTACGAAAATTTTATCTTTTCCAACTTCAAAATAACAAATATCATTTGCCTCTTCTACTGCTATTTCAATAGTATTTGGATAAATCTTCTTGATATTTGCATTTCTAATATAAATATCTTTATTAATCTTTTCCTGTAATTTTTTCTTATTAAATCTAAAAATATTTTCGCCTAATGAGTAATTAGCATAATCTTTTATTTCAGATATTTTTACTATTTTATTGTTTTTAACTGTGATTTTTTTTATTGAAAAATAGTCAAGTGTAGCACATAAATACGCTATGAGTCCAATCAATAGTGATATTGCTACAATAATTACTACTCTATGCTTTCTCATCTTGTTCTACCAATCTGTAAAGTTCGTCTACAATATCTTTACAAGCAGTTGGATAAGACATTTTCTTCGAGTTTTCTGAAAGTTCTTGTAACAATTTATCATCAATTAGTATTTCATTTATTTGGTCAAATAGTGTATTAGCATTCACGTCTTTTTCCAATATAACCTTACTTGCTCCTATTTTTTCAAATGCTCTTGCGTTGTGTTCTTGATGATTTTCTGTTGTATATGCTTTTGGAACAAGTATTGACGCTTTACCTAAGAATGATAGTTCAGCTAGTGTTATAGCCCCACTACTTGTAACGATCAAATCAGACACAGAATAAGCTTTATCTATGTCATCTATATACGGATAGATGTGTAAATTTCTAATGTCATTTCCTGATTTTTGTATAAACTCATCATAATTTAATTTGCCTGTAGCTAAAATTACCTCAAATACATCTTGATTAGATATTTTATCAACCATATCAAGTGTTGCTTTGTTTAATATTTCAGAACCATTTGATCCGCCAAATATGAATACAACTTTTTTGTTTTCTGATATTTTGTATTGTTCAATTGCTGCATCTTTGTTTTTTCCAATATCAGTAAATCTGTTCCTAATTGGATTACCAGTTACTACGGCTTTTTCTTGATTTTTGAAGTATTTAATGGATTCTTCAAATGTGACAAAATATCTATCAACATATCTTGATAATATCCTATTAGTAACTCCCGGAAAACTATTTTGTTCGTGAAAGGCTACCTTTGCTTTAGTTTTAGTGGCTTTGTATAATATAGGTCCACTCACATATCCACCAGTTCCAATAACAAGATCTGGTTTAAAATCTTTAAGAATTTTGTTTGCTTCTTTTAATCCTTTGAATAATTCTTTCAAAGCTTTAAAAGAATTCGCATTTATTTTTCTAGGAATTCCTCTAACATGTATAGTTTTAAAATCTATTCCCAGTTTTGGAACAATACTACTTTCCAATCCTTTTTCGGTTCCTACATAAAGTATTTTATTATTTTCATCTCTTTTTTTTAATTCTTCAATTAATGAAATGGCTGGATATATATGTCCACCAGTTCCGCCGCCAGATACTATTATATTCATCGTCTCTCCTCTTCATTGTTTCTGTCTACATTTAAAATTATCCCTACTAATGCCAACATAATCATCAAAGACGTTCCGCCATACGATATAAATGGTAATGTCAATCCTGTTGGAGGAATTAATCCCGTAACCACCGTCATATTAACATACGCTTGTATCCCGATTACGAAAAGTATTCCAGAAACCAATAATCTTGAATAAATATATTTTGTTTTCATCGCAATTCTGATTCCAAAAACTAAGAAGGCAAAATAAGCAATAATTAAAACCAAAGCTCCTAAAAACCCAAATTCTTCACAAATAATCGCAAAAATAAAGTCATTATGAGCTTGGGATAAATACAAAAATTTCTGTTTACTCATACCTAATCCACTACCAAGAAAACTACCGTTAGACACTGCTGCCAACGATTGGGATAATTGCCATCCCTCATCTTCTAAATTCCCCAGTGGATCAATAAAAGCTATAATTCTGTCAATTCTACTGTAACCTATTTTTACTTTAAATATAGCTATGTATCCAAATACAAGTGCAGTTATAAATGTAGATATAATGTATCTAATATTTAAACCGCTTACCATAAATACGCAAAAAACACTTCCTATGATTACTATTGCTGTTGATAAATCGGGCTGGATAAATACAACACCTCCTGATATAGCAACTAATATAATCATTCTCAAAAACCCTTCTTTGAAGGTTTTAATTTTATCGATATTTTGTGATACAATAGCTGCTGCTAAGTTAATCGATGCAAATTTAAGAATATCCGATGGCATAAAGCTAAATGATTTAATCTTGATCCAACGTTTTGCGTAATTTATTTCTTTTCCCAACGGTGTAAAAACAAGCATACACAATAAAATTGCAAAAGCAAATATCCACAATGCATTTTTTTTGTAATTCTCATTATTAAACACACTGGTAAATTTCATGAAAATAAAACCAAGCAATGCAAAAATGCCTTGTCTTAGTCCATAATAATACCAAGCTCTATGTTCACTAACTGCCGTTGGCCAACTTGAGCTTAGTACCATAATTATTCCAAAAATTGTCAGGAAAATTGTTATATACAAGATACCTTTCCCATCTTTTGAAAGTTTCATGCTTCTATCCTCGCAAATTTTTTACTAATTCTTTAAATTCATTTCCTCTTTCTTCATAGTTATTGTACATTCCCCAACTTGCACTAGCTGGAGAAAGTAGCACCACGTCTCCTCTTTGAGCTATTTTATTAGCTTGAGTAATCGCTTGTTTCATATCATCTACTAAAAATATATTTTCAAATCTATATTCTCTTGCTTTTTTTTCGAACAACTCTCTAGTTTGCCCCATTAAAATCAATGCTTTAAACTTGTTCTTACCAGCTATAAAAAAATTATCCAAGCTTACTTTTTTGTCGTATCCACCAGCTAGTATAATAACATTCTTATCAAAAGATTCTATTGCTTTAACACTTGCATCAACATTGGTTCCCTTAGAATCGTTGTAGTATTTTACTCCCGATAATTCTCTTACAAATTCTAGCCTATGTTCTACACCAGAAAAACTCATTAAAGTTTGTCTGATACTATCATCATTAATACCTATCAGCTTTGCTAAAGTAACACAGAATAGAACATTTTGATAATTATGATAGCCTATTAATTTAACATCTTTTAAGTCAATTATTTTGTTGCAATCTGAATCAGAAAAATATATTGAATCGTCTTTGATGAATGAACCTTTTTTCACATCGTTTGAAGTAGACACATCATATACATTTGATTTTGTAAAATTTTTGCATTCTTCGTAGTATTCATCATCAACATTAAGTACCGTGTAACAATTATGGTCTTGATTCTTTAATACATTCCTTTTTGCGTTTACATAATTTTGCATACTTCCGTGCCAATCAATATGATCTGGAGTAATATTGATTATGCAAGAATATTGTGGTTTAAAGTTTTTCGTACTTTCTAGTTGGAAGCTTGAACATTCAATAACAAAATATGTGTCTTTGTCGCTGTTATAAATTTCCCATAACATTCCAACACCAATATTTCCTATTGAAATAGCTTTTCTTCCTGAATCATTCAACATTTTAGTCATCAAAGAAGTTGTAGTTGTTTTTCCATTCGTGCCAGTAATTGCTACAATTTTAATATCTTCAAAAATTCTTTGTGCCAATTCCAAATCACTAACAACTTCGATATTTAATTTATTCGCCTTTAATATCACTGGATTATCCATTCTAATTCCAGGACTTTTTAAAATAATATCGTATTTATCAATAGTATCTATAGTCTCTATTTGAACGTCTAATTCATTTAATATTTTTGTTTTCTCTTCGTCAATATTATCATCAATAGCTCCCAAATCATATCCTTTTAATTTTAATGTTTTTAGAGCTGATATTCCTGTTCTGGCTAATCCAAATACTAATATTTTTTTCATAATTCACCTATAATATATCTATTAATGTAATTAAACTTGTAATTACTGATACAACCATAAAAGTTGATACTATCTTTTGTTCTTTGTAGCCTTTTAATTCATAATGATGATGAATTGGACTCATCAAAAATACTCTTTTTTTATTTCTCAATTTGTAGCTAGTCATTTGAATTATTACGGATAACACTTCAATCATGTACACAAATCCTAAAATAATTAAGTAAAAACTCAATCCGTACATAGCCATAATCATCACCAAAGCGCCACCTATAGCCATGGATCCTGTATCCCCCATAAAAACTTTGGCTGGATTTGAATTGTACACCAAAAATCCCAAAAGGCTACCAGCAAATATAATACTGAATATACTAGCTGTAGAATTTAGGTTGTACAAAATTATACTTGTAGCAATGAACACAGGAATTGAAACAGAAGTTGCAAGTCCATCTAATCCATCAGTCAGATTAGTAGCATTAGATGTTCCCATCATTACGAAAACCAAGAATGGATAAGTTATTATACCAAAATCTACTGTTTTATGGAAAAACGGAATAACTTGTTTTGTAAAATTCGGATTTACTTGTTTAATCAAAAAACAAGCTATGATAGAAAACAAAAGTTGTAACACAAGTTTTTGTTTTTCATTTAATCCCAATGAACGTTTCATTACTAATTTCATGAAGTCATCTATAAAACCTATCGCTCCAAATGCAAGCATTCCATAAATCGCCAACAAAACTTCACTACTAAATAACCTGAATACAATCACAGTAATCAATGTGGATATTATAAATATAATACCTCCCATAGTTGGTGTTCCCGCTTTTGAATAGTGTGATTTGGGGCCGTCATCTCTGATTTCTTGACCAATATGTTTTTGTCTTAAAATCCTGATTATAAACTTTCCTAATATCAACGAAATTACGATAGATAATAACATCGACATTAAAATTTCACTTTTAAAATTCATATTTATCTCCTTAAATTATGAACAAAAATTATGTCCAATTTTATACCTCATAGGTATTTATTATACCACACGGAAAAATTATTCTTCAGTATTTTTCTCTTGTTCAGTATAAATTTTAATATAAGATTTTGGATCCATTAACTTGTTTTCTTCAGGATCAGTTTTTACTACTTTACCTTTTTTACCATTTTTTATTTCGATATTTTTAATTCCGTATTTTTCTAAAGTATCCACTGCATCTTCAACTGTGAATCCTACTATTTCAGGAATTCTAATCATTGAGTCCTCTACACTTCCCGTTGTAAGTTCAATTATATCTCCCTTATTCACTTTAGAATATGCAGCTGTTTCTTGAGAATTTACAATTGAATTCAAATTCGAATTTGAATTTGTAACCTTAGACTTTAAGCCCAATGAATTCAACTTATCAACCGCTAACTTCAATGTTAGCCCTTCTAATTCTGGAACAGTAACCTTATCTGAATCGTCAAAATCAAGTCTAGTTTTATTTATTCTCTTATATTCAATAATTCTTGAAAAAATCTTACCTGCAGAAGGTGCGCATACAGCACTTCCTCCGTTTTTTCTTTGTGGCTCATCTACTACGATTAAAACAGTGTATTCTGGATGATCTGTTGGAAAAGATCCAAAAAATGAAGCAGTAGTTTTGTCGTCGGTGTATTTACCGTCTTCGATTTTTATACTTGTTCCAGTTTTACCACCTATACCAAATCCTTGAATTGAAGCTTTTTTACCACTTCCATCATCTACAACTCCCTGCAACATTTTATTGATTTGCTTTGAAGATTGTGCTGAAATTATTTGTCTTTTGACTTTTGGCTGAACTTTTTCTATCTTTTTTGTGTCCTTTGAAATAAATTCCTTAGCAACATGTGGTTCTATCAACATTCCACCGTTTACTATTGAGTTTAAAGCAGTTATCATTTGAATCGGCGTTGCCGAAATACCGTGACCATAAGAAAGCGTAGCAAGTCTTGCTGCATCTATATCTTTCACACTTTTCGGAGCTATTCCCAATTCTTCAGCCGGTAAATCAATATCTGTTTTTTGATTAAAACCAAATCCATTTACGTATTTTTGAATATTTGCTTTTCCCAAATCTCTACCAATATTTACATATGCAATGTTGCAAGAATTGTTAAAAGCTTCTTGGAAAGTTTCGTCACCATGAGGATTCCAATATCTTTCGCATCTTATAACAACACCTGGAATATCCCTGATAAATCCATTACAGAAATAATGTGATTCTTGTGTTGCAGTGTGCTCTTCAGTTGCAGCCGCACTAGTTATAGTTTTAAATACACTTCCAGGCTCATAAGTCCATGAAGTTGCTTTGTTTTCCCACATATCAAAATAAAATTTACTGATTTTATCTTCATCATTTTCTTTTTTCAAATCATTTAATTCATTTATTTGATCTTTTAAAAGCGGAGTTTTAGGATCATTGGGATTAAAAATAGGATAAGACCCCATACCCAAAACATCTCCATTATTTGGGTTCATAACGATTATCGTCGCAGATTTTGGTTTAAAATTATTCTCTATGTCTTTTAAACTATCTTCTACGAATCCTTGGATAGTACTATCTATAGTTGTTTTTAAATCATATCCATTTTCTGGATTTATTATCACAGAACTATCATCAGATAAATCAATCGATCTATTAACTGAACTGTTCAGAATTCTTTTTCCGGGTTTCCCTTTTAATTTAGCATTATAAAAGCTCTCCAACCCAACAACGCCATCATTATTTACATTTGTAAATCCTAAAACTTGAGCTAACATTTCCTTGTTTGGATAATACCTCTTTTTCTCAGAAACGATGCTAATAAATTTCTGATTACTAATAGGTAGTTTTTTTATGTTTTCTATTTCTGTTTTTGATAATGAAGGTTTAACTAGAACTGTTTTCTTTTTATCTAAAATTTTTCTCAATTCTTCAGGTTTCATACTTAAAGTTTTTCCTAAGGAATCAATTAAGTTTGATTTCGATTGATCGTTTAGATAAGTAGCATTTACATACAAATTATTGGATACCACATTATCTGCCAATGTCTCTCCATTTGTATCTAATATTTTCCCTCTTTCAGCATCAATATTAATAGTATTGGTGCTTTGTTTTGCCGATAGTTTTCGGTATTTATCTCCGGCAGGAGTCAATTGTAAATAAATCAGTTTACCAACTATTAATAATACAATAATTGTCAATATACAAAATAAAACTACAATACGAGAATTGTAGTTTTTATTGAAATTTTTATTGATTTTTCCTTTGCTTAAATTGCGCCTTCTCATTATTTTTCCTCTAATTTTAAGTACATAATTTGAGCATTTTCGGGAAATTGCATACCCAAATTATTTTTTGCGATTTCTTCAATATTTTTATTAGTTAATTTACTTTCTATATGAGATTTTATCACATCTCGGTTGCCTTCTGTAAGCATTACTTGATTTTTTACTTCTTTTAATTCACTGGACATGCTTTGAATCTTAGAATAACGATTCATCACCAAAATGGATAAACAAATAACCACGCATATCATTACTTTATTAAAAGTAGAAAAAAGATTTGTTCTTCTACTAGGTCTATTTAATTTTTTTGTTTGTTCAATTTTTTTGACTTCAAATTCTTTTTTTTCTACATACTGTGGAAAAACTTCAATTTTTCTTTGTGCATTACCCATTTTTGTCTCCATTTATTAATCAAATCATATAATTATCAAATAATCTTTTCAGCCACTCTCAATTTTGCACTTCTAGCCCTAGAATTTTGTTTTAATTCTTCTGGTGAAGGCTCTATCGGCTTTCTAGTAATAATCTTAATTTCAGGCTTATGATTGCAAACACATACCGGAATTTCTGGAGGACATATGCAACCTTTTTGTCTTTGTTTGAAAATATCTTTACAAATTTTATCCTCCAAAGAATGAAACGTTATTATGCAAATTCTACCTTCAGGATTCAATAAATCTATACAATCACCAACTGCTTGTTCTAAAACTTCTAATTCTTTATTAACTTCAATCCTAATTGCTTGAAAAGTTTTCTTTGCACTGTGGCCTTTTTGATTCATTCTTACTTTTTTAGGAATCGCTTTTTCGATGACTTCCACTAATTCGAAAGTAGTATTAATAGGTTTAATTTCCCTTTCATTGCATATAAACTGAGCAATTCTTTTCGCCCATTTTTCTTCTGAATATTTGAAAATAATATTTTCCAAATCCTCTTGTGAATAAGTGTTGACAATATCCTTGGCCGTAACTGGATTATTTTGATCCATTCTCATATCCAAAACCGCATCATGCATATAAGAAAAACCTCTACTATCTTCATCGATTTGATAAGAGCTAACACCTATATCCATTAAAATTCCATCAACTTTTTCAATTCCTATATTTTGTAAATCGCTTTTAATATTTTTAAAATTATCCTTTATAAAGATAACCTTATCTCCATATTCCTTTAAGCGTTCTTTTGCTACTGTTAATGCGTCTTCATCTTGATCAAAGCAAATTAGCTTACCATTCCCAATTCTTTTTGCAATTTCTCTGGAATGTCCAGCGCCTCCAACAGTGCAATCCACATAAACTTTTCCGTCTCTAATATTCAAATTTTCGATGCATTCATTTAATAAAATTGGCACATGTTTGAATTCCATAATTCACCTACAAATCAAGATCATTTAAATCATCAGCTAAGTCGTCATAGTTTAGTGAAGAGTCATTAGAATATTGTTCCCATTTTTCTTTATCCCATATTTCAATACGATTGGATACTCCAATAATAGCAACTTCTTTTTTGATATCTGCATAGTTTCTCAAGGATTGTGGAATCAAAAATCTTCCTTGTTTATCAATTTCTTGATTACTAGCACCAGCAAAAAACACTCTTGAAAACGCTCTTGCTTGTCTTCTAGTTAATGACAATTTATTAAGCTTTTCTGTCATTTGGATAAAAGCAGATACAGGATATACGAAAAGACATTCATCCATACCTTTTGTAATGTAGAATTCTTCTCCTATTTCATCCCTAAACTTTGAGGGCATAATAACGCGACCTTTTGAGTCAATATTATGAAAATATTCGTTAATAAACATTTTTCCCTCCACTTTGTTCCACTTTCATTCCACTACATTAATAATATCTTTAATATATGATGCTTTCAATGTTTTTATACGTTCTGAATATACGTTCTTATCGATATTTACTTATATTTCAATATATGTTAAAATACTCTACGTAATAAAAATTAAAGAGGATGAATATGAGAAAGAAATTTGGAATTTTTTTAATGACGATAGGTATTCTACTATTTGCTTTGTATTTTGCAGCAAGATTAATACCTAACTATTATAGTGAAAATGATATAAGTAAAGATATATCATCCACAGAAATGGAACAAAACAATAAAAAGGAATTCAAAAACGACTTTGACGCTGTAAACTCCATTAGCACAACTACATCGTTGTTTAATTTTACAGCTATAAGCGGAGAAAATGTTATTGGACAAATTATTATCCCTGATTATAATTTGAGTTTACCTATTCATCGTGGAGTAACTGATGAACACTTGTTAAGTGGTGCAGCTACAATGAAAGAAGACCAAAAAATGGGAGAAAAAAATTACACACTAACAGGTCATTACATGAAAAGAAATGGCTCTTTATTTAGTAAAGTGTATGATTTAACTAAAGGTACCAAAGTTTACATTACCGATAAGAAGAACATCTACGAATATGAAATCGTAGATAGAAAAGTTACTGACTCATATGCATTTTATATGTTAGAAGACGACAGAATTGAAAAATATGATAATAAACCTATTCTTTCTTTGATGACATGTGATATGCCAAATGATCCTAATAACAGAGTATTCCAAATAGGAAAACTTGTTAGATCATTTAAATACGACAAAAATTATTTCAAACAAAATTAGGATAAAAATTTAGACCACAGATTAAATTCAAAATTTTCTGTGGTCTTTTCATATAAAAAACTCTCCTCACAACTGTAAAGAGAGTCTGTTATGCTTTTTAAATATCCAAAATTTTACCATTTTTAGGAAATTCGTATATTACATCTTTTCTTTCAATGATTATTTTGGTTTTTTCATTTATTTTTTCGTTAGCTCTTATTAGTTCAAATAACTCTTTGGTAGGATTAATCGCTGTTGGTTTTCCCATCATATTAATCATAGAAAAATCACCCGAAGTATCACCGTAACAGTATGAATTATCGACATCAATTTCATAACGTTCAACAATTTCATCGATCACAGTCTTTTTACTATTTTTATCCCACATAGGAACCACTTCTCCAGTGTACATTCCTGAATTTTTCAAATACAAGGATGCTCTGTATTCAGTTACTCCATAGCTCTCAGCCATTTCTTTTACTAAAAAGTCCGGGCTTCCTGAAATAAAGAATATCAGATGATTATTTTCTTTGTGAAATTTAATCATCTCACGAGTATATCTGTAAACTTTCTCTTTAACTTGGCTGATTACTTGATTTGATATATATTCATTGAACTCACTACTAAATCCTTTGAGCTTATATTTATAGACATCAACCAATTGATTGAGATACTCATCATAGTCAATTTTTCTTTTTTCGTATTTTTGGTATGCTGGATAAACTTTTTCGTAGTATAATTTTTGATCTATTATTTCAAAATTAACCAATTTTTTGAAATGTTCAATCATTAGTGAATCTCTGGCAATTGTTCCATCAATATCAAAAAACGCGCCTATTTTCATTATTTTGTACTCCTAGATTCTTCAACTAATCTGTCAAATTTTTCGATTATATTACGAAATTCTAAGCTTTTTTTCTTTTCAGGTATAGGTTTTATGATATCCAAAATCAAAGAATATGCTAAGCAAATTACAGCCGACGCAAATGTAAAAGTAAACATCATTAACAAAGTGAGTCCAAACTTACTTAAAATCGACAACATCGACATTACAAAAAGAATAGCTGATAAAATAAAAATAGCAGTTGTGAATATATATTTTTTTTGTTTATTGTGTAATTTATTATGTAAAATATGCACTATAATCATTAATAAAACTACAAATACGAAAAATAAAAAAGTAAAACCTTTGTACTTCCATACTACAGATAATATTGATTTCATGTTCGTCCTCCTTTTTTTATTATATCATATATATTGAACTTTTAATTTAATTTAATTTTCTAAAATAAAAAAATCCGAGTCAATCCCGGATTAGATGGTGCGCCTTCAGGGACTCGAACCCTGGGCCCACTGATTAAGAGTCAGTTGCTCTACCAACTGAGCTAAAAGCGCATATTAAATTTAAAAAAGTGGTGCGCCTTCAGGGACTCGAACCCTGGGCCCACTGATTAAGAGTCAGTTGCTCTACCAACTGAGCTAAAGGCGCATATATTTACCACAACAATAATATTATACACTATTTTAAGAATTTGTAAAGAGTTTTAAATATTTTTCAAATTCAAATTATTGTAATAATGTAAAAAGAAGCAGATAAATTTTGAGCTGAACCCGTAAACACGGAATAATTTAATAATATTTTAAGCGGAATGTAATCTGTACATGACAGGGGACATTCCGTTTAATTTTGTTTTAATCCTATCTTCATTGTACCATTTAATATATTTTTCAATCTCATTTTTCAAATGATCATAACTATTAAAATTTTCTCCATAATACATTTCCTGTTTCAAGATTCCAAAGAAGTTTTCCATTGGAGAATTGTCTAGACAATTGCCTTTTCTTGACATACTTTGCCTAATATTCATTTTTTCTAGTTTTTTAGTCCATGAACTATGTTGGTAATGGAATCCTTGGTCTGAGTGTATAGTTAAATCTTTAATGTCTTTATTTTCTTCTAGTGCTTTTTCTAGCATTTCATTGGTTAATTTAGTTGTTGGGTGATTGCTTAGTGTGTAGCTAATTATTTCGCTGTTGTATAGGTCTAGTATTGGTGATAGATAGAGTTTTTCTTCTTTGCCTCTCAATCTAAATTCTGTTACATCTGTTAACCATAATTGATTTGGTTTAGTAGCGCTAAATTGTCTTCTTACTACATTATCTGCTACTTTGCCTATTTGTCCCTTGTATGATGAGTATTTTCTTGATCTAGTTTTGAATTTAGTACATAGCAAGGATTCTTCTCTCATTATTCTTAATACTCTTTTATGGTTGATATTAAAGCCTTTATTTTTTAATACCATAGTTACTCTTCTGTAGCCATATCTACCTTTTGATTCATCTACTATGGTTTTAATTTCATTTTTAACTTCTTTGTCTTTGTCTGTTGGATTTTCTAATTTTATCTTCCATTCATAGTAGGATGATTTTGGTAACTTAGCTATTTCTATCCATTCACTTACCTTGCTTTTTGGATATTCTTTTTGTAGTTTAAGGATTATCTTTGTCTTTTCCTTGCTTCTGCTTCCTCTTCCAGTAGCAAGGCTTGTAGCTTTTTTTCGTAGATTATCTTCATTTTGAGAAGTCTATTTTCTTCTCTTAATCTTATTAATTCTTCTCTTTCAGTTTCGCTTATTGGAATATTAAGTTTAGATTTTTTATTTGATTTGGTCATTTCTTTTTTAGGCCTTCCTCTGTTATCTTCTAGCCCAGATAGACCTCGTTCTTGATAAGCTTTCTCCCATCTGTACACCATAGATCCATTTACAAGATTGAAATGATCTGCAGTCTCTCTAAGCGAAGTATTATTGATCTGCCTATATTGTATTACAGATAGCTTAAATTCACTAGTGTAATTATTGTTTTTTAACTTTTTTGATAAGTTATCAAAGCCTTTAGATTTATATTGGTTTATCCATAGCTCTAACGTGCTTTTAGGAATGCTATATATTTTAGCTATTGATTTGATTCCACCTGATTCACCTGATAAGTATTCTAGTACTAATTTTATTTTAAATTCTTTTGTGTATTTTGGCATACAAAAACCCCTCCATCCGTATTCCGGATTTTGGGGTTCAGGTCATTTATAGATTATCTACTTCTTTTTTTCTATTAATTTTTATTGTCTTAGGTTAGTAATAAATGATGATGGAATTTTATCGTTGTTTTGAAATTCTTTTTTCCACATTTCTGCATAATTTCCTATTGCCCATTCACTCATTATAATAGAATCATCTTTCGTAATTGGTATACTACCTATTAATTTATTATCGTTAGAATAATCATAAATTAATATTTCATCCGTCGTTTGAACTATTAGTATTCTTTTATCAGGAGAAGAATATGCATCTATCGCACTGCTCTTTAAATTTTTTATAGATTGCCAATTCATAGATAATTCATCTGGTGATAAATTCAAATGTGAAACGATGTTAAGTATTACATTTTTCAACTTAATCTCATTATTTTCTTTGAATGTATATTGTGTTTGATAATTCCATTTACCAGAATTTCTTACAATTCCAATATTTTTGTAATCTTCATTTTTATCGTTTAAAGAAATTTCGGAATTTGAATCTGTTGATTCTTCTGCTATAGAATTCTTTAATACATTTACAGCCTCTTTACCACCGATTTGATCAATATTAAGTTCATTATTATTGCTCATTTTATCTATATCATATATAGAATAATATTCAAATTGATCCTTATTTCTCATGATTGAAATGTATTCTGGACCTAGGTATGTTATTTCTGCAGATGTGTCAAATTCCAATTTTTTATTTTCTTTAGAATTATCTCCTGAATAAACTGGCTTAGCTAAGAATTGCTCTACATAGTTATTATCAAATTCATTCTTTTTGTATCCCATAGTCCAAAACCCATTTTTTCTAGGGAAAAATAATGCAGATGTTTGATAAATCTGTGCGCGATTTTTCTTGTCGATATCCAATAAAATAGTCCTATAAGATATATCACTTTCATCATTTCTTACAACTTTATTTTTGATTCCAATTAAAAGAGCAATATTTTCTTTGTCTTTTAAATTGTTTCCTTTATTTTCATAATATTTACTCTCATAGGTTGACTGATAATTCTCAATAAAAGTTCTGCTGACTTGATTTTCAGTTTTTTTCATGTAATAAAGCACTCCGTTGTATGGTAAAATTATATTGTTTTTATCCATTACAACAACATCTTGATAAAACTTGCTGCCATCAGAAATTGTAATGACCATTTTCTTATCTTTAGAAAATTTCTTACTTATATTTTCATCGCTTGTTTTTTTACTTAGATAATTTTGTAAACTTACAAATTTAGACGAAAATTTAGGGTTTATAGTAAATCTTTTTCCAAAAACAACTATAGATTCATCGACGTAAAGTTTACCTATTTCATCCGAAACTTTGGATTTAGAATCAGAAAAGCTTTCTTTCTTATCAATTTGCCACACACCTGCTGCGACCAATAAATTATTTTCTGGAACTTTAATATTTTCAACTGCAGATTGTTCTTTATTTCTGAACAGTATGAAAACAATCAACAAAATTAAAACTATCGTACCTACCAAAATACTAGTTGTCTTTTTCATTTTCATCATCTCCTAATGGCAATGTAAACGAAACTGTAGTTCCTTCATCTAATTTAGATTTAATCATCAATTCTCCCTTGTGAAGTTTTACTATTTCCTCACAAATAGAAAGCCCCAAACCTACATGAGAATTCGAATTGGATCCTTTGTAAAATTTTCCAGTTACAAGTTCTATTTCTTCAAATGAAATTCCAATCCCTGTATCTATTATAGATACTTCTGCAAATTTTTCCGTTTTTTCAATATTAATAATTATCGTTCCTTTTTCTGGAGTAAATTTTATAGCATTATCTAAAATATTAATGAAAACTTGCTTGATTCTATCTTCGTCAAATGTAGCGATGAGTTCTGGACTTTCATAATTTAATATCAAATCAATTCCTTTTGAACGAACTTTAGGAATTAATTGGTTTTTGATATGTTCTGCTAATTCAATTAAGTTTTGTTTTCTCTTAACTATTGAAATTCTTCCGGAAGTAAATCTCGAAAAATCAAGTAACTCCTCAACCATATTTGTAAGTCTGTCGCATTCGCTATCGATTATGTCAATTCCCATAGTTGTTGTTTCTAAATCTGAAGGATCATATTTTAATGTTTGTGCCCATCCTTTTATAGAAGTTAACGGTGTTCTCAATTCATGTGACACACTTGAAATAAATTCGTTTTTCAATTGTTCTTTCTTGTTAATATTGTCCGTCAATAAATTCAAAGTCATTCCAAGTCTTCCGATTTCATCTGCATCATTTTCTTTTGCTCTTACTTCCAAATCACCTTTAGCCATTCTCTCAGCAGTTTTTGCAAGACTATTTATTGGTTTGATAATGCTTTTAGTTAAAATTTTACTCAATAAAATACTGAATAATATTACCAAAAATCCGAACAAAGCGAACGATACTGACTTCACTCTTATTGCCCTGTCTACTTCTTTTAAACTTGAAATGTATCTTAAAACTCCGACTTGTTTTCCCCTGGATTCAAGTGGTACTGAAACAGAAATAATATTTGAATCAGAATAACTAACTTTTCCAGTGTATCTTCCACTTTGACCATTTATCGCGCTAACTACATCAGATGTTTCTATTTTTTCACCCAAATTAGGGCTTGCTATTGAGTCAAACACGACAACTTGATTATTATCCAAAATTTGCACTTGGCAGTCAGTTTGTCTGTAAAATTGGTTTTTGTCTTCGGCAATTACTTCATCTAATTCATAGTCTGCCATATAAGAACTATATAAATTAGTAGAGTACCTTATTTCGTTATTCAAAACACCTTCCATTGTAGAATAATAATAAAACTTAGTAGCATAAATCGAAAATATAACAAGTATTATCGCGGTAATACTTGTTAAAAATACAAAGGAATACATTATTTTGTTTTTAATACTCATTATTTTTTATTTTCCCATCTGTAACCAACTCCCCAAACTGTTACGATATATTTTGGATGAGTTGAATCTTCTTCAATTTTACTTCTCAACCTTCTCATATTTACATCAACAATTTTAGCATCACCTATGAAATCTTCACCCCATGCTTTATCCATCAATTCATCTCTAGTTATTGCTTTCCCAGGATTTTGCATCAAAAGCTTTATTATGTTAAGTTCTGTTGGAGTCAATGTAATTTCTTTTCCGTTCTTATAAAAAGTTCTTGAATACATATCAAGTTTGAATGTGTCATCTTCAATAATTTGACTATTGTTTTGTTTTTGCGGACTTCTTCTCAAAACAGATTTTATTCTAAGTATCAATTCACGCGGATTAAATGGTTTTGTCAAATAATCATCTGCTCCTCTTTCAAGTCCTTCAATTTTATCGTTATCTTGAGTTTTTGCAGTCAACATTATAATAACAATATCCGGAAATTTATTTCTTAAAATTTTACAAACTTCAAATCCGTCAATTCCAGGAAGCATTATATCTAAAACAGCTACATCTGGCTTGTTTAATTCTGCTAACTCTACGCCTTTTTCTCCAGACTCAGCTTCTAATATTTCAAATCCTTCTCTTGCTAAATTTATTTTTGTAAATTGTCTTATATTATCTTCATCTTCCACTAAAAGAACTTTAATACTCATATCACACCTCATGTATTATTATAACTCATAATTTAGCTAATTCAATTGATTTACATAATTGTTAAGAAAAACCTCAACCTCTTGTTCGCAATTTTGGTCGTAATTTTTTTCAATAATGTATCCTTTTCTTAAATTTACAAGAATCATTTTAATATTTTTGTTGTATTTTTTGTTCAAAACATAAGAATAAAACTTCAATTGCATGTGGTATTTTTCGTACAAGTATTCTTGTGATTGTGAACTAATTTTATAATCATAAACTTTTATTTCTTCATCACAAAATTCCACTCTATCCATAAATCCAGATATCATAAGATTCTCGTACAATAAATTAAAATCCATTTCATTTTTATAATTTGAAAAATCTGTTATAAATTGGTTAAAGTTTTTAGTTGCGACATTGAAAATTTCCTTCTCATCATTATTTAAGAAATCTACTTCTTTTATACATGGATAATTACTTCCGTCAGATAATTTCGCATACATATGAACCAAATTACCAAGTAATATATAATTTATTGAAGATTTTTGAAGATTACTATCAAAAATTTCTTCATTGGAATTTAAAATACTTGTAATACCAATTGGAATAAGTTTTTCGACTTTTACTTTCTTTGGTTCTGGTATATCGAATTTTGTTTGTATTTTTTTTAGTAAAAAAGGTTTCTCATTTAATTTTAAAAATTTAATATTTCCTCTTTCTTGCAAGTCCTCAATGTATGGACTTATTTGTTTGAAATGTCCAGATTTTTTTGAATTCGAAAATGATAATTCTTTTTTTGCACGTGTGAATGCCGTATAGTATACGTTGTCAACTTCGTAATCTTCCTCTTCTTCAATTAATTTCTTAACTTTTGTCATTCTGAATTTTGAAAAAGGAAAATCTAGCACGAATTGCATCTGAATGTTTTCGTTGTCGATAAATAATAAAAATTTATCTTTGTTAACTGATGGCTTTGACAAATTATCCACTATGACCTTGCTAAAACCTAACCCCTTTGATTTATGAATAGTCATAAGTTTTACCAAATCACTGTGTTCATCTTCAAAAGACATTTGATATAAGTTAGTATTGTTTTCAAAATAATCTACAAAATCTTCTATACTATAGTTTTTGGCATCAAATTGCTTAGCAATTTCCAAAAATTTAATTATATTTGCCTTTGCTTGAAGATCATTAAATAATCCTAAGTATTCAATCTGTTCAATATAATTAGACATTGAATCGTAAATCGTATATTTTGTAAGATTTTCCGTAAAATTTTGAACTTGCTCATCAATTTTTTTCATAGTAGATTGATAGTTATCTGTTTGATTCAATATTTCATTGTAATCCACATCATATACATTAGATAGTATTCCTACTTTACTTATGTCATCACCGTATCGTGCATATTTTATGAACTGAATCAGATTTAATACTTCTCTGCATTCTTCAAGTCCTTGTTTATCGAAAATATAATAAGGAATATTTCTATTTGCTAAACTTTTTTCGTATTCCGAGAAATCATTCTTAGTTCTAGCTAAGATAGCAGTGTCTTTAAAATTATCTTCATTGATGTATGAAACCAAAATATCTGCGGAGTCATCTTTTGTTTTTTCATCCTTATTGTTAAGTTTAAATTCATCTCTGCCGATTACATCTCCCACTTCATTAACTGCGATTAAGCTATCATATCTATCCTTCATTTTATTGGAATAAATGTAATTAATAGGCTCCATTATATTTGGATGTGTTCTGTGATTTTCATGGAAAGTTATATCTTTACCGCCACTTTTTTTAATGTCTTCTCTGGTTTTTTCAAATACTTTTATGTTCGCTCCCCTAAAACTATATATGGCTTGTTTTGGATCACCAACTACGAAAAGATTATTTCTATCCAAAGCCTCATTTTCGCTGCACAGTGTATAAAAAATATCTCTTTGTAGATTTGATGTATCTTGATATTCATCTATCATAAAATATTTATACTTTTCTTTACACGATTTTAGAATATCACCATTTTCGAGAGCTTTTTTACACATTATTTCAATATCGTTAAAATCCAAGAAACTTTTTTCATTCTTTTTTATTGAATATTTTCTATTAACGTCTATCAAAATATCGAAAAAACCTTCATACAAATCTATATAATCTTTTTCTTTATTTGAAAGTATCGCATCAACTCTCTTATTAACTTCATCAATTATTTCCTGAACATTTTCTTTCTTGCTCTCTCCCAAATTTCCATAGCTTTTTAATAAAAATCTAGTAAATTCTTGGAGTTCTAAATTTTGATTATCATCATGCAAAAATTTATATAGTCTACTATTTTTCGTAAGTCCTTTGATACTATCTGATTCTTCTCTTAAATCGAATAGATAATTTTTGATTCCGATTATATCCTCATCATCAATATTTCTAAAATTAGTTAATTGAAGAATTGTTTCTCTTTTAATAACTTCAAAGTCTATGTTATTTGTTCTTAATTTATTGAAAGAATTTCTGATAATTTCAAGCGTGTCTGAATATGAAATATCTAACCCACTACCAAGCTTTTTAATAAAATCAATCCTATCTTCTAAGATTGTATCAAAAAGTTCATTAATCATTTTGTTAGATTGATCATCTTCTATAATTTGAAAACTAGGATCTATTGATAAATAGTACGAATTATCCGACACGATTTTTTTGCAAAAAGATGAAATGGTTGATACATTTATGTCGTCAATTAGTCTGGGATTGTTTAGCTTTTGAATAATTCTATCCTTCATCTCATCAGCAGCTTTGTTCGTAAAAGTAATGCACACGATACTTTTAATGTCGATACCTTTTTCGTACATATATCTAAATCTTTCAGAAACTACTTCTGTTTTACCAGTTCCTGCACCTGCATTTACACAAACATTTTGATTTATCGTTGAATAAGCTAATTTTTGATTATCGCTGAATTTAATCATTGCTAGCTTTCCCTTCCGTGTTTTTTAATTTGCAAATTTTATTAAAATCACAATATTTACAAGAATTGTCATCACTTGCTTTTACGAATAAGTTCTTATTCCTAATATTTTCTCTGAATTCTTTTACTTTCTGAATCATAATTTCATCCAACTGATCCTTTGAAACATTTTTAAGATATTCATATTCTTCATTATCTCTAATGCTTTTGTATTTACAACTTACAACATCACCGTACGAAGAATATATTGCAAATTGAAATCCTTTGTTTTTGTCCAAATCTTTTGCTTTCCTGAAACTATTTTTCGATAATTTATAGTCTACTAATCTAATTTTACCTGAATCTGTTCTATCAACCCTGTCAATTCTTCCAATAAATTTGGTATTTTCATCTAAACTAACAATAAAATCTTCTTCTAATTTATAAGGGTAAAACTTTTCAGCTTCGTTTTTCATATTGTAAATGTCAGCTATGACAAAATCCTTGAGTTTGTTCAAATATTTTTCGTAATCAAATTCATTTTCCTTAATACAAGTGTTTAATCCGAACTTTTCAAACGAATTTTTAAGCAATTCATCCAAACTTGAAACATCTAACTCACATTTGCCATCTATAGCATCTCTTATTTGCGAAATATTTATTCCGTAAAATTCTTCCAATGTGTTGTGCAAAATAGTTCCAATATCCAATTGTCTAGACTTTATTTGCGGTTTAAGCTTCAAATAATATCTAAAATAAAACTTCATTGGACATTCAAAATATGTTTCAAGCTGAGTTGAAGATAATTCTTTCTTCAATATATATTGTGTTGTTTTGTCATCCACTTCAAAATCAGAAATATCCTTTGAGGATATTCTGTTTTCTATTCTATTTAAATGTTGTTTCAAAGAATATTTCTCATAAGCTGACACACTGTGAAGTTTTTTTGTGTCAATTTTTTTGATATTTTTCATGTTAATTTTCTTTATCTTTTGACTTGATTTTATGTTCTTATCCAAAATCAACCTTGATTTTATGTTGCTCTCAGTATTGTAAGATAGATAGATTTTTTTATTCGCTCTATTTATAGCATCAATAAATCTATCAATATTTCTTTTCCTATTTTCTGCGTCTGACAAAATGTCGATTCCTCTTTTTTGTAGAAATTCTATATTATCTTCATTGTTAAAGAAATCGTAATTAATTTTTCCTGGAATCACATCATCATTCATATTAACTACGTATAAAACATCGTAGTTTGAAAGTCTAATATCCGTAAGGGAATATATTCTAATTCCATCTACTAAATAATCTGTAGAATCAACCTTCAAATTTTTTATCAACTCCATCAAATAAGAGTTAATATTTTCCGATTTTTTAACAAGTTCAGCATAATTTTTATCCAAATCCTCAAGGATTATCAAAAGTTTTTCAGAAAACAAATTAAATCCTTTATCATTACTTTCTTTTTTTTGAATTAGTGCTATAAGATTAGCTAAAACATTAATATTTGTTTCTATAAAAGATAAATAATACGATTTAATCTCTTTTAAAATTTGTAAATTAGTTTCATAATTAACATTTACTTTTAAAATTTTAACTAAATCTTCCCAATCATCAAACTCAAAATCCGACAATATACTTCTGAACGTAACTTTATCCTTCAAATCAAATTCGAAAAAACAACTATCTAGTGTAGAAAAAATATATTGCTTTAAAGTTTTCGTATTATCAAGTAGATTAATTATATCTAAGAAAAATTTGTAGTCACGATACGAAATATAATCATCTCCAAAAACTGGAATATCGTGTAATTTCAAGGAATTCAATATTTCCCTTTTTGAGGAATCTTTTTCTAAAAGAATTGCCATTTTGTTATAATCAAAAGTATATGAATCTTTTGATATTTCATTGATGAGTCTATCTTTTTCTAAAATTTCATTGGTTAATTTAACTACCTTCTTCTCTATAAATTTATTTTGTTTTGATTTTTCATTATTTTGAACAACACAAAATCCAATATCACGCAATTGATTCACTATCTCGCTTTTGTATTCGTTGTAATAATCCATGAAAATATAGACATTAACATCATAATTTTTCAGCTGTTTGATTACTTCCAATTCAATTGGTCGAAACTCACTGAATCCATGGATGTAAATATCCTTGTTTTTTTGAAGATTAAGATTTTTTGTGTCATAGGCATCAAATTTATCCAGAAAATTACATTGTCTCATAATGCTTTGATATTTTTCATACACTTTACTTAAAATATTTAAGCTAACATTGTGACTAGAGATTTCTTCAAGTTCATCTATTTTTTTATTTGAATACTTACATGTAGATATAAATCTTTTAGATGAATTTATAATTCCATTAGAATTGAAAAATTTATTATCCTCAAACACCCCTTCATTGACAAGCTCTTGAATTGCTAGTCTCAAAATCAAATCTGTCAGATATGTTGAAATATCTGAAGCATTTACTAGATCATCTATAGTCCAAATCTTCACGTCGCATAGCACCGATTGTTCTTTTAAAAACTTATTTCTAATATTTTTAATTAGCTTTCTATTTGGCAAAATTAAAATAAAATCAGTGTTGCCATTTCTAATTTGATTTTTTAAATAAGATATATTTTCATCAAAAAGCTTTGAAGAATTTGAATTAGTGTACACAATTCTCTTATTCATTGTAATCTCCTATGAATTCTTGTAAAATTGAGTTTTTAGGGACTATTGAATCGTCTTTTATTTCTATAAAATAATTCAAAATGGATTTTAACCTTTCAATCTCTGTAAAGTTTGGACCGTTTTTGTCGTAATTTTCCACTAATTTCAAAACGTATTTTTTCAAAATATTAATTTCATAAATTAATGATGAGTCTATTATACTGTCTGCTTCATTTTGATATGGAAAAACATTAATATATTCAGCAGTGTGAACTCTTGGCCATTCAGACAATGTATCATCTACGCTTTTATCTCTTTGAACAAAATCTCTCACCATTCTTCTCATAAGTCTCATATCTGTAGTTGATATTCTGTTGTGACAATCAATACTTAGTTGTGTCAATGCTGATACATAGATTTTGTATTTGTCCTTATCTGGAACTAGACTTGTAAGTTTTGGATTAAGTCCGTGAATTCCTTCCACAATTATAATTCCATTTTTGTCAAGTTTGGTGTAAGTATCGCCATATTCTCTTTCGCCAGTGATAAAATTATAAATTGGCAAATTAACATAATCGCCTTCTAATAGTCCCATTAAATCTCTGTTAAACGTTTTTAAATCAAGTGCATTAATCGATTCGTAATCCCTGTTGCCGTCTTCATCCAAAGGAGTGTCCACTCTATTTACAAAATAATTATCCATCGAAATAGGAATAGGGTTTTTGCCTCTTACAGCTAATTGGACAGAAAGTCTTTCAGCCATTGTGGTCTTCCCTGATGAAGAAGGTCCAGATATTTGAACTAATCTCGCATTGTTGTAAATAATCTTGTCGGCAATGTATGAAATTTGATTTTCAAAATAAGCTTCATTTACGCTAACCAAAAAATCCATATTTCCATCCTGAATTTTTTCATTCAAACTTCCCACATAACCAATATCCAACATTTCAGTCCATTTTTTTGATTTGGAAAATATTTTTGAGAGAGCTTTTTGTTCTTTAAAGTCGGTAAATTCGCCAGTTCTGCTGACACTTAATGCTACTCCTGGAAAATAGTTGATAAGTTTGTAGTTTTTCAAAAATCTCGTAAATGGAGCAACAAATCCTTCTATTCCGAAGTAATGATTGTGACATTTGTACAAATAAACTTCATCCTTGTCTAAACTTTTTAGTAGTCTTGATTTTTGAATGTATCCTTCCTCTTCAAAAATATCAAAAGCTTCTTTCCTGGAAACTTTTACTCTTTCAATTCTAAGATTTTGATTAATCAAATCATCCATCAGTTCTCTGATTTCTTCCAAATCTCTAAAATGAATTTCGTTGTTATTTTCGAACTCAAGATACATATAGTCTCCAATTGTATATTCAACTACCAATTGATCTTCTGGAAATTTTATTTTAAATGACAATAGCAACAGCAATATTCCTGTTCTCATCAATGTGTCTTGTGAATAAACGCTGTTTTCATTTACAAACTCAATCGTATCTCCATCATCTATACTACTCATAATATCGACAAGTTTATTGTTCTTTAATGCAACAATACTATCTTCAAAACCACATTGAATGCCATAATCATAAATCGTCTTATCTTCATAGTCGTATATTTTGTTGTTGTTATTTATCTTAATCATATTTACTCTCCAAATCATTCAATATTTTCTCAAATAAATCATCTCTTTTGCTTTCAAAAACCATAGATTCATATTTTTGGTATTTTCCCATTTTTTCTGGAAATATTAGCTTATACGAATGTAATAATTGAAAATTTAAATCGTACTTATTTTTGAAATATTTATTAACATCTCTGTTTCCATATTTAATATCGCCAATTATCGGGTGATTAATGTGTGACAAATGAGCTCTAATTTGATGTGTCCTTCCAGTCAATAAATCTACATTGACCAGTGAATATTTCCCGAAATTTTTTACATTCCATACTTTTGTCATGCTTTTTTTTCCACTAGAATTGACCACAGATTTGTTCTTATCGTTATCTTTTTCTAGCGCCAAATCAATTGTTTGGTCTTTGAGATTACCAACCACAATAGTTTCGTAAATCTTAGTAATTTCGTGTTTTTTGAATAAATCATTAAAATATTTCAAGCTATCATAAGTTTTCGCCCCTACAACAATGCCAGAAGTATTTCTATCCAATCTATTTACTAAAGCTGGTGTAAATGTGGAGTTTTGTGTTGGAGTAAACTGATTTGTTTTTATCAAATAGCTTACCATCATATCCACTATATTTTTCCCATAATCTTGAGGATTAGCTGCGTGTGATAATACTCCAGTTTTTTTATTAATCGATATTAAATCATCATCTTCATAGATTATATCCAAGTTAAAATCCTCGGCGGAGTATACCCTATTATCTTGATATTTTTCAATAACTTCATCGTACAAATAAATATTTACCACATCGTCAATTTTCAGATTATAATCAGGTTCTGTCCTTTTTTTATTAACTTTTACTTTTTTAGTTCTGATAAGTTTTTGGATATGATTTTTGCTCATTTTTGGCATCAATTTCATAATAAACCTATCTACTCTTTGGTTGCTATTTGAATTATCTATATTTATATGTCTCATTATTGCTCCTATTTGAAAAATTGTTAATAAATCATTATAATTTAATAAGGAAGGTGAAAAATGAAAAATTTTATTGATACAATAGTAGACTTTATTTATAAATTTGCAAAGCTTTTATTATTATTGCTCATTCTAGTAGCTACAACATTTTATGTTTACAAAACAATTAATTCAATGTTTTCCAAAAACTATACAAGTTCTCAAACTTACTCAAAGGATTTAAAAATCCAACAAGTTACTGAAGAAGTTAAAGACATTGAAATCACAATTCCACCTGAGGCAAAAGAATTGGATGTTTCAAAGATTTTAATCAGTGGAAACATAATTACCGATGAACAAGAATTCTTAGATTACTTAAAGCAAAACAATGTTACTGCTTTTAAGGATGGCAATTACAAATTAAATAAAAATATGACTACAGAAGAAATAGTAAATCAAATAAAGAAATAATTAATATCCCTTATTGACATAAGAATCGATAAGGGATTTTTTCTTTATTGGTTCAAAAACATTATTTGATATCAAATGTTGTTTAATATTTTCATTTATTGTGTGAAAAATCATCTTTTCATAATCTTTGAGTACAATTTCAAAAAGATTATCCCTCATTCTGTAAGACAAAATGTCTATGTAATACGCTTCAACATTCTTGTATTCTATTAATTCCAAAATCTTTAATATTGTATTATCTTTTTCTAGGTAATAGTTCCTGCATTTGTTTAAAGATGCAATATACTTCTTAGTTTTTTTGTTTTTGTATCTGTTAGCTATTGTATTGTATTCCTTAGCCTTTAAATTATAATATTGATAGTTAAAAACTCCCTCATTTACTGTTTTAATATCAGTGAAAGGTCTTAGATTGAAACTATTAATCAATACGTTGTTTCTTGAAATAAATTCCTGTTTTGTTAATTTCTTCTCATCTAACAAATCAATCAATTCATTTCTTTTTTTTACATAAAAATCTACATTTCTTTTCATAATTTTCCTCTAACTAAATTATAATTCATATTTCATACTTTTCAAAATTTGCAAATAAAAAACGGTAAAATATTTTTTTTAAATTATTTTACCGCTAATATTCTTATTCTATTATTGAAATATCATGATTTATAATTGAGTAAAATTCGTCTTGTATTTTTTGAATATCTCTGTTGTATTTTCCCATTACATACATCATTTTACATACTACTGATTCTAATGTCATATCTTTTGATTCCAATACGTCTAAATTTTCTCTGATTCTCATTCCTACTTGATATACTCCAATATCTGAACCTTCTTGTGGAACTTGAGTTGTCATCACGATTATTTTATTTGTAGAGTATTGTTCCATCAATCTTAAAAACTCTTCGGATATTCCTGCAGGCATTCCACCCACTCCATAACTTTCTACGATAATACAGTCGTATTTTTCGAAAATATCTTCTAAAATATCTGCTCTCATTGATGGAATTAATTTCAACAAATAGACGCTTTCATCTAATTTATTGTAAAATTCTACATTACTCTCTGACTTATCATCAATATATCTTAAAACTTTACCATCGTGAATAATAGCAATTAATGGATAATTAATTGAGTCAAATGCATCAAAACTTTTTGTTCTAACTTTTCTGGCTCTATTTCCACAAATAACTTTTCCATTGAACACTATATTAACTCCGTGTGATTTTTCTTTACTAGCAAATATCAATGCATCAATTAAATTATTCTTTGCATCTGTAATATCATTTGAAATGGATTTTTGAGCACCTGTAATTACGATTGGCTTCGGACTTTTTTGAATTAAATAACCCAACGCAGATGCAGTGTACGCCAAAGTATCCGTACCATGTGTTATTACAAACCCATCGTATTTATCATAATTCTCTTTAATTGTTTGTTTGATAAGTAGCCAATGCTCTGGTCTTATGTCTGTTGAATCAATACTGAATAAACTGATAGTATCTAATTCGAAATCAAATTTTCTAAATTTTACATATTCTAATATATCTTTTGCTTGAAGACCCGGCGCTAATCCTTTATCTGTAGAAACTGAAGCAATAGTTCCTCCAGTTGTAATTAATAGTAGTTTTTTCATACAATCCTCCTAGAAATAGTATAACACTTTACTTTTAAAAATTGTAAACAAATAACTTTACATACAATTTACAATAATATTATATGAATTTTAAACATTACATGTATTCTATTAGTGAATTAAATATGAAAGGATGATTTATTTGAAAATCAAAAAATTTATGTTAGTTGCTATGATGCTAGTATTTGGAGTATTCATGGTAGCATGTGCAAAACAAGATGATGGAAAAACATCAGACAACTCAAACAAAACAGAAACTACTTCTACAGATTCTAAATCAAACGAAAGTGCTGGAGGAGAAATCCACGTAGTATCAAGAGAAAATGGTTCAGGTACTAGAGGAGCTTTTACAGAAATCACTAAAATCTTAGAAAAAGGTGCTGACGGTAAAGAACAAGACAAGACAGTTTCTTCTGCAATCGTACAAAACAGTACTAACGCAGTTATGATGACTGTAGGTCAAGACAAAGACGCTATTGGATATATTTCATTAGGTTCATTAAACGACAAAGTTAACGCAGTAAAAATCAACGGTGTTGAAGCAACATCAGAAAATGTTCAAAAAGGTGATTACAAAATCTCTAGACCTTTTAACATTGCTCACAAAGGAGAACTAAAACCTCTTCCAAAAGATTTCTTAGATTATATTCTTTCAAAAGAAGGACAAGAAATTGTTAAAAAAGAAGGTTATGAACAACTTCCTGAAGAAGCTAAAGCTTACAACAAAAATTCTCAAAAAGGTAAAATCGTAGTTGCAGGTTCAACTTCAGTTTCTCCATTAATGGAAAAATTAGCAGAAGCTTATAAAGCAATGTATCCAGAAGTAGAAATCGAAATCCAATCAACAGGATCTTCAGCTGGTATGAACTCAGCTATTGAAGGTGTATGTGATATCGGAATGGCTTCAAGAGAATTAAAAGACAAAGAAAAAGAACAATTAAAAGCTCAACCTATCGCAATTGATGGTATAGCAGTTATAGTAAACAAAGAAAATACAAAAGCAACAGATTTAACTCTAGAACAAGTAAAAGATATCTTCACAGGCAAAGTTAAATCTTGGTCTGAAATTTCTAAATAATTCCTCTCAAAAAGCAGATCTCTTATGAGGTCTGTTTTTTATTTTGAAAGAATTTATTTTACATTTGTAAAATGTAATGTTTCCCTATTTCTACAGTTTTTTATTTTTTAACTCGAAAAACTTTACATTTAATTAACATTATTATCGCGTTAATTTTACAAGCTCTTGATAATATTAAAGTGAAAAAAAATAAAGAAAGGATTTAATATGAAAAAGAAATATTTATCTGAATCAATAATGAAATACGTATTTTTAGTATCAGCATTGACTTCTATCTTTGCAATAGTTTTAATATGTTTTTTCATTTTTGGTGAATCAATGCCTTTTATAAAAAAAGTTGGCTTAACTAATTTTATATTTGGTAAGGATTGGGCTCCGGTCGATGTCCCTGCCCAATTCGGTATACTTCCAATGATTATCGGTAGTATTTATGTAACTATTGGCTCCATAATTATAGGAGTACCAATTGGAATCTTTACAGCGATTTATCTTGCAAAATTCTGTCCAAAAAAATTATATAATTTTTTGAGACCTTGTATTGACCTAATGGCTGGTATTCCATCTATCGTTTATGGTTTCTTCGCCTTAATGGTTATAGTTCCAATGATTAGAAAGGCTTTTGGAGGAACTGGTATGAACATAGTCACAGCTTCCATTCTTTTAGGAATTATGATTTTACCAACTATAATCACTTTGTCTGAAAGTGCGATAAATACTGTTGTAGATTCTTATTATGAAGGAAGTGTTGCACTTGGAGCTAGTCACGAATTAGCTGTAATGGGAGTTGTAGTTCCTGCTGCAAAATCAGGTATATTATCATCAGTAATACTTGGAATTGGACGTGCCATCGGAGAAACAATGGCAGTTTATTTAGTTGCAGGAAATCAACCTGTAATAGCAAAAAGTATATTCTCAGGAACGCGTACTATGACAACTAACATCGTATTGGACATGGCTTATGCGTCTGGTGCTCATAGAGATGCTTTGATTGCAACTGCGATGGTATTATTCGTATTTATACTTTTAATAAATCTAGCATTTAATTTGATTAAGAGGGGTGTAAATAATGAAAAATAATTCTATTGATGTATCGGCAAATAGTTTAAAAAACTTAAGAAAAAATAAAACAAAAAGTAGAATTATTAAAGGTTTTATTTATTTGATGGCTTTTATTACATTAGCTGTATTGTTTTATTTAATTATTTACATGTTAGTTAATGGTATTCCCCATTTGAAACCTAGTATGTTCTCAAAACACTATACTTCCAAGAACGTATCAATGATGCCTTCAATTAAAACTACTGTTATGTTAGTTTTGTTGACATTATTAATTGCAAGTCCTATCGGAATATTTACAGCAATTTATTTGTCTGAATACTCCAAGAAAACTTCAAAAGTAGTAACTCTTATTAGACTTGCAACAGAAACATTATCTGGTATTCCATCAATTGTTTATGGTTTATTTGGTATGTTGTTATTCGTAATGAGATTAAAGTTTAGATATTCTTTAATATCTGGAGTTCTTACAATGTTCATAATGGTGCTACCATTAATAATTAGAGCCAGTGAACAAGCATTATTATCAATCGATGACGAATTAAGAGCTGGAAGTTATGCATTGGGAGCTGGAAAGTTGTATACTATAAGAAAGGTATTACTTCCTGTAGCAATGCCTGGTATTATGGCAGGTATTATCCTTTCAATCGGAAGAGTTGTAGGAGAAACAGCTGCTTTAATGTTTACATTGGGAACAGATCCTCGTGTACCAACTAGCTTATTACAGTCTGGAAGAAGTTTAGCGTTACACATGTATGTATTATCTTCTGAAGGATTCCATGTGGAAGAATCTTATGCAACTGGAGTTGTATTAGTAATTTTAGTTTTAATAATAAATATTGTTTCAAATTTAATAGGAAAAAAATTGACGAAAGGAAGTAAATAATGTCTAAGATAAGTATAAAAGATGTTGATTTATATTATGATGATTTTCAAGCCCTAAAGAAAATCAACATGGAAATGAAATCTAATGAGATCACCGCTTTTATTGGACCTTCTGGCTGTGGTAAATCTACAATGCTTAAGTGTCTAAATAGAATGAACGATCTTATTGATGGATGTAGAATCGAAGGTTTAATAACTTTAGATGGCAAAGACATATACGATAAGAATTACGATGTAAACTTGTTGAGAAAAAGAGTCGGTATGGTTTTTCAAAAACCTAATCCATTTCCAATGTCAATCTACGATAATATAGCTTATGGTCCAAGATTACATGGAGAAAAAAATAAAGCTAAGTTAGATGAAATTGTTGAAAAATCTTTAAAAGGTGCGGCTATTTGGGATGAAGTAAAAGATAACTTGAAAAAGAACGCACTTTCTATTTCAGGTGGACAACAACAAAGAATTTGTATCGCAAGAGCCTTGGCTGTTGAACCTGAAGTATTATTAATGGATGAACCTACATCAGCTCTTGACCCTATCTCAACTAATAAAATCGAAGATTTGTGTCAAGATTTGAAATCAAAATATACTATTATAATGGTAACACACAATATGCAACAAGCTGCTCGTATTTCTGATAAGACAGCATTTTTCTTGACAGGTGAAGTTATAGAATTTAATAATACTGATATACTGTTCTCAAAACCTGAGGATAAAAGAACAGAAGATTATATTACTGGTAGATTCGGTTAAAAAGAGGTGGTATTATGAGAAAATATTTTACACATCAATTAGAAGAATTAAAACATAATTTAATTTTTCTTGGAGCAAATGTCGAAAGACAAATCGAACAAAGCACTTACGCATTGGAAACTCAAGACTTGGAAATAGCACAAAAAGTTTATGATTCTCAAGAAACTATTTATGAAATGTCAAAAGAAGTAGAAGATACTTGTTTGAGACTTCTTACTACACAATCTCCTGTAGCCAAAGACTTGAGATTTATTTCATCAGCACTTAGAATTCTTTCTTGTATGAGTAAAATCGGAAACCATGCACAAGAAATTTCAGAACTTGTTATGTTGATTGGTAAATCACAACTTCCAAAAGATTTGACTATGATAAGATCCATGGGTAAATGTGCACAAAAAATGCTTGTAGAAAGTATCAACGCTTTTACTGATGATGATGTCGAATTGGCAAATTCTGTAATCAAAAAAGACGATGAGGTTGATGAGCTTTTTAATCACTTCATGGAAGAATCAATAGAATTGATTAAATCTGGTTGTGAAAATCCTGAACAAATTATCGATTTAATTCAAGTTGCAAAATACATTGAAAGAATTGGCGATAATGCAGAAAGAATCGCAACTTGGGTAATATTCTCAGTTACTGGCGAAAGATACGAGGAAAATGCACAATGATTTGCTGTGTAGAAGATGATAAAAGCATAAGAGAATTAATTATCTATGCACTTAATAATGAAGGCTACGATGCAATGGGATTTGGAGACTATGGAGAATTCAAATCCACATTGTATTCTTCTAGCATAGATTTAATTATTCTAGATATTATGCTTCCGGGAAAAAGCGGGCTTGAAATTTTAAAAGAAATAAGAAATAACGAAAAAACAAAAAACATCCCAGTAATGATGCTTACTGCCAAGACTACAGAATACGATAAAATAGTAGGTCTTGATAGTGGCGCTGATGATTATATGATCAAACCTTTTAGTATTATGGAACTACTAGCAAGAGTCAGAGCGCTACTAAGAAGATCCTCACTAAGTAAAACAAAATCTAAAATTATCTATAAGAATATTGAATTAGATTATGATAAGAGAACAGTTAGTGTTGATGGAGAAAATATAGAATTAACTTACAAGGAATTTGAATTACTGTACTATCTCCTATCAAATATCGGAAAAGTTTTGACTAGAGAAAATATCATGACAAAAATTTGGGGATTCGATTTTGAAGGAGAATCACGTACAGTTGATGTTCATATAGCCACTTTAAGGCAAAAACTTAAAAACGCTTCCAGCATAATCAAAACGATAAGAAATCTTGGATACAAAGCTGGTGAATGATGAAAAGAAAAATTTACACTAGAATTTCTCTTGTCATTATAATAGCTTTAGCAGTTGGATTAGGCTTACAAACATTTATATTTTATAATTATAACAAGTCTAAAGAAGAAACTTCTCTCCTACGTGAAATACAATACGTAGATTCTATCAGCGATAATAGTCGTGATAAGACTATTACAAATGTTAAAAAGTTTAAAAGGATTAATCCTTCAAATAGATTTACAATAATTGATGAAAATGGAAGTGTAGTATATGATACTGATACAAATGTAGACTCTTTGGATAACCACTCAAACAGAGAAGAAATACAAGATGCAAGAGAATCCAAAATCGGCTCAATAACACGTAAGTCTGATAGTTTTGATAAAAGTATGTATTATATTGCTATACTTCAGCAAAATTCTGATGTTCTTAGAGTTAGCTGCGAATCTTCTAGTTTTTTGAAAACTATTTTGGATTTATTGCCTTATACCCTATTGATATTAGCATTATCATTAATATTATTAATCGATATTAATAGAAGACAAATAAGACAAATCTTAGATCCTATAGAAACTATTGCCAATGAATTAGATGATAACATCGTTAATGACAAAGAATCAAAATTATTAGAACAACCAGTTTACGATGAGCTTATACCTTTTATCAATATTATTAGACGCAAGAATGATACAATAAAAAAATATGTAGATGAATTAGAAGAAAGGTCAACTACAATTAAAACTATTACAGACAATATGAGAGAAGGTCTTATCCTACTTGATAAGAATATGAATGTTTTGTCAGTTAATAAGTCTGCTGAGTTTTTATTTGGAGCAAATGATTCAAAGTATGAAGGAAGACCCTTTATTTCATTAAACAGAGATTTAAAAATCCATTCTGCAATAAAAAATGTAATATCAACTAAAACAGCTCATCATATAAATATTGAAATGCAAGGAATTCTATTATCAATGTATATTGCACCGGTATTAGATGAAGATACTATAAATGGAGTTTTATTGTTCTTAGTAGATGAGAGTGACAAAATTAAGGCTGAAAAAAGAAGAAGAGAATTTTCAGCGAATGTTAGTCACGAATTAAAATCTCCTCTTACTTCAATTAATGGTTATGCTGAAATGATAGCAAACAACATGGTTAGTCCAGAAAATGTAAGTAAGTTTGCTACAATAATACACCAAGAAGGATTGAGATTATTAGAATTAATCGATAATATTATTAAACTATCCAAGTTAGATGAATCAGAAGATAATATTGAAAAAAGTTTATTTAATCCTGAAAAAATAATCGATGAAATAGTCACTTCTAACCAAAACAAATTGGATAATAAAAAAATTGAACTTGTTACGGATTTACAGGAAAATTGCATGATATACGGTAACGAAAATTTAATTAAAGAAATGATTGAAAACTTAGTTACAAATGCAATTAAATACAACAAGATTTCAGGTAAAATTAAGATTTCAATATTCAAAGAAAATGACAAAACTAAAATAATTTGCGAGGATACTGGAATTGGTATAGCTGAAAAATACCAAACTAGAGTGTTTGAGAGATTCTTTGTTGTTGATAAATCACGTTCTTCACAAGAATCTACAGGGCTTGGATTATCAATCATCAAACACATAGTTGATATCCACAATGGATCTATTACTCTTGAATCTAAATTAGATGTTGGAACAAAAATCACGATAACGATTTAAATACGGCAAACTGCTTGTCGTATTTTTTTCGTTAAAATGATATAATAGTTATGTTAACTTGTATATACAAAATTATTAAACGATTTAGAAAGGAATAAAAAATGCAAAAAATTGCTATTCTATCTGATACTACATCTGATGTAGATCCATCAATTATTAAAGAATACAATATTGTAGAAGTCCCTCTTCAAATCATTTACAATTCGGAAGTTACGTATAAAGATAAATATGAAAAAAATATTGACGACGTTATAAACGACATTAATAGTAACACTATTAGTAGTTCGCTTCCCTTAACAAGTGATTTGATTGACAAAATAGAATACATCATATCAGAAGGATACACACATATAATAGCTACATGCATGAGCTGCGGAATTAGCGGGACTTATAATCTATTTCAACAAATATTAAACTTATACTCTGATAAAATTACATATCATTTGATAGACTGCAGATCATGTTCAATGGGAATGGGTTTTCTAATTGAAAAAGCTGTAAAAATGAAAGAAAATGGCATAAGTTTCGAAGAAATAGTAAAAGAATTAGAAAAGCTAAAAACAAAAGAAGATTTCTTTTTTACTGTAGACAAATTGGATTATCTTCACACAAGTGGTCGTATTAAACGATCAAGTAAAGTCGTTGGAAATCTATTAAACATAAAACCTATTATAACTTGCATCAAAAAAACTGGAAATTTGGAAGTTATAGATGCAGTAAGAGGCAGAAAAAAAGTCAACCAACAAATCCTTAATTATATAATTGACTTCGCAGCTAACGATCAAATAGACAATATCTATATAATGCATTCAAACCTACAAGAAAATGCAGATGAATTAGAAAAAGTAATACAAGATTATTATCCTAATGTTAAAATTTATAAGAGACCTATTTCTAGTCTTTTTGTTATACATACAGGTCCCCATATCTACGGAGCTGTTGTAACATTAAAATAAGGAAGGCATCATGCCTTCCCTTTTTAATTTAGTTTATTTTAATCCACTTTTATTTTCTTCTTCTTTTTTGTTTTTCAAGTTGAATTCTTTTCTTGTCATAACATCAACTACTTTGCAGTTAACTTCTACAACATCTAATCCAGTCATCTTCTTTACACTTTGTTTTACAACTTCTTGTAGTTGTTGGAATACTTTTACAGCTGATACTCCATATTCTAATATTACTGATACATCAATTGCAGCTTCTTTTTCGCCAACTTCAGCATCAATACCTTTAGTTGCATTATATCCACCGAAAGTTTCTTGAATTCCTGAGAAGAATCCACCTTCCATATCTAAAACACCAGGAATTTCTCTAACTGCTATTGCAGCAATTTTTTGAACTACAGAGTTATCAAAAGTTAGTTTTGATTCGTGTTTTTGTTCCTTTTCTTTTTCAGCTTTTTCTTCATTTACTTTGTTTACTTCATTGTATTTTTTTTCTTCCATCATTCTAATCTCCTTTTATACTATATTATTTCCTAAATAAATTCATCAAAAATCTGATAAATTTAGGATTACCTTCTTTATACAATCCATAACCATAACCTATACCAAAAAGCAATAGTATTAAGATTGTTGCCCAAAAACCAAGCTTTAAAAATGAAAGTGCAATTATTACACCTAAAATTCCATACTTAGTTGGTTTTCTTAACCCTGATAAATTTTTTATTAACCTTTCGTCAAATTTATCTTTTGAATCTTCTTTTACAAAAATTATTTTTCTTTGTTCATCTGGGGATTGAAAATTATCCAACATTTTATTATTGTTCATTCTTACCCCCTACACTACTCTTTTGCTAGTAGATTTTGCCAAATCCAAGAATTTTACAGTAATATCTTTAACTTTGTAACCAGTTAAAGTTTCCAGATTAGCCTTGATATCATTTTTGATATTTTCACCAAGACCTCCTACATTTGACATATCTCTTACTCCAACCTCTACATCACAATTCATATATGGTTCATTTGAATTGTGGACTCTTACATTAACATTAGAAGTTCTGACATCATTAAATTTATTTACAGTACTTTTTACAGTATTTTCAAGTGCATCTGTAGATATCATAACTTCTCCATCCTTGTCTTTTGAGATCAAGAAATCACTTAAACTATCAGAGAGTATTGCTTTAAACATTATTATAAGTGCCCCTAATAAAATTAAGGCTCCTATAACTGCTAATATATAAAAGCATACCTCATTCATCATGAGCTCTCTGAGATTATAACTAACTTGTCCAAAATTGAATACTGTGAAAAACATTACTAAAGAAAACAAAATTAGTAATATTGAAAACAATATATGAACAAATTTTTTAAATCCACTCATAAAACCTCCTTGTAAATTATTGATATATTTGTTACCTAATATATATACCACTTTTGAATAAATCCTAAACAACAACTTGTTAAATTATAAAAATTTAATCTTCAGTAATTATTTTAACTTCTAGCGCCTCACTTTAATTATACCCTTATTATTAATTTCTAAACATTCTAAAATTTTACAAAAACCGAAAAATTAGACAATTTGTTCAATTAAGATTTGTAAAATTATTTAATGGGTATATAAATATTGAATAAACTTACAATATAGGTTAATTTAAAGGAGGCAAATTTATGAAAATTAAAAATGTAACAGTTGCTGGTGGAGGAGTTTTAGGATCTCAAATAGCATTTCAAACTGCATTTAAAGGCTTTGATGTCAACGTGTGGTTAAGAAGTGAAGGTTCTGTAGATAGAGCTAAGCCACGTTTTGATGCATTAAAAGAAACATATCTAAGTATACTAGATAGAATTAAGGTTGGATTATCTGATGAAAACACTGTTAACTCAGTAATTATACCTAGAGGTATTTCTTCAGATCAATTGACACTTGATGATATTGAAAATTTAAAAAAAGATGTAGAAGAAGGATTCAATAGAATTCACCTTTTAACAGACTTAGAAAAATCAGTTGAAAATTGTGATTTATTGATTGAAGCTGTTTCTGAGAATCCAGAACAAAAATCTGATTTCTATAAGAATTTGGCAAAAGTATTAAATGATAATACTATAGTTGCAACAAATTCATCAACATTATTACCAAGTTCGTTTAAGGATTTACTTCCTCATCCAGAAAAATATCTTGCTCTTCACTTTGCAAATGAAATTTGGAACAATAATACAGCAGAAATTATGGGACACAGCGAAACTTCCCATGAAGTATACGATGAAGTAGTTAACTTCGCAAAAGATATAGGAATGATTCCATTAAAATTAAAGAAAGAACAACCAGGATATCTACTAAATTCATTATTAGTTCCACTATTAGATGCAGCAATGACTCTAAAGGCTTTGGACATAGCTGACATTGAAGATATCGATAACGCATGGAGATACGGAACAGGTGCTCCATTTGGACCTTTCCAAATACTAGATGTAGTCGGTCTTAAAACTGCTTATAATATCACTTTAAATAAACCAGATGTAAATGATGAAAATTCTGTAACATATCAGATTGCACAAATGTTAAAGAAATATATAGATGAAAACAAATTAGGTAGAGGAACAAAAGAAGGATTCTACAAATACTAATTAAATTGAAACAAGCTCTTGATAAAAATCAAGAGCTTGTTTGTTTTCAAAATATTTTATTAGTCGATCCAGCCATAAGCCTTCATTAATACTTCAACTGGCTTTCTTCCTTCGTGACCATTGATTAGCGGCTGAGTATCTGTATTTATTGCGTGAATAAAATCTTTGTACAATGGAGTGTGTCCGTTTCCGTACACATTATCGATAGATTTATCATCTTCCAATTCTCCGGTTTCAGACTCATCTTCAAATACCCAAGTTTTTATTTCGTTAACAGCTAACCCACCGATAACGGCAGTTCCTGTTGATCCAAATACAGAAATAGTTTCTTCAAGATTTTTAGGATAAACATCGGCACTACCTTCCAATAGTCCAATTCTACCGCTCTTAAATCTCATCAAAATTACGCCGTAATCTTCCATTTCTATGTCTCTTAGGAAAGTTTCAGTTTCAGCTTTTACGCTTACTAATTCATCGTCCATCATCCATAACAACAAGTCTAGTGCATGTATACATTGGTTCATCAATGTACCACCATCTAATGCCTTTGTTCCTCTCCATGGAGCTAAGTTATAGTAGTTTTGATTTCTGTTCCATAAAACCCTTGCTGTGATGTTTGTCATCTTTCCAAATTTATTAGCGTCAATTGTCTTTTTCAATTTTTGAATTGGAGGATTAAATCTATTTTGGTGACACACTCCAACTTTTAATCCTTTTTCATCAGCTAACTTATTAATTTTATCTATTTCTTCTAAACTCATAGCCATTGGTTTTTCAATCAATACGTGTTTTGATTGTTCTAAACAGTAAAGAGCTATCTCACCGTGGTAACCACTTTCTGTTGAAATAGAGCACATATCGATGTCGACTTCTTCTAACATTTTTTTGTAATCAGTGTATACTTTTACATCTCTGTCAGAAAATCTTTCCAAATATTCATCTCTTTTTTCGATGGCTCTTTCTTCAATAATATCGCATACTGCAACTAATTCCATTTCTGAATCATTGTTTGCAATTCCCTCTACGTGTTTATAAGAAATTCTACCACAGCCAATGATTGCGCATTTAATTTTTTGCATATTACCTCTTATAATAATTCTATTTTATCTTTATTGTTTTCTACGTTTCTTGTAGCGTATTTTGTATCAAATACAAATGGTGCATTGTCTACAACCATTTGATAATCAACATTTGTGTGATCTGCAGTTATAACAACTAAATCATAACCTTTAACTACTTCTGGATTAATTTCTTTTAATGAGTAAGTCTTAGATCCATCTGGATTGAAATATGAAGGATTGAATCCATCATAGTAATCGATAATAGCTCCTTCTTCTCTAAATTTATCCATTACAACAAATGCTGGAGAATCTCTTAAATCGTCGATGTCTTTTTTGTAAGCAATACCTAGAATTAAAACTTTTGAACCATTTAAAGGTTTTTTAAATTTTCTAGATAAAATCTTCATTGATCTATCTACAACCCATTCAGGCATACTATCATTTACAGTACCACTTGCTTCTATGATTGGCATGTGTACATCGTATTCTCTAGCTTTCCAAGTCAAATAGAATGGATCTAATGGTATACAGTGTCCACCTACACCAGGACCTGGATAAAATGCTTGATATCCATAAGGTTTTGTCTTAGCAGCGTCTACTACTTCCCACATATTGATATCCATTTTATTAGCTAGTTTAGCAAATTCATTTACCAATCCTATATTTACATTTCTATATGTGTTTTCAAGAATTTTTTCCATTTCAGCAACTCTTGGTGAAGATACAGTCATAACTTCTCCTTCAAGTACATTTCTGTACAATGCTGCTGCAACTTCTGTAGATTCTGACCCAATTCCTCCAACAACTTTTGGAGTATTCTTAGTTTTGTATTGTTTGTTACCTGGATCTACTCTTTCAGGAGAGAATGCTAAGTAAAAATCTTCTTCACATTTCAAGCCTGAACCATTTTCCAATATAGGTCTCATTAATTCTTCAGTAGTTCCTGGATAAGTAGTGGATTCTAAGACAACTATAGATCCTTTTTTCAAATGTTTAGAAACATCTGTAGTTGATTTCTCAACGTAAGAAATGTCTGGTTGTTGGTAAATATCCAATGGTGTTGGAACAGCAATAGCTATGAAATCACAACTTGCAACTGATTCAAAATCACTTGTAGCTCTTAATTTTCCAGATTCAACAATAGCTTTTAATTCTGAATCAACAACATCACCAATATAATTAACTCCATCGTTAACCATTTGAACTTTTTCAGGTTGTACATCAAATCCAATAACAGTATAACCTGCTTTTGCCTTTTCAACTGCTAATGGCAATCCTACATAACCTAATCCAACAACCCCTACTACTAGAGATTTATCTTCGATTTTGCCCAATAATTCTTCTTTTAAATTATTCATTTGATACCTCACTCAATTTATAATCATTTAATAAATATTTCTTGTCACAATTTTCACATATATAATCTGTGAGGGAAACTCTTTTTAGGTTTTCTCCACATGAACATGCATATCCATGATGTCTTGCTGGATTTCCTACTACAATTTCGTAATCCCCGACATCTTTTGTAACAACTGCTCCTGCTCCAATTATAGCATATTTGCCAATTGTGTTTCCACAAACAATAGTCGCATTGGCGCCAATAGACGCGCCTTCTTTAATAGTTGTTTTTCGATATTCATCTTTTTTCTCAATAAAAGCCCTTGGATTAATAACATTTGTAAACACACAAGAAGGTCCTAAGAACACACCATCTTCACAAACAACACCAGTATACACACTAACATTATTTTGAACTTTACAATTATTACCAAGTGTAACATCTGGAGAAATAACAACATTTTGACCAATATTACAATTTTCTCCAATAGTGCTACCTGACATCACATGACTAAAATGCCAAATTTTAGTACCTTTACCAATCTTTGTCTCTTCATCTATATAGCAAGACTCATGAGCAAAAAAGTCCATTATACTATCTCCTTTATAGAATTAATAATATATTCTCTTTCTTCATCGTTCATTTCTGGGAACAATGGAATTGCAAAAGTTCTTTCTGAAAGATATTCCGCATTAGGAAAATCTCCCTTTTTATATCCTAAATCATTAAAAGCTTTTTGTAAATGCATTGGGACTTTGTAATAAGTTCCAGTAGCAATGCCTTTTTCTTTTAATTTTGATTCTATTTCCTCTCTGTTTTCAGATTGTAAAATAAATAAGTGGAAAACGTGCTTTCCGCCCTCAGTTTCAGTTGGCATTAACAATGAAGTATCCTTCAAAGCTTCGATGTATCCGTGTGAAATACTTCTTCTATTTTCTGTATATTCATCTAAGTGTTTCAATTTAATTCTCAAAATAGCAGCCTGGATTTCGTCTAATCTTGAATTGTGACCGATTAAATAGTTGTAGTATTTCAATGGATTGTAAACAGTGTTGTCTCCTGAATTTTGTTCCACAACCTCAACTTCTTCATCATTTAATATAGCATAAGCTTTCATTCCATTTTCGCCACTACCGTGAACCTTCAAAGCTCTTATAATGGTTGCCAAATCATCATCATTAGTTGTGATCATTCCACCATCACCAAAACATCCTAAGTTTTTTGTAGGGAAGAATGAGAAACAAGCTACATCTCCTAAATTACCAACATTTTTTCCCTTGTATTGTGAATTAATTGCTTGTGCTGCATCTTCAACAACATACAAATTATGTCTTTTGGCAATATCATTTATTTCATCCATTTTACATGCATTTCCAAATAAATGAACACAAACAATTGCCTTTGTTTTGTCTGTGATCTTTTCTTCTATTTGAGAAGGATCGATATTATAAGTATCCAATTCAACATCACAAAATACAGGTGTAGCTCCAACAAATCTTATAGCTTCAGCAGTTGCAAAGAAAGTGTAATCAGTAGTTATAACTTCATCTCCTTCTTTGATTCCCAAAGACTTCAATGCTATAATCAGCGCGTCAGTTCCATTTCCAACTGTAATTGCATGTTTTACGCCAATTTTATTAGCTATTTCTTTTTCAAATTCTTTAACATTTTCACCCATTATATATTGTGCATTTTTGAAACACTCTAATACACTTGTATTTACTTCTTCTTCAATGTGTTTATATTGTCTTTTCAAATTCAACAATGGTATATTCATTAAAATCCCCCATTTAATTTCTCTTTATCTATATAAATAACTAATTAGTTATAAAATCTTCAATGTTTGAAGAATTATTTTAATATCATTTAATAAATTAATGTTTTCAATGTATTGTTTGTTTAGTTCGATTTTATTAGGCATAATTTCTTCAACATATGTCTTTTCAGGATTGTCAGATTTATCCAAAATTTCTGATTCATCTCTGTATTTTATACTTGCCAAATCCGTAATTCCTGGTCTAATTTTCAAAATATCTTTGTCCGAATCAGAATACATATCAACGTACTTTCTAACTTCAGGTCTCGGACCAACAAAACTCATATCTCCGACCAATACATTGAACAATTGTGGAAACTCATCTAATTTAGTTTTTCTCAAAAACTTTCCCACTTTCGTTATTCTAGGATCGTCTCCAACTGTTATTGCCATTCCCAATTTTGGAGCATCCACAACCATCGTTCTAAATTTCAAAATTGTAAAGTCCTTATTATTTTTCTTAACTCTTTTTTGCTTGAAAAACACAGGACCTTTTGAATCTAATTTTATAGCAACGGAAATTATAATCATTGGGATTGCCATAACCAAAATTCCAAATAAAGATGCTAAAATATCAAATAATCTTTTGATGAAAAGATTAAATTTGCTATTTTTAAGGATTTCATCTACTCGATTGTTCATATTATTTACCACTAACTATATCCTTGTAAGTTTCGATAACATATGCTACTTCATCATCTGACAATAATGTGTGAAGCGGCAATGTTATTTCGTTTTTGTATTGTTCAAAAGTATTAGGATAATCTTTAATGTCAAATCCTAAATTTTTGTATCCTGTCATCATTGCAATTGGTTTGTAGTGAACATTAGTAGCAATGCCTTTTTCTGCCATCTTCACGATTATATCGTTACGAGTTTGTTCATCGATACCTTCAACTCTTGTTAAATACAAATGACCGTTACTTGTGTAATCTTCACCAAAATGATTCAAATAACTAATTGAAGTATTATCTAAACCATCGTTATACATTTTGATTATTTCTTTTCTTCTAGCTAATAAATCGTCGTATCTTTCTAATTGTGCAAGCCCAATTGCTGCTAATATATCCGGCATATTGTATTTGTAATAAAGGCCTTTAATGTCGTATTCCCATGCACCTAATTTTGTTTTGGCTAATGCATCTTTGTTTTGTCCATGTAAGGAATATAATTGTAAATCATTGTAAATCTTATCTACATCACCAATGTTTATAGCAAGCATTCCACCTTCAGCTGTAGTAAAGTTTTTAACAGCATGGAAAGAGAAAGAAGCTATATCTTGGAATGATCCAATCTTTTTACCTTTATATGTTGAACCTAAAGCATGTGCGCTATCAGAAATCAAAGCAACTCTTCCCAAAGATTCTTGTATCTCATTTGAAGGTCTGAATATTGATTTCTTAGCTTCAATTATTTCATAAATTTTATCGTAATCAACAGGAACTCCTGCGATATCAACTGGAATAATAGCCTTAGTATTTTCATTTATGGAATCATATAATTTATCATAATCCATAAAGTAGGAATCCTTTTGAACGTCTACTAATTTAATTGTAGCATCCAAATGATCTATAACTGAACAGCTTGCAGTATAAGTGTAAGCCGAAGTAATACATTCATCCTTCTTACCATTTACGCCTAAAATCCTAAGCGCACATTCCAATGCAGCAGTTGCTGAATTAAAGCAACAAGTCTTTTTTGATTGTGTATATTCTTGTAAGTTTTTTTCTAATTGTTTGGTTTTTGGTCCAGTTGTAATCCAACCGGATTTTAATGCGTCTACCACTTCTTCAATTTCTTTATCAGAAATATCAGGTGGTGAAAATAAAATGTTCATAAACAACTCTCCTTATTTCACTAACTATATATTATACCACTAATCTGTGAAATTTTAGATATTAATGACGAAAAAGTTGACAAATTGTAGCATTTTTCAATTTTAAAATTTAAATATTCATAAACATTTCATAATAAAATGATATAATAATTATAGGTGATAATATGAAAAACGAAATCTTGTTGAACAATGGTTTAAGAATCACAAAAGCAAGGAAACTTATTATATCGATTTTAAACAAAACAGAACAGCCTATATCTGCAGAAGATTTGTATTTGATTTTTAAGGAAAAAGAAGAATCCAATTTGTCTACAATTTACAGAAATTTAAAAATATTAAAAAATAAAGGAATAGTTGAAATTGTATGTGAAATTGATGGTATTTCATACTACCGATTAAAAGGCAAAAAACATAAACACAGCATAATTTGTGAATCTTGCGGCAAAATCATTCCTATTGATCATTGCCCTGTTGAAAAAATAGAGACGGATTTGGAAAACAAAACCGGTTTCAAAATTGACTCACATTCTCTTGAATTTAGAGGAATTTGTCCAGATTGCCAAAATAAAAATAAATAAATTAAACAAAAGCATGACTTACATCAAAGTCATGCTTTGTTTAAATTATTTTCCGTTTTTAACTTTTAAAATTTGAGACATTATCGAAATAGCTATTTCTTCTACAGATCCATCATCAATATCAAGCCCTACTGGAACATTAATACTATCGACTAAGCTCTTGTCCACATTTTTTTCTATCAAATTTCGTTTTAACGTGTCTGCTTTTTTCCTTGAGCCTAACATTCCGAAGTATTTATGGGGTTTGTTCAAAATATTAAAGGCAACTTCTTCGTCGTGCTTATGGTCTCTAGTTGCAGATATAATAAAAGTATCTGGTGTAAATCTCAAATCATCTATCGAATCTTCGATTTCTTTATTGATATATTTTTTTATATTAGAAAAATCTTCATTGTAAATAAACTCATCTCTATCATCAACAACTATAACTTCAAAATTTGTTAAAGTTGCAATTCTGGCTAGTTTTTGAGAACAGTGACCAGCTCCAAAAATAATCAAAGTTGGTTTAGGAAAAAACACTTTACCAAATCCACTAGCCCTACCTCCACAACTCATACTAACTTTTTCTCCCTCATTAAGAACATAATCAAATTCGAAGTCACTATCTTTTTTTAAGTTTTCAATAGAATCTTTGATTACTTGGTGTTCGATAGCACCACCTCCTACAGTTCCAAAAGTTTTTCCGTCTTCACGAACAGCCATAATGTTTCCTTGTTTCCCAGGAACTGATCCTCTATTTTTAAACAATGTTACCATCATACATTTATATCCATCTTCCAAAGACTTATACATTTCTAACAAAACATCATTTTGCATACTTTTCTCTCCTGTTTTCTAACATCATAATCGCTTCCAAAACCGCCCCACCAATTGCTCTAGCTTTATCGCTAATTGTAAAACAATTTTCTACTTCTTCATATCTCGGATCAATATCGATTATTTTAAGTCCTTTTTTGACCTCAAAATTATCTCTAATCATTCCGCGTATAACGCCATCTAAAGTCGCTCTTATATAATTATCTCCGACTTTTGCTATAATCTCTTCCTTATTAACAATATCTGAAATACTTTTAATATGTGTAAATTGACCATCAAAATCAGAGTATATAACTCTTTCATTGGAAAATCCATCAATAATTCCTGGAATACTTGTGTTTTTCTTTGCGAATCCTTGTTCGATAATTCTTGCTAAATCATGACCACGCATAGTTTCAATCACAATATCGCAATCAACACCTGCTTCAAAACCAGGGCCTAATCCTATCGTAATATCAGCCATTTCTTTTTTTAATCCAGTGTTCTTCTTCGCTAATATAGCATCCACAATTACATCAAATTTCATCTTATTTAATATTGTAAGTTTTGGGTCTACTATTATCACAGGATTGTATCGTCCTAAGTATTGACCAATTTCATCCAAATTTTCGCACAAAACAGCTTCTATATCTTCTACAACTGTTTTTTTCTCATAAATTGCCTCAGAAAGTGACACTTTTCTTCTTATACTACTTGGATTTGAAACTTCAGTAACAACACATTTGAACCCAGCGCGAACAAGTTTTTGAATTGTACCTGTGGCTATATCGCCTGCGCCTCTAACTAAACAAATTTTCTGCATTTAAAATCCTTTCATAATCTTCACTCGTGTCTATGTCCATTAGTTCTCTTTCATAATTTACATCTACATATTTTACATCATTCAAATTCTTGTTCTTAACTATTGAACCTTTTTCATCGTTTTTCAGTGACAATAATTGATTGAAAAATTTATTGGAGAAAATTACAGGGTTACCTATTTTGTCTTTGAATTTCAATTGACAAATCTTGTCTTTCTCAAATGAATTAATTAATTTTTCTATTGAAATTTCTGTTAATAATGGCTGATCAGAAACTAGAAAACAAATACCATCCATTTCTTTGAAATATTTGACTCCTAATTTGATTGATTCGCTTTGTCCAATTTCATTATTAGGATTATTAATAGTTTTGATTCCGATTTTTTTGCAATATTTTCTTATCGTAGAATTATTCGTAATTACAACTCTATCACAAAAATTTGATTTTGCTACCAAATCAATAATATATTCAAAAATAAATTTATCATTATATTTCAGCATTAATTTGTCAGATTTCATTCTCTTGGACAAACCACTTGCCATTATTACTGCGCCTATTTTCAAAATTATCACCTAATCTATTATACACTTTTAGTTTATTGCATTCAAAAACCTCTTTATCTTAATTGATAAAGAGGTCTTTGGGATAAAAATTATTGTCTATTTAAAGCGCCTTCAACCATTTGCAACAATAATACTCTTGTTGTGATTTTTCCAACGCTATTTGCCAATACTTTTACTTTAACTTCTGGATTAACATCGCCTGATAATTTTCCGTTTTCATCCAAGCTAACTCCAACATCTACTACATAAGAATCTTCAGTAAAGTAAGAATCATCAAACATTTTAGCTTTTCCAACTGCAGTTACAACCAAATCAGCGTTTTTAGTAAATGATTTTATATCTTCTGTTCTAGAATGACACATTGTAACAGTCTTGTTTTCCTTTATAAGCATATTGAAAAGTGGTTTACCTAAAACTAATGATCTGTTTACGATTACTACGTTTTTAACGTCAAAGTTGTAGTATTTAACTATTTCAACAACAGCTCTAGCTGTAGCTGGATAATATGCATCTTCTTCTGCTGCCAAAACTTTTCCTAAGTTAACCATTCCCATCGCATCGATATCTTTTTCTGGAGCGATTATATATTGAATTTCTTTTTCCAATTTTTTATCTTTTAATGGTCTAAACATCAATATACCGTCGTGTGTTTCATTTAGTTCTTTGATAGTTTGGATTAATTTTTCATTTTCTCCTTCTTTTAAAACTATTTGATCACAAGTTATGTTCAACTTAGCGCAGTTATTTTTTACAGCTTTTTCGTAAGAAATGTCTCCTGCATTTTCACCAACTCTTACAGTTGCAACCTTAACTTCTCTGCCTAATTTTTCTACACCATCGATAATTCTTTTACCTAAATCTTCTCTAAGTTCTTTAATGTCTAAAACGTTCATAAAAGTATCCTTTCTATTTGTTCTTTTTTTGTATCGTATATTAAAAATCCAGCTTGACCATCTCTTGGATAAGTTACAGATCCTGGATTGATAACCCAAACGCCATCAATTGTTTCATTAAAATACCTATGCGTATGTCCATACAAACACATTTTGCAATTTAAAGATTTGCTCTTTTCGACTAATCTTGTCACTCCTGAAGATACATTGTACTTATGCCCGTGTGTTATGAAAATATTTTTATCAGAAATTCTAATAACCTTGTCATATTCACCACCAGCAACATAAAAATCGTTATTTCCTTTTACATAAATGACTTCTACTTTTAATAAATCTTCAAGTAAAATTGCATCATCGCACACATCTCCTAAGTGAACGATGATGTCAATTTCTTTATCAAATAAATAGTCATAAACTTTCGCGATTTTGTTATGTGTATCACTAATTATTGCTACTTTCATTTAAACCTTTCAAGATGATTTTGGCGTTTTCCAAAGCTCTTTTTCTGTGACTAATCTTGTTTTTCTCACAATCTTCCATTTGTGCAAAACTTTTATCGTAGCCATCTGGCATGAATATACTATCATATCCGAAACCATGTTCTCCACACTCTTCTAATAAAATCTTGCCATCTACTCTTCCTTTTGCTTGATGAATTTCATTATTTGAATCTATGATTGTAATCACAGTTTCAAAATAAGCGCTTCTATCTTCTTTTTCTTTCAATTCAGATAAAAGTTTTTGGCGATTTTTACTATCGTCGCATTCATCGCCTGCAAATCTCGCAGAGTATACTCCAGGTCTTCCTCCTAAGGAATTTACAAAAAGCCCAGTGTCATCGCTCATTACAATATCATCTGTGTATTTTTTTAGAAATTTAGCTTTGATAAGTGAATTGCCTTCCAAAGTTTCTGCATCTTCCACTGCATCTTCATTTATACCCAATTCGGATTTGGAATACACATCATAGTTTAAATCAGAAAGTATTTCTTTTATTTCAGAAACTTTTCCTTTATTTCCTGTAGATAAATATATTTTCTTCATTAGATTTTCTCTTTGATTAATTCATTGAACTTTTGTGGATTTCCTTTGCCTTTTGATTTTTTCATACATTGGCCAACTAAGAAACCTATAGCACGATCTTTACCATTTCTAATACTTTCGATTGATTCTGGATTTTCTGCTACCACTTCATCCACTATTTGTTGTAGTAAATTATCGTCATCAACTTGTAATAATCCTTTTTCTTTGACATAAACTTCTGGGTCAAAGTTTTCATTGAACATTTCTCTCAAAACTTTTTTTGCAGTTTGATTATTTATTTTCTTAGCTGAAGAAAGTTTAATCAATTTTGCTAAGTTTTCAGCAGACATATTCATTTCTTCAATGTCAATTTCATTTTCGTTTACTTGACGAAGAACATCTCCCAATAACCAATTTGAAGATTGAACAGGATCATTAGAAATTTTTACAACTTTTTCGTAGTAGTCAGCCAAGTAACCATTTCTAGTTAAAATATCAGCGTCGTATTCATCTATCTTGTATTCGTTCATGAATCTTTCTTTACGCATTTGTGGGAGTTCTGGCAAATTATTTTTGATTTCTTCGATATATGATTGTTCCACATAAGTTTTAGGAATATCTCCTTCGACTGAGAATCTGTAATCATTTCCTTCTTCTTTGTGTCTCATTACTATTGTGGTTTGAGTGTCCTCATCCCATCTTCTAGTTTCTTTTTCTCCGTTTTTAATTTCCTTAGCCAATTGTATGTGTCTTTCTTGTTCGTAAACCAAAGCTTTTGAAACTGATTTGAATGAGTTCAAGTTTTTGATTTCAGAAATTTTAGTTTTAAAATCAGAATCTTCATCGTAAACATTGATGTTAACATCGCATCTCAATGATCCTTCACTCATCTTAACATCTGATATTTTCAAATATTTAATTCTTTCTCTTAAAGTTTCTAAAAATTCTCTGGCTTCATCAGGAGTACTCATATCTGGCTCACTAACTATTTCAATTAAAGGAACTCCTGCTCTGTTATAATCCATTAAAGTGTTTCCACTTTCGTTGTGGATTGATTTACCTGTATCTTCTTCTATGTGAATTCTTCTAATTCTAACTTTTTTACCTTTAGTAGATGATTTTAATTCAATATATCCATTTGTGCAAAGCGGTTGGTCTTCTTGTGTGATTTGATATCCTTTAACTAAATCAGGGTAGAAGTATTTTTTTCTGTCCATCTTAAATTCATTTGCAATGTCACAATCAAAAGCCAATCCTGCCATGATAGCGTATCTTAAAGCTTCTTTGTTCATGTGAGGAAGTGCTCCAGGATGACCTAAACAAATCGGACATACATTTGTGTTTGGAACTTGTCCGAATTCATTCTTACAACCACAAAACATTTTAGTTTTTGTTGATAATTCAACGTGAATTTCCAATCCTATAAGTGTTTTTAAGTTCATGCTATCTCCTTTCAAACGCTAAAGCTGCATTCAATAAATTTTCTTCGTCGTGACTATTTGCAATTAGTTGCAAACTAGTTGATATTCCTGATTTGTAAGGAATTGAAATAGCACACAATCCACTCAAGTTTACAATTACATTGAAAATACCTGAATCGTATACAGCCAATGGATCGTCTTTTCTACTGTCTAATTCGTAAGGTAAGCTTGTCATTGTAGGTGTAGCAATGAAATCAAAATCTTTGAAAATATTTTTAAATTCTTGTGAAAGTAGATTTCTAACTTTTAAACCTTGTTTGTAAACTTTTTGGTCATTGGAACTTGCTAGATAAAAAGTTCCCATAGCAATTCTTCTCTTAACTTCTTCGCCAAATCCTTCGCTTCTAATCTTAACGAACAAATCTCTTGTATTTTCATAATCATCTGTCAAATATCCATATCTAATTCCATCAAATCTTGACATATTAGATGACACTTCACTAGTAACTATTACGTTGTATAACGCATTTGCATATTTTAAATATTCAAAGTCGATTTCTACTAAATCGGCACCCATATTTTTTAGAATCTCCAATATTTCTTGGTATTCTTTGATAACTGTTTCATCATTGCTGTATTTTTTCAAATCAACAACTGCGATTTTTTTGCCCTTAAAATCATAAACTTTCTTTTGAACATTTACTTCAGATTGAATTGTAGTCATATCATTGTCATCGTGACCTGCAATTACATTGTAAGTATCCATTATATCTTCAACAGAATTTGATAATATACCAACTTCATCCAAAGTATTTGCCATTGATTGAACTCCAAATCTAGAAATCGAACCATAAGTTGGCATAAATCCAACGACATTACAACAAGATGCTGGTTGTCTGCTAGATCCGCCTGTGTCAGTTCCCAAACTTACAACAGCCATTTCAGCTTTAATACTAGCAGCTGATCCTGATGAAGAACCTCCTGGGATTAATTTTGTGTCTACAGGATTTTTTGTAGGGCCAAAATAACTTGTTTCTGAAGAAGATCCCATAGCAAATTCATCCATATTAACTTTTCCAACTATAACGCAGTCTTCTTCTTTTAATTTTTTGATTACAGTGGCATCATAAATTGAAACATAATCCTCTAACATTTTTGATCCACAAGTCATCTTCAAATCTTTTACATTGATATTGTCCTTGACGCTTACTGCAACACCGAACATTTTTCCCAACTTTTCGTTGTTTTTTGCTTTTTCAATTAGTTTTTCAACTTGTTGGTCAACGAATGATTTGTCGTAAGTTATGAACACATTCAAATCTTTTTTTGATTCTATTAATTTGTCCAAATCATTGTAGTAGTCCTTTAAACTTTCAGGGTTTTCTACAAATTTATTTCTAAGATTTTCTATCATTATTCCACCACTTTCTTCAATTTAAAATAACCATACTCACGAGATTTTGCATTTTTTAACGCAACTTCTCTTGGAATTGATTCTTTTGGTGTATCTTCTCTAAGTATACTGTGATATTGTGGCAAGAATTCCATATATTCCACTCCTTCAGTATCACATTCCATAATCATACTTGCAAAATCCAATACAGTATTATATTTTTCATATAAATCATCCACGTTTTCAGTTAACTCTAGGTTAGCCAAATCATAGATTTTTACTACTTCATCTCGATTAATCATACTAACTCCTTTTTAATTCATGATTAAATTTTATCATAAATAAATTAAATTTATAAGTTGTCTAAGAATGAATTCAATTCATCTTCTGTCATTAATTTTACACCCAAATCCTTCGCTTTTGTAATTTTGGATCCAGCTTTTTCTCCATACACCACATAATCAGTATTTTTGGATACAGAAGATGAAACTTTTGCTCCCAAATTAGATAACTTATCTGTAAGTTCTTTTCTAGAATAATTCACCAAACTTCCTGTCAAAACAAAAGTTAAATTATCCAATTTCTTTTCAATATTTTCAGGATTTTTAATTTTAATTCCTTTTGAAAGAAGTGAATCAATAGAATGAGAAATAGTTTCGTCATGGAAAAATTCTACGATTTCTTCTGCAATTACATTTCCAATATCCTCGATTTGAATTAATTCTTCAAACTTCGCTTCTCTCAAATTATCAAAGCTTTTATATTTTTGTGCCAATTCAAAGCTTGTCTTCTCACCAATTTCAGGAATTCCCAATGCAAAGATAAAATTAGCCAAATCAACATTTTTGCTTTTTTCAATTGCATTGATAAGATTTTGGCTCTTCTTTTCTTTAAATCCTTCTAATTGCAACAACTGTTCTTTTTTTACATCGTAAATTTCTTCAATTGATGTGATGTTTAATTTTTCAAGCAGAACTTCCAAAGTTTTTTCGCTTAATCCGTCGATATTCATTGCATTTCTACTTGCAAAATGAACCATTCTCTTAACTAATTGTGGAGTACAACTCATTGAGTTTGGACAGAAAATATGAACTCCATCTCTAAATAATTCACTATGACAATATGGACAGTAATGCGGGATTTCAATTTCTTTGGTATCTTCTTGCTCAGGATTTACGACTCCCATTATTTCTGGAATTACATCGTTTGATCTTCTAATGAAAACTTCTGAATTCAATCTTACTTGTTTTCTTTCAATATCGTCAATATTATTAAGTGTAGCTCTTTTTACAGTTACATTTCCAATTTCTACAGGTTCCAACAAAGCCGTCGGAGTTACTTTTCCAGTTCTTCCAACATTCCATTCCACTTCTTTGACAATTGTTGTAAATCTTTCAGGTTCAAATTTGTAAGCTATTGCCCATCTTGGAAATTTATTGGTGTATCCTAATTTTTCTCTAGTTTTAAAATCATTTACTTTAATTACCACACCATCTGTCAAAACGTCTATTTCATTTCTTATTTCAAAAATCTCATCAATAAATCCTGAAATTTCTTCGAATGACGTAGCGTGTTTTTCGTAAGGATACAACTTGAAATAATTATCTCCCAAAAACTCCATCATATGTTCTTGAGTTTCAATCCCGTTTTCTTCCAAATAATTTACATTGTAGAAATAAGCATCCAAGTTTCTTTCTCTTGTTACCGCTGGATCTAAGTTTCTAAGAGCTCCTGCTGCTGCATTTCTAGCATTTTTGAGTTTTGGTTCATGAGTTTTATTGTAGTTTTCTAATGATGAAAGTGGCATTACTCCTTCGCCTTGAATTTCCATCAATCGTGTGTCTTTTATTTTCAATGGAATTGAATTGATAGTTCTCACTTGGCTTGTAATAACTTCTCCGATAGTGCCGTTACCTCTTGTAGTAGCCATTACCAAATATCCACCGTCATAAGTCAAATTTACTGTCAAACCGTCAAACTTAAATTCTACATAAAATTCAACAGTTGGCAATTTATTTACATGATTTTTGTTGTAATTTTCTACAAACTCAATGGTTTTATTGACCCAATTTCTAACTTCTTCTTTGCTTTGCGCTTTTCCTAAACTGTACAAAGTATTCAAGTGCACATGCTTTTCAAATCCCGATAAAACTTCTCCACCAATTCTATTTGTAGGAGAATTTGGTAGAATAATTCCCGTCTCTTTTTCAAGATTTACAAGCTCATCATACAAAACATCGTACTCTGAGTCCTCAATCAAAGGATCATCCAAAGTATAATAATGAAAAGCGTATTTATTTAGTATGTCTACTAAATATTTTATTCTGTCTTCCTTTTCCATTATTCAACCCTTGTTAGTGGTGCTAGTGATGAATTTAGCTTCTTCAAGCCTTTTTTGTCGAAATTAATCGTCAACTCATCTCCGTTTTCTTTTTCAACAATTCCAACGATTACACCCGTACCGAACTTTTTGTGTGAAACCTTATCTCCAGCTCTGTACTTTTCATTGTTTTTAGTAACATTATTTTGTTTTTTAGTGATTGAAGCTGATGCTTCTGTTCTGTAATCATCAACTACTTTTGTGTTGAACGACTCTCTAAAACTAACCTCTTTATTAGGAGATTCGTCTTTGTATTTGTTTTCCATTTCCTCTATAAACCTCGATTCAGCTTTTGTTTGAAATTCATTAAATCTTCTTCTCGATTGCACACTTGTAATGTACAATTTTTTTCTTGCCCTTGTGATTGCAACGTAGCACAATCTTCTCTCTTCTTCTACATCTTCATCAACTCTTGATGGAATAGTACCTTCTTCTAGTCCAGTGAAAAATACAACATCAAACTCCAATCCTTTTGCCGCGTGGATTGTCATCATCGATACACCTTTTGTATTATCATCAGTTTTATCTAAATCGGTCATAAGTGATGAAGTTTCCAAATATTCTCTCAAGTTTTTATCAGGATTATCTTGAACAAATTGATATAAAGATGAAATGTATTCGTCAATATTTTCCAACCTCGTCTTATCATCTCTATTATTTGATTTTTCAAGATTAGCTCTGTATCCTGTTTTATCCAAAATATATTCCATAAGTTCTGCAACATTCAAATCGTCTTTTGGAAAGCTTTTGATTAAATAATAAAACTCTTGAAGTTTTTTTGCTGTAGCATTTGAAAAATCGGGAAGATCTGTGTTTTTGATGTATTCCATCATGCTAATTCCTCTTGCTTGAGAATATTGCAACAACTTATCCATAGTTGTTTTGCCAATTCCTCTTTTCGGCTCATTGATAATTCTATTTAATGCCATATTATCATTCAAATTTTCAACAATTCTAAGATAACTAACACAATCTTTGATTTCTTTTCTATCGTAGAATTTCAATCCACCTACAACTCTATTAGGAATTCCTAATCTATTCAATTTTTCTTCAAAGAGTCTTGATTGTGCATTAGTTCTGTACAAAATTGCCATTTCTTCGTATGGATTTTGTCTGTACCTTTCCTGCTCAATCCATTGAACTACTTGGTCTGCCTCATCTAAATCAGAATACATTCTCCTATATATAGGCATATCCCCTTCATTTTTTGCAGTCCACAAATTTTTATCTTTTCTGAGTGAATTGTTTTTAATCACAGTGTTTGCCAAATCCAAAATAGGTTGTGTTGAACGATAATTTTGTTCTAATAAAATAACTTTTGCATTCTTAAAATCTTTTTCAAAGTTTTGAATGTTTTGTATGTTTGCTCCTCTCCAACCGTAAATTGATTGGTCAGAATCTCCTACACAGCAAATATTATCGTTTTTAGAAACCAAATTTTTGATAAGCTTGTACTGAGTATCGTTTGTATCTTGGTATTCATCGACAAACACGTACTTAAATCTTTCAGAATATTTTTCTCTCAAGTCTGGATTTTCTTCGAACAACAAATTAGTCTTCACAATCAAATCATCAAAGTCCAATGAATTGTACCTTTTTAATTTGTGTTCGTATTTTTGAAATAATTCCATAGTAAAAGTGCTTAAACTTATATCAAAATCTTCTTTGTCGATATTTTTTTCTGTAGCACCTGCGTTTTTTAATCTAGAAATTGTATTGATTTCGTTTTTGATTTCGACATTTTTAGGATCTACTCCCATATCCTTTAAACATTCTTTTACAAGAGATATTTGATCTGCTCTGTCATAAACTGTAAAGTTTCTTTCGAAACCAATTCTTTCTATTTCTACTCTCAATATTCTAGAACAAATGGCATGAAAAGTTCCTATCCACATGCTGTCTACGTCTTCTTGTAAGATGTTTTCAACTCTTTCTTTCATTTCTTTGGCAGCTTTGTTTGTGAAGGTAATTGCCAAAATTTCGTATTTTGAACACAATCCTTTCTCCAAGCAATATGCAATTTTCGTAGTCAAAACTTTTGTTTTACCACTTCCTGCTCCTGCCAATATCAACATAGGACCATCTGTATTTTCGACTGCTTCTCTTTGTCTGTCATTTAAATTATCTAAATTCATCATAACTCCTTATGTATCAATAAAAAAATAAGTCGCTACAACTTATTTTTTCAAATATATATTCGTCTATGTTTTCTAATGTTCATTTAGGAATAATTGCAACTATTCCTCCTCATTATTATATCACAACTATCTGATTAGGCCGAAATAAATTAGAACCAATACACCAAGAGCTATTCTGTAATAACCGAACACTTTGAAATCATTGTTTTTGATGTAATTCATTAAGAATTTAATTGTGATTACAGATACAATAAAACTTACTGCAGTTCCCAATAATAACACGAATGCTTCCATTTCTGTAAAACTAAATCCAAATTTCACAAGTTTTAGTAAACTTGCTCCAAACATTGTTGGAATTGCCAAGAAAAATGTAAATTCAGCTGCAATTGTTCTGGATAATCCTATAGCAATACCACCTAGAATTGTAGCTCCTGAACGTGAAGTTCCTGGGAACACCGCTGCAATTACTTGAAATAATCCTACAATAAAAGCTTGTTTGTAAGTAATTTTATCGATACTATCGACTAGTTTTTTGTGTGATTCTTTGTTCTTATTTTCAATTATTATAAAAAGAATACCAAAAATTATTAGTGCTAATGAAATTACAAAATAATTATAAAAGTGTTCTTCGATAAAATCATCAAATTTTATACCAATAATAGCCGCTGGAATGCACGCAACAATTATTTTTGCCCACATTATCATTTTGTTTTTACTAATTGATATCAAATGAGTTTGACCTTTTTTGAATGGCCACACTTTGTTCCAATAAATTACTACAACTGCCAAGATTGCTCCCAATTGAATTACAACTGTAAACATTGATTTGAAAGCATCTGACATATTCAATTTTATAAATTCGTCTAATAATAAAATATGACCAGTTGAACTAACTGGCAACCATTCTGTTATTCCTTCTATAATTCCCAAAAGAATAACTTTTAATATTTCTATAAACATATTTCCTCCAATTTCTTAACTACTCATATTATATGAAAAATCTGTTTATTATTCAATCTCAAATGAAAAAAGTGCAAAAGAATTTCTCTTGCACTTTCTAGGTTTAATTTGCTTTTATATTAGCCCATATATCGTCGTATTTTTCGACAAAATCTGATGGGTCTTTAAATATTTCCATATTTTTATGCTTTGATAAATCAGGGTAAGCTGTAGCATCATCTTGAACTTCTTTGTCCAAAAGTTTTTTGGCTTCTGTAGATGGAAGAGAATAACCAATGTATTCTGCATTTAATTTTGCATTCTCAGGATCTGTCATAAAATTTATAAATTTTTCGGCATTTTCCTTGTGCTTTGCATTTTTCAAAATGGCTAACGTGTCAAACCACAAGTTTGATCCTTCTTTTGGAATTACATATTCCAAGTTTTCGTTTTCACCTTTAGCGACAATTGCATCGCCTGAATACATTACTGCAATATCTGCTTCTTCATTTACCATTTGATTTTTGGTTTCATCTACTAGATAAGCAAGAACAATATCTTTTTGTTTTATCAATGACTCTTTTGCTTTTTCCAACTCAGCTTCATTTCTTGAATTCATTGAATATCCTAATCTTTTCAAAGCTACTCCTAGAGTGTCTCTTGTGGAGTTCATCATTATGATATTGTCCTTGTACTTTTCATCCCACAAAATATTCCAGCTATCGACTTTGTCTTTTACTTTATTTTTATTGTATAGAATTCCGACAGTTCCCCACATATATGGAACTGTGTATTCGTTTTTGGGATCGTAATCCAAATTTCTAAACTTCTCATCGATGTATTTGAAGTTTGGAATTTTGCTGTAATCAATTTTTTCAAGCATTCCTTGTTTAATCATTTTTTCAGCCATGTAATCTGAAGGAACCACAACGTCGTAATTATTGCCTCCTTCTTTTACTTTCATATACATATCTTCGTTTTGCTCAAAAGTGTCATAGATTACTTTAATTCCCGTTTCTTTTTCAAACTTTTCTATCAAAGCGGGTTCGATGTATTCTCCCCAATTGTACACATACAAAACATTTGATTCATCTTTGGAGCAAGAAGTTAAAACCAATATAGTTAATAAAAATAATAAAATTTTTTTCATCTTACAATTCCTCCAATAGATTTGTTCTCTTGTGAAGAATCAACAATAGAATAACCATTACTAAAAACATGATTGTGCTCAACGCATTAATTGCTGGATTTACGCCTTTCTTTGCCATAGAATACACCGTAACTGATAAGTTTGACACTCCATGACCTGTCGTGAAGAAGCTTATTACAAAATCATCAATACTAAGTGTAAATGCCAACAAGCTTCCCGAAAATACGCCCGTTTTTATTTCAGGAAGTACAACTTTTCTCAAAGTGTAAAAAGGTGTCGCTCCCATATCCATAGCAGCCTCTGGCAAGAACTTATTCATCTGTGATAATTTCGGCAACACTGCAAGTATTACATATGGAGTTGTAAATGTTATGTGTGATAATAACATCGTGAAAAATCCGAATGGAAAATTCATCAAGTTAAATATTACCATCAAACTTACTGCTGTCACTATATCAGGATTTAAAACGGGAAGATAATTCATATTTAAAAGCAAAGTTTTCTTGTATCCTCTCAAATAATAAATTCCTATTGCTGCTATTGTTCCTAAAATTGTTGCAATTATTGTAGCTAATATAGCAATTAGTATTGTGGTTTTAAAAGAAGACAAGATTTCTTCGTTGTGCAATAATTCCTTGTACCATTTGAACGTAAATCCAACCCAGCTTCCTTTCAAACGAGAATCGTTAAATGAAAATACCATTAATACAGCAATTGGTCCGTAAAGAAATAAAAATACCAATGCCAAATAAAATTTCTTAAAAAATTCTTTCATTTTATTCTCCTTTCTCATTTGTAAAAGCTAATGAAATTAAAATCATAACGATAAGTACAACTGATATTGCACTACCATAATGCCAGTTTCCTGCTATTCTGAATTGATGCTCAATTATATTACCAATCAAATTGTATTTGTTACCACCAAGTAATGCAGATATTTCAAATGTAGATATCGCAGGAATAAACACCATAGTAATTCCTGTAATAACTCCAGGCAAACTCATCGGAAACACTACTCTTAAAAAAGTTTGCAACTTAGATGCTCCCAAATCATAACTTGCTTCTACTAGTGAATAATCTGATTTGTCTAGTATTGAGAAAATAGGAAGTATCATAAAAGGTAAGAAATTATAAACCATCCCCATTAAAATAGCTCCTTCAGTGTAAAGCATTTTAATTGGAGAAAAACCAAAATGTATCAACACACTGTTGATTATCCCGTTTTTACCAGTTAAAATAATCCACGCATAAGTTCTCAACAAAAAGTTCATCCACATTGGAATAACTATCATAAGCATCAACACAGCCTTGTATTTTTTGTCTACTTTACTTATAAAATAAGCTGTTGGATAACCAATCAACAAACAAATTACTGTACTTATAAATGCCAATCTTATTGAATTCAAAAGCACTTTCACATATTTTGACGTAAAAAATCTGTGAAAGTATTCAAGCGAAAATTGTGGATTGGAAAAATCTCTCAATGATCCAGTTGTAACTGAATAGTAAACAATAAGAAACAACGGAAATACAATGAAAAATAATATCCAAATAGCGTAAGGAATAGATAATTTCTTAAGCTTCATTATCGCACCTCTTCATTATATGAATATTATCTGGATCAATGTTAATTCCTACCATACTTCCCTGAGGCTTGTTGATAGTTGATTGGGCTTTATATTTAAAATCTCCAGTATCCACAAACATTTCGTAGTGAATTCCTTTAAATCTGTCGCTTATAACTGTGCCTTTGATTTGTCCTTTTTCTGGAGCAACTATCTCCACATCTTCTGGTCTAATAACCACTTGGACACTTTCGTTTTTCGCAAAGCCTTTATCCACACACTTCCATTTATGATTAGAGAATTCAACCATGCAATCTTCCAAAAATACTCCGTCAATTATGTTACTTTCTCCAATAAATTTAGCTACAAACTCATTCTTAGGTTCATTGTAGATATCTTCTGGAGTTCCTATTTGTTGAATTATACCATTATCCATAACCACAATAGTATCGCTCATAGTTAAAGCTTCTTCTTGATCGTGAGTTACATAAACAAATGTAATTCCAATTCTTTCTTGAATATTTTTGAGTTCATTTTGCATTCCTTTTCTCAACTTCAAATCCAAAGCACCCAATGGTTCATCTAACAACAAAACACTAGGTTCGTTGACCAAAGCTCTTGCTATAGCAATTCTTTGTTGTTGGCCACCACTCAAATTATTTATTTTTCTTTTTTCAAAACCAGACAAATTAACAAGTTTCAAAACTTCTGTTACTTTTTCTCTGATTAATTTTTCGTTCATTTTTTTGATTCTCAAACCAAAAGCGATGTTTTCGAATACATTCATATTAGGAAATAGTGCGTATTTTTGAAAAACTGTGTTCACATTTCTCTTATAAGGTGCAATATGACTTATGTCTTTTCCTTCAAAAATAATTTTCCCAGTATCTGGAGTTTCAAATCCAGCAATTAATCGCAAAGTCGTAGTTTTACCACAACCTGATGGTCCCAATAATGTCAAAAATTCTTTATTTCTAATGTAAAGATTCAAATCTTTTAAAATATGTTCATCGTCAAAAGATTTATTAATACCGATTAATTCAATGATATTATCCATTAAACATTCCCCCTAAAAATTTGGTGGTGACATAACCCATATCACCTTGCAGATTTTTGTGCCATTATTTTCTAACATTCTAGTTTTATTGCACTTCGTGTAAAAACAATCACCTTTGTTTAGTTTATATATTTCATTGTCGAGATAAATGTTGCAACTTCCCTCAAGTACATACCCAAACTCTTCGCCTTCAAATGGATTGTATTCTTTAGTTTCTCCTTTTTGATTAAGCGTAATTATAACAGGCTCCATAGTGTTGACTTGAGATTTTGGAACTAGCCATGTAATAGTAGAATTCATGCTCAAATCTTCACTTGATTGATAGTCATCTTTCGTGAAAATTTCTTTTACTGAGGGCTTATCCATAAAAAAAGTTGCCATATCAGTTCCCAATGCATTTAATAAGTCATTAAGTGAATCTACAGAAGGACTTGTCAAATCTCTCTCTAATTGTGATATAAAACCTTTTGTCAAATCAGACCTTTCTGCCAATTCTTCTTGGGTCAAGCCAAGTTTTAACCTCAACGATCTTATTTTTTCTCCTATTTCCATTACTATCTCCTTACTTAAAATATTAAACCAAAAGTATTATAACATAAAAGCATACAAAACTAAACAAAAAGTTAAAAATATTTTACTAAATTTTCGTAAAAAAATACTCTCAAAATTAATTGAGAGTATTCATAAATTTGATTAAAAGCTTCTTCCAGCTCCTCCGCCTCCGGACGAGCCTCCTCCGCCAGAGAATCCACCGAATCCTCCGGAAGATCCGCCGCCAAAACCTCCACCGAATCCTCCGAAGTCATCGTCATCGAATCCTCCTCCAAATCCAGGGAAGAATATTGTTCCACCACGTCTTCTGCCTCTGTATCTATTATTTCTACGATTACTTCTTGATATAATGTACAGAATAAACAGAAATATTATAATTCTAGCAATAGTGTTCATAAGTTGCTCGTCTGAACTTCTGTTTAAATTTTCTTGATATTTGTCAAAATCCCCAGTTAATTCAACATCATACTCAGCAGCAACTTCACTGACAACAGCATTGAATCCTTCTTGTAAAGCGTTAGAATAATTACCGTCTTTTAAATCATCAAGCATATATTCATCAATTATTCTACCAACCTTACCATCGTTAAGTCTTCCTTCAATTCCATAACCTGTAATGATATTGATGTGACGATTACGACCTTTAGGTTCATTTAAATCTTGTGACAATAAAATCAGTACCCCATTTTTCTTAGTGGCATCTCCGATTTTCCATTTGTTAAACAAATCAACGCCATAATCAACAGGATCCCTTCCTTTTAAATCTTTTATGGTTACAACAAGTACTTGTGAGCCTGTTTTTTGCTCAAGTTCTACATTCGTCTTAACTATTTTATCTTTAACTTCCTGGCTAATCACACCCATCTCATCAAGATAAAAAGTATCCGGTGATTTCGGCAAATCTTGGGCAAAAGCATTTACATTAAAAATTAATAAAAAAGCTAAAACAAATGAGAATATCAATCTAAATTGCTTTCTCATTATTTATTTGTCCTATTCAAAGTTAACTTGTGGTGCTTTTTGTGCTGAAGCATCTGCTTCAAAGTATTTTTCAGAGCTGAATCCCATTAATCTAGCAAATATTACTGTTGGGAATCTCTTAACTTTTTGATTATATGATTTTACAACTGTATTGTAATTCTTTCTTTCTGTAGCGATTCTGTTTTCTGAACCTGCTAATTCATCCATAAGTTGTGTAAAATGTGCATCTGATTTTAATTCAGGATATCTTTCTACAACAACATTCATACCATTTAATGCTTTTGTCAATTCATCATTTGCTTTTGCTAATTCTTCTGGGTCTTTAGCATTCTTAACACCACTTCTAGCTTCAGAAACTTTGATGAATACATCTTCTTCATGCTTTGCAAATCCTTTTGCTGTGTTAACCAAGTTTGGAATTAAATCCGCCCTTCTTTGAACAACGTTTTGAACTTGTGCGTAAGCTTCGTTTACATCTTCCTTTGATTGAACCAATCCGTTGTATTGTGGCACTAATAATAATGCTAACACAACAATAATCCCTATAATAACTCCTGCTTTTTTCATACTTCCTCCTATTGTCTAATCTTAATTAATTCCATATTATCTATACATTCTTGAACCAAGGCTTCAATATCTAAGTTTTCTTCTTCTCTTTTGACATCGTAAATTCTTGGTTTAGTGACTGGTCTTTTCGGTGTAAACACCGTGCAACAATCTTCAAAAGGCAAAATTGATGTTTCGTACGTTCCAATTTCTCTTGCTATTTCTATGATTTCTGTTTTATCACTTGCAATCAAAGGTCTTAAAATAGGAAGACTTGTAACTTCGTTGATAACTGAAACTCCTTGAATAGTTTGACTTGCAACTTGACCCAAGCTTTCTCCTGTAATCAAAGCGTCAATTTTGTTTTCATTTGCAATTCTTTCTGCAATTCTCATCATAAATCTTCTAGAAATGATAGTCATCATTCTTTCCTTGCAGTTTTTGGTGATAGCTTTGTACACTGGAAGCAAGTTCACAGAATAAAAGTTAATATTACCAGTATAATAAGAAACTTCTTCTGCTAATTGCTTAACCTTTTCAAAACCTCTTTGACTTGTGAATGGATAGCTGTGGAAATGCAAACAATCCACACGAACTCCTCTTTTTGCCATCAGAAAAGCAGCTACAGGACTGTCTATACCACCAGATAATAACAACAAACCTCTTCCAGAACTTCCAATAGGAAGACCTCCCCATCCTTTGATTCTATCAGTGTAGACATAACAATTATCCTTGATATCTACATAGACAAAAAAGTCAGGATTTTTGATGTCAACCTTAACATAATTTCCGTATTTTTTTAATATCGTGCCACCTAAAAGCGGATTTAATTCTGGCGATTTTGGTTCAAATTTCTTGTCAACTCTATGAACATCAACCTTGAAAGTTTGAAGTTTGTCTTCGATAATTTTTCCTTCTACTATCTTTAATACCCCGTCTTGCATACTTTCAACCGTTTTTTCACATTTTATGCAAGGACTAATGTACACAATTCCAAAAACTTTTTTAATTTTATCTATCATTTCATCAAAATCATTGACATCAGCCTTGATGTACAACTTACCTTGTTCTTGATAGTATTCTTCTATTTTATAATCAGAAATCGCATCCAAAATCTTGCTTATTGCACGTTTTTCGAAAGTGTGTCTATTCTTTCCTTTTAATGTTAGTTCTCCAAAACTAACCGATATATACCAATCTAACATTTATCTCCTCATAATATCTCTAATATCTTCTAATCTAAGCTTTAATTTCTCAACAAATATATCCAGTACATCCTCAGGCGTATCATCAGTAAATGAAATTCTTATACATCCATCTGAAAACTCATCAGGTGTGTTAATACTTTGGATAATTCTTGATTTTTTGGAACCATTACATGCACTCCCAGTAGAAATATAAATTCCATCTTGTTCCAAATAATGTAGCAATACTTCACTCTTAATGTAATTAAAGCACACATTCGTAATGTATGGACTGTATCCTTCCAGTTTGGAATTAAAATACACACCATCAATTTTTGATAACTCATCCATCAAATATGATTTCATCTTGTACAATCTGTCGTAAGTCTCATCAATTTTAGAAAAAACTTCTTCACTAGCGCATTTCAATGCCACAATTCCCGCTACATTCTCAGTTCCCGGAGAAATTCCAGACTCTTGTGATCCACCTATTATAAGAGGCTTAACTCTTTCAGGGTTTCTAATGAAAATCGCACCAATTCCTTTTGGAGCGTGAATCTTGTGACCACTAATTGTGTAAAAATCAATCTTCGCTTCATTAATATCCAATTTAATTTTGCCAAAACCTTGAATTCCATCAACATGAAACAAAGTATTAGGATTTTTTTCTTTAATTCTCTTGCCCAATTCTGTTATTGGAAGAATTTTACCAGTTTCATTATTAACATGCATAACTGAAACTAAACGAGTTTTTTCATTTACCAAATCAATAATATCATCGACTTTAAAATCATCACTTACATTTACAAAATGAACTGTCCTATTTTCCTTCAATTTATTATAAGTTTTAAACACAGAAGAATGTTCGATATTTGTAGTTATAAATTCTTCTTTTTTATCATTTGTAACACTACCATTGATTGAAATATTATTACCTTCAGTTCCGCAAGATGTAAAAAATACATTCTCTGATCTTACATTTAATAAGTTTGCGATTGTATTTCTGGAATCAGTAACAAGTTTTTCAGCCCTCATTCCAAAATCGTACAAACTTGAAGGATTACCAAAATCAACAGTCATTGCGTTAACCATTTCTTTTACTGCATTTTTCGACACTTTTGTAGTAGCAGCATTGTCTAAATATATCATTATATCCCTTCATTTCTATTTAAAATCATACTAATATTATAACATGTAGAGAAAATTTACCAAAATAATAGTATAATGGAAATGGTGATAAAATGAATGAAAATCAGGCTATTATAAATATAGAAACAACAGGAATCGATCCTCACAAAAACCACATCTATCTTATAAATATATTCACAAATGATAGGTACTATAATTTTTACTCAAAAAACAATGAAACTGAGGAAAAAATTATAAAATCAGCTTATAAAATCATACTAAACAAACAAATTATTTGCTTTAGTGAATTTGACGTAAAATTTATCAATACCAAGATAATCAAATATACAGAATTTGATATCATTAATAATTGCATTTACTTGCAAAAATTAATAAAAAATTACTACAAAAACTCATTCACTTCCCTTAAAGCAAAAGATTTGGCATCAAAATTATTCGATATCAATATAGATGATAAATCAAAATCAGTGAAACTATACAAAAAGATTTCCAAAACAAATCGTATTTCAGATGAATTAATAGAATTTTCTAAAACATCCATGAATTTTAAGATAAAGTTGTACAATTATATGAGAAAATTCTTTGAAAAAAATTGTGATACGTTTGAAGTATACTCAAATTTTGTTAGATATTTATTGTATGATATTAAGAAAGTAAAAAACAACTTAGAAATTAGTTTGATTACAGATAATAAAATGGAAATTGATGCCATGTATGAATCAACTCAAATCAAATCGCAAGGAATGTTTATAACTTTATGTTTGAGTTTGCATGAAGGATACATTGAAGATGATTTTGTTGAATGTTCAATGACAAGTATGGAGAACAATTATAATTTAATAAACAATTACTACCCTTTAGTCATAAATGAAGAGTTTATTTATGATAATATTAAAGAATTAGTAAAATACACACTTACGGAGATTTTTAATGAATAAAAAGACAAAACAAATATTGTTTGCAATATTAGGAAACTTAATAATAGGATTTAGTATAGGAATACTCAGACTATCAAAATTAGGCGTAGATCCTCTTAGCTTTATGAATAGTGGATTTTCGGACTTTTTGAAAAAAGATTTTGGAACTGTAATTACTGTGACCAATTTTATATTAATAGTTGTAGTATTTTTCGGTCATAGAAAATCTATCGGACTTGGAACAGTCATAAATATGGCGACTGTAGGTTACAGTGCTGATTTTTCGTATATGCTACTAAAATTTATGGATACGGACAAATTTTGGGTGAACTTTATTCTGTTGATAATTGGAATAAATGTTATGAGTATAGGAGTTGGAATTTATTTGGAAGCTGACCTGGGTGCCAGTGCTTATGACGCTATGCCCTATGTTGTGGACAATATAGTTAAAAGAGATTTATCATACAAGTATACGAGAATCGTACTAGACATAATATGCATTGTAGTTGGCCTATTATTTGGAGAACAAATAGGAATAGGAACTATATTTTTAGGATTTTTATCAGGCCCATTAATTGTATTTTATAGGAATTTGGCTAAAAATTTAATTTTTGAAGAGATTTAAAAATATTTAATTATTTGTATTGAATAATCCTTGATTTTGATTATAATAAAAGTAAGTAGAATAATAAATAACTGGAGGAAATTATGAAACTACAAACGTTAAAAAAGAAGAAAAAAGGGTTTACATTACTAGAATTATTGGTAGTACTTGCCATACTGGCTATCCTTATAGCAATAGCTATCCCTGTCTACAAAAACCAAAAAGAAAAAGCAGCTATCACTGCCCACAACGCTAACGTAAGAGTCTTGGAAACAGCTGTGGAAAGCTATAGACAAGATCATGGTGAATATCCAAAAAATGTAGATGCTTTGAAAGGCAATTACATTAAGAGCGTACCAAAAGTTCCAGTTAGCAATAACGAAAACTTAAAAAACCAAAAATATTTAATCAACAAAACTACTGGCGAAATTTCTCCTGCAGAAATTCATAACGATAATGAAACAGACAAAACACCAAAACAATAAAACAATATAATATCAAACCTGCTTAATCAAGCAGGTTTTTGAATGCAAAAAAAGATAAAACTAAGCTATCTTTTTATATTTGGCAGAGATTGAAGGAATCGAACCTTCATCCTTCAGATTCGGAGTCTGACATTTTACCAATTAAACTAAATCTCTATACCCTATCATCTATGACTATAATTTACATTATTGTTTTTTATAAAACAATACATAATTTACGTATTATAAATTTTACTTACACAGAAAATATATAATCTCCTAAAAAATTGTTACGTTAATTGTTACGTTATATAATCGTAGATTAAATATATAAAACATAAAAACGGCTTGTTTTCAATGTTTAATAACACATAGAAACAAGCCGTTAAGTCGTGGCAGGGGATAGAGGACTTGAACCCCTGACATCCGGTTTTGGAGACCGACGTTCTACCACTGAACTAATCCCCTTGGTGCCCAGAGCCGGAATCGAACCAGCGACACAAGGATTTTCAGTCCTTTGCTCTACCGACTGAGCTATCTGGGCACGTACTTTATTTAGGAAATGATTTCAACATTATAAAAAAATATTTCTTGAATAAATCAAGAAATAAATTGGTGGGCCTTCAGGGACTCGAACCCGGGACCTACCGGTTATGAGCCGGGCGCTCTAACCAACTGAGCTAAAGGCCCAAGAATAAATCATATATTCTTGGCGGAGAAAGAGGGATTTGAACCCTCGCATCCCGTTAAGGATCTACTCCCTTAGCAGGGGAGCCTCTTCAGCCACTTGAGTATTTCTCCTAAATAAAGTAATTTAAAATGGCGGAGAGGGTGGGATTCGAACCCACGCGGGGTTGCCCCCAAACGGTTTTCAAGACCGCCTCGTTATGACCACTTCGATACCTCTCCACATTTGGTGGCTCATCCGGGACTCGAACCCGGGACACCCTGATTAAAAGTCAGGTGCTCTACCATCTGAGCTAATGAACCATATTGGCTGGGGTGACAGGACTCGAACCTGTGGAATGCAAGAGTCAAAGTCTTGTGCCTTACCAACTTGGCGACACCCCACTATTATTGGCGCACCTAGGGGGATTCGAACCTCCGGCACACGGATTAGAAGTCCGTTGCTCTATCCAGCTGAGCTATAGGTGCTTAATTGGAGCGGGTGAAGGGAATCGAACCCTCGCAACCAGCTTGGAAGGCTGGGGCTCTACCACTGAGCTACACCCGCATATAGGTAATTAATCTTATTATTTTGTAAAATTTAATTGGTGGAGGAGGGTGGATTTGAACCACCGAAACATAAAGTAACGGATTTACAGTCCGTCCCCTTTGGCCACTCGGG
>NZ_WKZE01000003.1:0-155008 GCF_009678315.1 Finegoldia sp. BIOML-A2
AGTTTAATGAATAATAGACCTAGGAAATGTATAAAATATAAAACACCTAAAGAAGAACTTTTTGGTTTCTTACCATAAGTGTTGCATTTGATTTGACAATTCGTTGATGCAAAAAAATAGGCGAAACACTCGCCTATTAAAAGAACAAATAATTCAAAATATACATCGTAACGACCGACAACAAAAATCCAAGCTCCGTAATTCTCGTCTTCGTTTTCTTATAAAAATCGGACGAAATCACAAACGTTGGGCCAATCGCAGTGTACATAATTATAGATTTAATCAACAGCTGATTGTTCGTCACAGCACTCACTACGACGTATGTAAACACTGGAATTATCAGCAAATTCACAACAGCAAGCATGATGGATGTCAAATCCAATAAGCTTTTCAAATCAATACTTGAAATTGCAAGTGCAAATGCGATTATAATCACAACTGAACTTGTTGATTGAATAATTTTCAGAGGAGTTAGTACGTATGAGAACTTGTAAATCGCACAAATACAAAAAGCTACAGAAAAACCCATCGCCATCAAAAAGTCTGTCACATTGAAAATTCTCTTGTAAAGCATGTACACAAGATAAATCACGCAAGAAATTATAACCAGATTGTTCAGAATATTCTTGTCCATAACATTTTGCAAAAAAGGCCTCATCACGATAATATTTGAGAAAATAAACGCAGGTTCCAACGAATCCTTGTCCTTCGTGTTGATTTGGAAAATCATCATCATAATCTTAGACAATATCCACAAATACACAAAAAACACACCCAGTTTGATGTTGAAATTCTTGTACGTAAGTTCACTCAAACTAATCGCAATATTTGCCGGAATAATTACAACGTAGATTAATTTCGAAAAAAACGCGACAATTTGCTTTTCATTTGAAATCGTTCTGGCGAACAAAAATATAATTGCAAACACCACTAGAACGCTTGTCCAGTAATTAAAATAATTCATACTATCCTCCAACTTTATTATACCATAGCAAAATAGAAATCTTGAAATAAGCACGCGTATTATTTATAAATAAACTTGTTGTAATTTGTTTGACACATCGTTGACATTTTGTAAACATTTTCCACGTTACAAATCAATAAAAGGGGTATAATAGATTTAAGGAGGATAATATCATGAAGAGGAAATTATTGGTAGTATTGTTGGCATGTGTAATGCTAAGTTCTTGTGGAGTGAAAAACGTTGGAAATACTGGCGTGAAAACTTCTGGAGAAAATGGCATACATATCAAAAACGGTGACTCAGAAGTAAGTATCGGAAAAGACGGAATCGACGCTAAGAATGGCGACTCCGAAGCAAAAATCGGAAAAGATGGAATAGTCGCAAAAAACGGCGACTCCGAAGCTAATGTCAGCAAAGATGGAGTAAAAGTGCAAAACGGACTCGACCTTGAAGGAGAAGACCCAGAAACAAAAGAAAAAAGAAAGAATAATGTATTCTTGGACGAAGACAAAATAAAAGAAATGGAACTAAAAGAAAATTATCTTGAAAAAGATGACATAAAAGATTGGGAAATCAAATTGGACAAACAATCCCAAACATACACAATAAAATACAACGCACTACATCAAAAACACGAAAATGAAAGAGACGCCGTCACAGGTCAATTGTTAAAAGGAATGACAGCAGCTGTTTCAAGATAGCGCATAAATAGTAAAACAGGGATCGACTGATTCCTGTTTTTTTAACTTAGATAATCAAGTGCAAATTGCACACAAATTGCAACAGTTTTGTACAATTCACCTTCATCAATATCAAATTTTGGGTGATGATTTGGGTAAGTTTTTCCGTTTTTATCCATTTTTAAGTTACTTAACATAAAGTATGCTCCAGGAACTTTTTCAAGATAATATGCCATATCATCTCCAGCCATAGTTTCAGATTCAATATCGTATATTATATCTTCCGAAAATATCTTTTTGGTTGATTTTTTTAATAACTTAATAATATTATCATTGTTTGAAAGATGTGGATACTTCCATGCATAATCATAACTTACACTACATCTATTACCTTGTGAATAATATTCAGAAATTTCCCCTATTCTCTTTCTTATATATTTTCTAACATCATCATTAAATGTTCTTACTGTTCCTTCAATTTCAGCATCTGAAGGTATTATATTTTGATTAATTCCAGAATTTACTTTACATACAGAAATTACACATTTTTCAGAAGAACTAATTTCTCTTGATTTAATTCTGTTTATAGCTTGAACAATATCTACTAAACATACAATAGGGTCAACTGTATCTTCTGGCATAGATCCGTGTCCACCGCTTCCTTCAATTCGAATTACAAATTTATCCATAGAAGCCATAAGATTACCACTTTTAAAACCAATGCTTCCATGAGGTACACTCGCAAAAAGCCCGCCAACATGATGTCCTATTATGCAGTCTACTTTAGGATTATCTAATGCACCTTCTTTTATCATCAACTCAGCTCCACCAGGATACTCTTCTCCAGGTTGAAAAATAAATTTCACAACTCCTGAAAATTCTTTTTTAATAGAATTCAAAACTAATAATGTAGTAAGAGCATCTGCCATGTGACAATCATGTCCACATGCATGCATAAATCCATTGTGTGATTTGAAATCCAAATCAGTTTCTTCCTTTATTTCAAGTGCATCCATATCTGCTCTTATAGCTAGGCATTTTCCAGGCTTACCTGAATCAACCAATGCTATAATTCCTCTTGATCCAAGAACTTTTCTGTAGGGTATTTTGTGCTCAATTAATACTTTCTCCAGTTCTTCACAAGTTTGATAAGTATCTAATCCTATTTCTGGTATCTGATGAAGAATTCTTCTTTCTTTAATCAGAAAACTTTCATACTCTTTAACTTTTTCAATAATATTCATACTAATCTCTCATAAGGTATTCCAACAATACCTCAGCTGCTATTTTCATTTCGTCAACCTCAAGATACTCATCAGTAGTATGAACTTTTTGCATTCCTACACCGATAATAATTGCATTGAAGCCTTGTTCAGCATAAAAATTCGCATCAGATCCTCCGCCAATTACTTGTAACTCGCTATCTACTCCTATTTTCTTGTAACAGTCTTGGAATAACTTTGCAAATTTTAAATCATCTGTTGATCTTAATAGTGGATAAGCTTGAATGTAATCAAAGTCATAAGATGCATCAAATCTTTCACAGACCTCTTTACATATACTTTCGTATGAATTCAAAACGCTTTGAATTTTTTCATATGAGTGAGATCTTAGTTCACCTTTACAAATTGTTTTATCCGGAACTACGTTAGTTGGAAAATCTGAGTTAATGTAAGAAATATTTGCGGTAGTAAGCTCATCTATTCTCAAAATATCCATTTTGGAGATAATTTCAGAAATTACCTGTATAGAGCTTATTCCCTTTTCAGGCTCTATTCCTGCATGTGCTTTCTTGCCATGGACTGTTATTTCAAAGTTATTGCACGCTGGCGCTTGATAAGCAATATATTTGGATTTTCCTGCATTATCTAGCACAATTGTATTCTTTGCAGGATTAATATGCTTATAAACTTCTTCCCAATCAATATTTCTCGCTCCTAACATTCCAGCTTCTTCTCCCGGAGTTATCATACAATAAATATCTTCATGCTCTATTTTATTTTTTACTAGATATTCTAATGCATAAAGTATGACAGCGACTCCAGCCTTGTCATCTCCACCTAATGTTGTGCTACCATCTGTTTTTATAATATTTCCCTCTTCTATTATCTTGACACCTTTGTTAGGTTCCACGACGTCAATGTGAGCAGAAAGTGTCACAGCACCATTTTTGTTTCCTCTTAGTACAGAAAATATCGTAGGACAATTACCACCATATTTATGTTGTGATTCGTCAAGATAAATCTCACAACCTAAATTTTTCAAGTAATTTACAACATAATCGCATGCTTCTTTTTCATTTTTTGATGGAGAGTATATGTTAACTAACTCCTTGAATATATTCTTTAGTTTTTCTAAGTCTACCATAAATCGCTCCTAACTGTTCTTCTTTATAGTTTCAAGTTGAGTTTTGGCAAATGCAATTGATGAAAATACTGTTGTCAACGTGATTACGAATGATAAGTTTTTCAAGTTTAAAAATGCCATTAAATTTGTCATAATAAATGAAACAACTAGAGCAAATATTCCAGTTTTATAGGATTTTACCGAAAATTGAGCAAATATACCACCATATAAGGCAGGAATTATTAATGTCAAAACATTTTTAATTGAGTCTGGAATGTTTGATATAACTCCTTGACCTAACGCTGTTGCTAATATAACGAAGAATACTGCTACATAAACTGAAACCGCTACTCCCATAGTTCCCATTAATTGACCTTCTTCTGTACCCGCTTTATATCCTGATGCTTCAATTGATGTTGCTGCAGCTGGAATTTTCATATTAACGCTGTTTCCAGACAATGTTGAAACGTATAAACCTGTAGATCCAAGGATTGGATAATAGCTTATAGGCTCACTGATGTAGAATGCCCCTGAAACTGAAATTTGACTTATTGTTCCCGCAATAATAGCCGTTGCAGGTGGCAAAATTTTAAAGTAAAAAGCCATAAACAAAGCTGGCAATAAAACAGCTATCATTCCTAGAATCATAGTCATTCTTCCAAACTTTTGTACATCTTTTGTGTATTTTTCATAAGTATTCATAATTTACCTCCTACATAAAAAAGCTTGCAACAATTGCGCCACCAAACATAGCAAATGTTAGTGACCATTGTTTAACCCAGTTCGCTTTTTTGCCAATCAATTGACAAATAACCATAATTATAAACCCTGTTATTGTAGAAATTGCTAGTTGAGGTTTAACTGTAATTTTCATTAAGTTGTCAATATTAAAATATGCAAATGCTCCTAGCATTGCTCCAACACTTACTGCTGGTAGAAGAGCTTCTCTTCCACCTGTTAATAAATTATTTATTTTATCCATTCTATGACCAAAAATGAACATAATAATCAACCAACCCATTACACCTAGAGCTGGAACCCATAAAGCGTTTGCAAAAACAACTGGATCCATTTTTGTAGAAAGTTCTGAACCTAACGCTTTAGCTCCAAAATTAGCTGCCATTGTTTCGTAATTTGTTCCACCAATTACACTCATCCTAAGAGCAGTAACAGGTGCACCTAATGAAACAATTAAGGCCAAGATACTTCCGACAATTCCTAGAGCAGGTCCTATACTAGATATTGCACTAGTAGTAATTCCTTTTTTTATCTTCTTTTCATCCATGCCTTTTTCTTTAGCACATTTTATAGTTTTTTTCAAAACTACAGTTGCTTGAAATAATACCAACAATATTCCCACTGAACACGCTATGTACATTAGTGGGTGATTTGCATAAAAAAATTGATTGTCCATAAAATACTTCCTTTCTTTTTCATTTTTGTTTTATGTCTTTTTTATGTCTTTAATTATATTATTATGTCTTTTTATATTTTTGTCAAGTGTTTTTGCAATTTATTTTAAAATTTTTTTATTTTGATATAATATACATAAGATGAATTTTATTGAGGAGAGTAAAATGGTGAAATTAGCAATTATAGGCACTCAGGAAAGTGTTAGTTTAATAAATAAAATTATTGATAAAGACTTTGAAGATATCTCCTATTGTAATTTAGTTTTGGACAAAGTTAAAAAAATAAAAGACATAATAGTTAATATTACCGAAGATATTGATGGTATTTTTGTAACTGGAATGGGCGTTTACTTTGAATTATTAAAATACGACATTAATGTTCCTATTTCATTCGCAAAACATGGTTCAATATCTTTGATAAAATGCTTGGAAAAAATGAAAGCTGATAATTGCTTGAAATCTCAAACAAGATTATCATTTGATATTATTTCTGACACAACTATTGAAGATATTATCAACGATTTCAACTATTCAATCAGTAACTTCTACATAGAAGAATCGAAACCTGAAAAAAACGAAGATTATTATATAACAAAACACTTAAAACTATTTCATGATAAAAAAATAGATTATGTAGTTACCTCATATGGATATATTTATTCTCTTTTCAAAAGCTTAGATCTTCCAGTCTATAGAATGTTTCCCTCAATTATAGATTTAAAAAATAATATTGAAGACTTGTTGCTTGAAATAAAAATATCAAAATTAGATAAATCGAAAATTATGGTTTATAGGTTTCAACCGATTAATCAGATTAATGTCTTAGATTATAAAAAGCCGTTTGTAAAATTTTCAAAATCCATAGATGCTTTTGTTGATTTTAATGAGGATAATAGCATCACGATAATTTCAACAAAAAATTACTATAATAACAGATTCAACATGGCACTAGTTTCAAATTTTTTACAAGAATATGAATTAACTAATTTTATAGCAGGTATTGGATCTGATATCTCAGTAAAAAAGGCATTAAAAAATTCCCAAAAAGCTCTTAATGATGATTCTAATAATATCACTTATTTTGATGGAATAGCATTTCATTATTATAATGATAATGAAAAACTACATCCTATAAATTTAATCACCGATGAGGAAATTTTAGAAATATCAGAAGATACCGGTGTTATTCCAAAAAGAATTCATCAGTTGTATGATGCTATGATCAATTTAAATAAGTATGAATTTTCCAGTTATGAAATATCGGAAATATTAGAACTCAGCGTTAGAAGTGCTAATAGAATAATCAACAGCTTAGTAGAAAATGGTTACGGCGAATTTATCGATAAAAATACACAGAATAATATTGGGAGGCCAAAAAGATTCGTAAAGATAAACTTTTTCAATTAGTTTATTAATTCCTTATTCTTTCACACAGCACCCCACTAAAAAAGACGTATCACACGATACGCCTTTATTGTTGTCTATTATTTTTTGCTTTTTACTGCTTTTAATATTTCTCCTGCTGCGAATGGCAACAATGCACATGGAAGGATTACTTTGTAGTGTTCAAGGTGAAGTGGTATTGTTTCGAATACATCATTTACTCCAGGAATGTAGATTACTGCTAGCATTAAGAATAGTGATAGTGATGTTCCCATTACTAATGCTTTGTTAGAGAATAATCCGATTTGGAATACTGATTTGTGTTCACTTCTTACTGAATAACTTCTTAGTAATTCTGATAATATCAATGTTGCAAATGCAACTGTTCTTGCAGATTCGATGTGGCCATCGAAGTGGTTCAATCCGTAGTTGTACGCAAATAATGTCGCAACTGTGATTGCCAATGATTGAACGATGATGCTTAGTCTCATGTTCTTGTCGATGATTGGTTCTTTTGGTGAACGAGGAGCTCTGTTCATGATGTCAGCTTCTCCTTTTTCAACTCCAAGAGCCATTGCTGGGAATGAGTCTGTCACTAAGTTTAACCATAATAATTGAATTGGGATAAATGGTGTGTCCCATTTAAACATTATCGCCAAGAATACGATAAGAATTTCTGCGATGTTACAGCTTAGTAAGAACGATACGAATTTTTTGATATTCGAGTAAATTATTCTTCCTTCTTCTACTGCATGAACAATTGTCGCAAAGTTGTCGTCTGTAAGGATAACTTCTGAAGTGTTCTTCGCAACGTCTGTTCCAGTGATTCCCATCGCAATTCCGATGTCTGCTTTTTTGATTGCAGGTGCATCGTTGACTCCGTCACCTGTCATTGCTGCAATGTGTCCGTTTTCTTTCAATGCTGTTACGATTTGTACTTTGTTTTGTGGAGAAACTCTCGCATAAACTCTCTTTTCTTTGACGATTTCACGGATTTCATCGTCTGTCATGTTGTTAAGTTCAGCTCCCATGATTGCTTGTGAGTCGTCTGTACAAATCCCCAAATCTTTCGCGATTGCTACTGCTGTTTCCAAATAGTCCCCAGTAATCATAACTGGTGTGATTCCCGCTGTTTTACATTCTTCGATTGCATCTTTTACTTCTAGTCTTGGTGGGTCTATCATTCCTGATAATCCTACAAATACCATGTTTTTTTCGATGTTTTCAGATGTAATTTCATTTGGCAAATCATCGTGTTCACGAAGTGCATAAGCCAGTACACGAAGTGCTTGTTTTGCGTATTCGCTGTTTTTATTCAACAATTTTTGTTTTAATTCTTCTGTTAGTGGTTTTATTTCGTTGTCGATTAAAATCTTGCTACATTTTTCAATAATTATATCTGGTGCACCTTTTGTGAAGGAAATAATCTTGTCAGATAAGAATTTATCGTGGAATGTAGTCATCATCTTTCTTTCGGAATCGAATGGAATTTCTTCTATTCTAGGATAATTTTGATTGGATTCTTCTTTTGTGATGTTTTGTTTTCCGGCTGCTGTGTGAAGCGCTCCTTCTGTAGGATCTCCCACAATCTTGTACGTTCCGTCTTCTTCGATTAATTTCGAATCATTTGTAAGACTCATTATGTGAAGCAAAGTGTTAAGAGATTTGATGTCATCTTCTTGCATTTTACGGTCTTCAATCAAATAATCGCCTTCAGGTTTGTATCCTGTTCCTGTGACATCGACATCAGTTCCATCGACGTAGATTTTCTTCACAGTCATTTCGTTTTGAGTCAATGTACCAGTCTTGTCGGAACAAATTACAGTAGTTGTTCCCAATGTTTCAACAGCCAAAAGTTTCTTTACGATGGCGTTTTTCTCTGCCATTCTTCCCATTCCCAAACTAAGCACGATTGTAACGATAGCTGGAAGTCCTTCTGGAATCGCTGCAACTGCAAGTGATACCGCAGTCATCAACATGTTCAACGCACCAAAATCATACAAGAAATATCCAACTGCAAATACAATTGCACACACAACAACAGTTATGATACCCAATTGCTTAGATAATTGTGCCAATTTTCTTTGAAGAGGAGTTTCTTCGTCTTCAACTTGTGACAAACTCGTTGCAATTTTACCGATTTCTGTATTTTGTGCAGTTTCTACAACGACACCCTTCGCTCTACCGTAGCTTACGATAGAAGAACTGTATGCCATGTTTGTTCTGTCGCCAATTCCTGCATCTGTTGTGATTTCATCCTTTGCATTTTTTTCTACAGCAACTGATTCACCAGTCAACGATGACTCGTCGATTTTCAAGTTAGTAGATTCCAACAATCTCAAATCCGCAGGAATAATATCTCCCGTTTCCAATTCAACGATATCTCCTGGAACCAAGTTTTGTGAATCCACTTCCATAATCTTGCCATTTCTGATGACCTTGGCTTTAGGACTTGCCATTTTTTGCAAAGCTTCTATTGCTTGTTCCGCTTTACCTTCTTGATAAATCGAAAGCACCGCATTCACAATAACGATAGCGATGATAATAATACTATCTGTGACTTCCCCAATAGCCATGGATAAAATAGATGCCAATAGCAAAATAATTATCATCGGATCCAAAAATTGATCCTTTAATTTGGCTGCCATGGACTTTTTCTTCTTTTCTTTTAATACGTTCTTGCCGTATTTTTCTAATAAACTAGCTACCTTACTGTCGGATAGACCATTGTTTTCGTCAGTATCCAAACTTTTGATAACACTGTCATTAGATTCCTTGTACCAATCCAATCTCTTACCTCCTGTTAATTTACATAATAAAAAAAACTTTCACCATTTCTGGCAAAAGTCTTGCTAACCAAAGTGGCCTTGTGCCGGGTTTCAACCGTAATGACGACACAATATTTTTAAGCTACTCCCTTTTGTAATATTAATTTTACCAAAAATATTATATTAAATCAATTATTTTATTATAACTTGAAACGTATCGTGTTCTTTTTTCATATTCACAATCTTGCAATCCTCGTAATCGTGAGTGTCGATAAATTTGTCCACAATCGTTGGATCTTTTGTGAAATGCATTGGGAACAAAACTTTCGGATTGCATTTGTCGACAAATTCATTCACACCCAAATCGTATCTTTCCTTTAATCTAGGATCCACCGGGAAAAATCCAATGTCAACGTGTCCAATCTTGTCGATTTCCTTGGAGAAATCTTGTTGCATCTTTTGTTTTTCTTCTTCGGTGTCTTCTTCCCACACCCAATTGTTCAAATCTCCTGCGAAGAAAAATTTCAAATGGTTCGCTTCAAAATACACGCTAATTCCCATATCAGTCGAACCAAGCGCTGTAAAATCAACTCCGTAGACAGATGTCGATTCACCAACTTCAAGTTTGATAACCTTCTTGTCGAAATGCTTCTTCAATTCTTCGATATTATCTTGTCCCAAAAACACAACATTGTCTTTCGTATCATAATCAAAAACCTCTTCGTAAACATCCTCTGAGACAATGTATGTAATGTCACTCGCATTTTCATAATCAAAAATACTCTCGTTGTAGTGATCCGCATGTGAATGAGTCACCACGAAAATCACCTTCTTATCGTTCACATTTTTTGGCAAAGTTCCTTGAAAATAATCGAAAATAATAATCTTGTCTTCAAATTCCAAAGAAAATGAACTGTGGTATATATATCTAATGTTTAATTTGTGTTCCATTAAAATTCCTCCTCGTATATATTTACCCATAAACAGACAATTTACGCAAGTAAATATTCGATAAATTTTATAAAACAACAAATATTTTCACTTGTAGTATAATATTAATAATGAAAGGATGAGTTTATGAAAAAAACTAACGCAATGAGAATACTCGACAAACAAAAAATTGGGTATAAATATATAGAATACTCCGTAGGAGACGATGTGAGTGGCGAAAATGTCGCAAGCAAATTAAACGAAGATGAAGCTTACGTGTTCAAAACACTTGTCACAATTTCCAATACGAACGAAAATTTCGTGTTCGTTGTAGCTGTAAAAGACGAGCTTGATCTGAAAAAGTGTGCGAAAATAGCCGGAGTGAAAAAACTCGAAATGATTCATGTAAAAGATTTATTAAAAACTACCGGCTACATTAGAGGTGGTTGTTCTCCCATCGGAATGAAAACAAAATTTAAGACTTTTATCGACGAGAGTTGTGAAAATAAAGAATATATCTATGTGTCTGGCGGCAAAATCGGAGCACAAATCAAAATCGCTCCCGAAGATTTGATAAAAATTTGCGATATTATTGTGGCGGACCTTAAAAAGGAGTAAAAATGGATTACGAAAAACAGCTTGAAGCTGTAATTAACTACATCAAAAGCGGAGAAAAACTAAAAGAAGATTTCACTATTGGAATGGAAATGGAACATTTCATCATAGACAAGGATAGTTTGAAAACTGTGTCGTACTGGGGAGAAAAAGGCGTCGGCGAAACTCTCAGAGAACTTCACAATCATGGATGTGCAGCTTACAAAGAAGGAGATTACATTCTTGGACTTGAAAATGATGATTTGGCAGTGTCGACAGAACCTGGAAGTCAGTTTGAGGTTGCATTGTCATCGAAGTGGAACATTGATGAGTTAAAAGATATTTACATCAAAAATATGAGAAATCTTGTTGAAATTTTCGATAAGAAAAACCAAGCCATGGTGACTTTGGGATATCATCCTGTGACTAAAATCGACGAGATTAAAATCTTGCCTAAAAAAAGATACGATTTTATGTACAAATATTTCAACGAAAGAGGAGATATGGCTCACAACATGATGAAGGGAACTTGTTCGTTGCAAGCAAGCATCGACTATTCATCAGAAAAAGATTTCTGTAAGAAATACAAAATCGCAAACTGTTTGTCGCCTGTTTTCTACACATTGTTCGACAATGCATATATTTTCGAAGGGAAACCAGCAAAAAGTCGTAACATGAGAGAAATCATTTGGGAAAACACAGACACTGACAGATCTGGTATGTATAAGTTTAGCTTCGATGATGATTTGAGCTACAAAAAATACGCCGAACATATTTTGAACACGCCATTAATTTTCTCAATTGATGAAAACCACGAACCTTATTATGTCGGAAAGACAACTTTCAAGGAAGTATTTGAAGATGTGAAGGACACTGGTTTGATTTTCCACGCATTATCAATAGTATTTCCAGATGTAAGGGCGAAACGATACATCGAAATCAGAATGATGGACGAAATCAAATATCCACTTAATTTCTCAGCAGTCGCTCTAATCAAAGGATTGTTCTACGACGAGACTAATTTGGACAAATTATCAGAGCTTTTCAAAAACATGACGTATGAAAATTGCATGAAAGCAAAACTAGATGCACGCAGAAAAGGACTGGATGCTACATTCATGAATGTAAACATGTTAGAGTTTTGCAAAATGCTTGTGGATATGGCAAAAAACGGACTTCCTGCAAATGAAATCGGATATTTAATTCCACTAGAAGAAATGTTGGAAAAAGGAATGAATCCAAGAGATCAGTTCGAGAAAATTTACAAGGAAAAAGGGCTTCGTGAAGCTGTAGTTGCAAATGAATTAAAATTGGAGGATTTAGATGTATAATGACGAATATTCATTAGAATTATATAAAATAGTAAGAGAAGACGAGGACATGTATTACAGGGATTTCGTGGATTTTATCGCCAAAACAAAAGTGTCAAAGGCGATTTATCACGGAGAACCAATCCCTATGACCTACCAAGGACTTTTCTACAACAAAAAGAACCGCTCAGATTTTGTATACATTTCAAATATTTTGATGAGCATTACAGACAAAATCACAAAAGAATTTGTGAAAAATCCTGAATATCGTAAACTGTTCCAATTAGATCCAACAATTGAAGAGCTAGTGCTTCACGATCCAGGATACGATGTTCCAGTTCCGATTTGTCGCTACGACGTGTTCTACGACGGAGTAAACTACATGCTTTGTGAACTCAACACAGACGGATCATCTGCGATGAACGAAGACAACACACTAGGACAACTTCTTCTTCAAACAAAAGCTATGCAAAAATTTATGGAAAAACACTCAGTCGAAAACATCGACATGTTCAATCCATGGGTTTGGGAAACAGCTGATATGTACAAGAAATACGTATCCGATAAGAAACCAAACATTGCAATCGTGGATAATTTGGAAGTGGGAACTCCAAACGAATTTGACGAATTCAAAAGAGTCTACGAAGAAAATGGATTCAACTGCGAAATCATCGACATCAGAGATTTGGAATACAAAAACGGCAAATTGTGCCACGGAGATTATGTGATAGATTTGGTTTACAGAAGAATCGTGACATTAGAATTGTTGAAAATAAAAGATCAAATCAAACCATTCTTGGATGCGTACATGGACAATGCATTCTTCATGGTAGGATCATTCAGATCACAATTGATGCACTCCAAGCTAATATTCGAAATCTTCAGAGACGAACAAACACAAGCGCTACTTAACACTGAAGAAAAGAAATTCATCGACGAACACGTTCCATTTACGAAAAAAATCGAAGAACGTGATGCCTACGAAATCATAATGAACAAGGATAAATACATCTTCAAGCCAATCGACGGCTACGCTTCACTTGGAATATACGTTGGCCGTGAAATGAGAGAAGATGATTTGAAAGAAAAACTTCCAGAATTTATCCGCACAGGCTACGTATTCCAAGAATATTACGATATGAATAAGTGCGAGTTCTTGGAATTCGAAGAAAAATCTCCCGTACTCAACAAATTCACACAAGTCGTGGGACTGTTCATCTACAACAAACACTTGATCGCCCCTTACACACGAATCGGAAAAGATAACGTCGTAAGTGGCGCCAGAAAATATTATACAGCACCAAACTTGTTCATAAATGAGTAATTAAAAGCCACATTGTGTGGCTTTTTTTGGTGTGTGTAAAAGTTTTGAGATTTGCAAATAAAAAAGTTATTTGTAGAATTAAAGCTCGTACTACAAATAACTTTTTTCAACATTTATATATATTTTTCCTATGATCGACTTCTACAACGCAGATTATTAATTTATCGTCATCAATCTCGCAAATAATTCTGTAGTTCGACACTCTGTATCGCCAAAATCCTCTCAAATTGGCTGACAATGCCTTACCTCTTGCACGTGGCTCTTCTAATTGACCTACTTTCTCCATATAATGAATAATCATTTTTTGAATAGGCTTATCGAGTTTTTTCAAGGATTTTAGTGATTTTTCTGAATAAATAACCCTCATATACCCAACTCTTTTTTTACCTCATCATTACTGTAAAATTTCATTTGGTCTTTGTTTAACAGATACTCATTAATTATTTTTTCATCATACTCTTGTTCGATTTTTTCCAATAATGATTCTCTTGCCCAGTCGGATAAAGTTTTGTTTTTTTCTTTTGAAACATTTGTGAAAAGTTCCTTATCCGATTCGCTCAATCTAATCGTTATAGTAGCCATAAAATCACTCCTTTTATTGTGTTACATCGTAACATAATTGTATTATAAATTCTTTACTTAGTCAAGCATACAACTTACGACACCATAATTTTTAGTTGTAACTTTTAGGTGTTCATTTGATTTTATTAATTCATCAATCATTTCGGATAAATTATCTCTGAAATTTTCTGCAGTTGTACTTTTCATTGCCTCAACTCTTTCTATTTTTTATTATATCCTATATTATTCTAATACAGTGCTGGACTTTTATGCGCATTATGCGTATTATTAAAGCATAAGGAGGTTAGACGATGTTAAAATCATATCCTGCTATTTTTCATAAAGAAGAAGATTCATATTGGGTAGAGTTCCCAGAGTTTGGCGGTGGAACTGAAGGAGATAATATCGAAGAAGCAATGGTAAACGCACATCAAATGTTAGAAAGCGTGCTGGCTACTTTCATTGATGAAGATATTCCACTTCCTAAACCAAGTGATATTACTAAAATAAAAGTCGAAGATGGATTTACTTCTATGATTCAAGTTGATCCCACACCATTTATCAAAAACAACAAAACCATCAGAAAAAATGTTACAGTTCCTGAATGGTTGGTTAGACTTTGTGATCGTCAAAATATCAATTATTCTGAAGTTTTGACCACAGCTCTTGAAAAGAAAATCAACGCATAATTTTGTAAATATTTTTATTTCACTAAGCCACATTGTGTGGCTTTTTTTGTGTGTGCTTTTGTAGCTTTTCAGTTTTTCTTTTTTTGCTTTTATGATAATATTAAAGGTAAAGAAATTTTTTAATGATGATGAGAGGTCAATATGAGAAAATCTTGGAATGAATATTTTATGGATTTGGCATTGAATGTTGCGACACGAAGCACTTGTGACAGGGCGTTTGTTGGTTGTGTGTTGGTGAATTCTGACAACAGGATTGTATCGACAGGTTACAATGGTGCTATTAGTGGCAATCCTCACTGTGACGAGGTTGGTCACACTTTGCGTGACGGACATTGTATTGCTACGATTCACGCGGAGATGAATGCTTTGTTGTATTGTGCGAAAGAAGGAATTGCTGTGAAGGGTTGTATTTGTTATGTGACTCATTTTCCTTGTTTGAACTGCACGAAATCTTTAATTCAAGCTGGAATTAGCAAGATTTATTATCACGAGGCTTATCGTGTGGATGAGTATGCGATTGAATTGTTAGACCGAAATAATATTGAATATGTCCAAATTTAAAGAGGTGTAATATGGATAAAATAAAAAAACTTCTAGTGGCAAACCGTGGCGAGATTGCTATTAGAATTTTCAGAGCTTGTAGTGAGCTTGGAATAAGAAGCGTTGCGATTTATAGCGAAGAGGACAAGACTTCCCTTTTCAGAACAAAGGCTGACGAATCGTATTTGATAAAAGATGCGGCATCTCCTTTGTCGAGTTATTTAGATATCGAAAAAATCATTGCGATTGCAAAATCCAAACACTGCGATGCCATTCATCCTGGTTATGGATTTTTGAGTGAAAATGCAGAATTTGCTAGACGTTGCAAGGAAAACGGAATAATTTTCGTGGGTCCTGACGAATCAGTTCTACATAGTTTAGGTGACAAGGTCCAATCGAAGTTAGTTGCCAAAAAAGCTGGCGTACAAACTATTGAAGGCGTGGAAACTCCTATCAGAAATAAAAATGAAGCATTGGAAATCGCAAACCAAATCGGCTATCCAGTTATGGTAAAAGCATGTGCTGGTGGTGGCGGACGTGGAATGAGAATTGTCGAAAAAGAATCCGATTTGATGAGTTCTTTCGTCAGCGCACAAAACGAATCCAAGAAAGCTTTCGGATCAGACGATATGTTTATCGAAAAATACATCCGCAATCCAAAACACATTGAAGTGCAAATTATAGCCGACAATCACGGAAATATTCTTCACTTATACGAGAGAGATTGTTCCATTCAAAGACGTCACCAAAAGGTTGTGGAATTTGCTCCTGCATTTTCGATTTCAGACAAAACGAAGGACGAACTTCACAACGATGCCATCAAAATCTGCAAGGAAGTTGGCTACACAAATGCCGGTACTGTGGAGTTTTTGGTTGACGAAGACGAAAACCACTATTTTATCGAAGTAAACCCAAGAGTTCAAGTAGAACACACAGTTAGTGAACTTATCACTGGAATAGATATCGTTCAAACTCAAATTCTGATAGCAGACGGCAAAAGTTTTGATTCAGATGAGATAGGAATTTATTCACAAGACGATGTTCACTGCAACGGTTATGCAATTCAATGCCGTATCACGACAGAAGATCCTGCGAATAATTTCATGCCTGATACTGGTAAGATTGATTTGTATCGTACAAGTTCCGGATTCGGCGTGAGACTTGACGGTGGAAATGGATTCACAGGCTCAGTAATCACACCATATTACGATTCGCTTTTGGTTAAAATCACTGCTTTCTCCAGAACATTCAACGACACAATAAACAAAGCAATCCGTGCTTTGAGAGAAACTAAAATCAGCGGCGTGAAGACAAATATCGGCTTCATCATCAACGTTCTAAACACAGAAGAATTCCACAAGGGAGTGTGTGACACTGGATTTATTTCCAAAAACCCTGAACTTTTCGACATCAAACCATCAACTGATAAGGAATTAAAGGTGTTGAATTTCATCAGCGAACGCTCCATTCGAGGTGAGAAAAAAGAATACAACATTCCACAAATTCCAGAATTTACCAAGACAAATTCTACAGGAACCAAAGATATTTTCGAAGAAAAAGGCACTAAGGGACTTAGCGATTGGATTTTGAACCAAGATAAACTTCTAATTACAGACACAACACTAAGAGATGCGCACCAATCATTGATGGCGACACGAATGAGAACAAGAGATATGCTTCCTATCGCAGAAGCTACCAATGAATTGATGAAGGACTTGTTCAGTTTGGAAATGTGGGGTGGCGCAACATTTGATGTAAGCTACAGATTTTTGAAGGAAGATCCTTGGATTAGACTACAAGAACTTCGCAAAAGAATTCCGAACATTTTATTCCAAATGCTACTTCGTGGAAACAACACCGTAGGATACAAAAATTATCCAGATAATGTCGTGGTAAAATTCGTACAAAAAGCCGCTGAAAATGGAATCGACGTGTTCAGAGTGTTCGACTCATTAAACTACATCGACGGAATTAGACTTGCGTGTGACAGCGTACTTGAACAAGGAAAAATCTTGGAAGCAACGCTTTGCTACACAGGTGACATCTTGGACGAAACAAGAGACAAATACTCACTAGAATATTACGTAAAAAAAGCGAAGGAACTAGAATCAATCGGCGCAAATATTATAGCAATCAAAGACATGAGCGCACTGTTAAAACCATACGCAGCAACGAAGCTAATCTCAGCATTGAAAAACGAAGTCTCTGTTCCAATTCATTTGCACACACACGACACCACAGGAAACGGAGTCGCTACGATAATAAACGCTTGTGAATCCGGAGTTGACATAGTGGACACTTGCTTCAACTCAATGAGTTCACTCACAAGCCAACCTGCACTCAACTCAGTCGTAGCAGCTCTTGAAAACACTCCACGTCAAACAGGAATCAGCCTTTCAAACTGCGACAAAATCAGCAACTACTACAAAGACGTTCGCTCATACTACTCACAATTTGAGAGCGATTTGAAAAGTGGTACAACAGAAATTTATCGCTACGAAATTCCTGGAGGACAATATTCCAACCTCAAACCACAAGTAGAATCGTTCGGACTTGGAGAAAAATTCGACGAAGTAAAATTAATGTACAAAAAAGTCAACGACATGCTAGGTGACATCATCAAAGTTACACCATCATCCAAAATGGTCGGAGACATGGCTATATTCATGGTGGCCAATGGGCTCACTCCTGAAAATATCTACGAAAAAGGCAAAAATCTGGACTACCCAGACTCAGTAATATCATTCTTCAAAGGAATGATGGGACAACCTGAAGGTGGATTTAACGAAAAATTACAAAAAATCGTATTAAAAGATGAAAAGCCAATCACAAAAAGAGCGGGACTTTACATCGACCCATTTGATTTCGACAAAGACACAAAAGATTTAGAAGACAAATACAAAATGGAATTCGACGAAAAAGACATCGTATCACACGCACTTTATCCAAAAGTATTTGAAGATTACCTAGACTACAGAAAAACAAAGGGCAACTTCACTTACATGGACACCCCAACATTCTTCCAAGGAATAAATGAAAAAGAAACAGTCGAAGTTCCAATAGAAGAAGGCAAAATCCTTATCATCAAACTAATAGAAAAAGGAAGATTGGAAAAAGACGGCTATCGTAACTTCACTTATGAAGTCAACGGAAACAGACGTGAAGTAAAAGTGTTCGATGAATCTGCAAAAATCACAGAACGTGAAGAAGACAACCTATCAGTAGCAGATCCTAACAACGACAAAGAAATCGGGGCATCAATTCCAGGAAGAGTCGTAAAAGTCCTAGTCAAAGAAAACGACAAAGTATCAGTCAACGACCCATTGGTAGTAGTGGAAGCCATGAAAATGGAAACCAACATACTATCCAAATCAGAAGGAATTGTAAAATCAATCCTAATCAAAGAAAATGACACCATCGACACAGACCAACTTTTAATAGTTTTGGAATAAAAAAATGGATTGTAGAGTTAAATCTACAATCCATTTTTATTTTTTGAAATTAATTTAATTACATCTTACTTTTTATTATATTCATAATTTTATTTGGAGTATCAAATTCTTCTCTTGTATATTCTGAAGGTTCTATTTTTACTCCAAATTCATCTTCTATTGCTACAATAAGTTCAATAAAGTCTAATGAGTCAATCAGACCCTCTTCAACCATATTAATATCCAAGTCTTCTCTTACTACTTCATCTCCGCAAATATCTTCTAAAATATCTAAAAATTTTTCTTCCATATTCTCTCCTAAAACTCAAATAATTAAATAATTCTTCCTGAAAAAATTAAAAATCCTAACATTACTAAATTAAATGTTATTCCCCAACTTACAAACTTATACCATACATTTGATTTGTATTTCTTGTGAAATTTGGATTTTTTTTGGTAAACTTCCGTAACTGCTAAAAGCATTCCATGATACAATCCATAGATTATATAATTTAGGCTAAGCCCATGCCACAATCCCATTATAAGCATATTAATAACAAATGCAATAGACGCTCTTGTCAATTTATTTTTTATTCTTTTATTTCTTATCATTCTTCTGATAACTCTTGAAAAAACAAAATCTCTAAACCAATATGACAACGAAATATGCCACCTATCCCAGAATTCTTTGATATCCTTGCTTATAAAAGGTTTATTAAAGTTGTCTGGTAGTCTAACTCCGAAAATATTACCTGTTCCTATTGCCATTAATGAATATCCCGCAAAATCAAAGAAAAGATAAAACCCATATAAGTACATATAAGCTACAATAGTTTTGATTCCATTTCCTTGACTATAATTTTGCATGTATGGATAAATTAATTGAGAAACTACAAATTTATAGACTGCACCTATCAGGATTTTTTGCAACCCTGATGTTAATAACTCAATATATTCCGATTTGCTTTTTAATTTATTTACATCATCATCAAATCTCCTAGATCTATCAATTGGTCCAGAAATTAATGAGGGAAAAAACAAATTCAAATAAAAGAAGTTACTAGCAGAAACCTCTTTTATAAGACCATCTTTGATTTCCATGACATATTGTATACACTTAAATGTCATGTACGATATACCAATAAATCCAAATATAGAATAACCCACTAATGAAGAAAACTTGTATATTAATAATGGCAATATTGATAGTATCAAGAAAACAAAATAAACAGACTCAGATTGTTCTTTGATTCTCGTAAGTTTTAAAAATAAATTTACTATAATATACTCAAATATTAAAAAACTCACAATATACAAAAGCTGTTTTGGTTTATCATATAATGCTGCAATTACAAAAAATAGAGTTGCTAAAATTCCGTATCCTTTAATTTTTTTGCCCATTAAACCTAAGCAAATAGCAGGGATACTTGAAATGGCAAGCGCTACAAAAAATACCGAATTCTCAAAAAGTTCCATTAAACCATCTCCATTAGTTTTCTTCTATCTATTTTACCATTATTTGTAATCGGCATTTTTTCGATAAATTGAATTTTCTTAGGCACCATATAATCTGGTAAAAGTTCTTTGAGTTGATTACGCAAACTCTTCCTAGTTTCGTAGTCATTGTCTAGTTTGTTAGATACCACAAAAGCTATTAGATATTTAACAACATCTTGTTTGCTATAAGGTAAAACACAGACATTATCAACTCCGTCTAGTTTGAGCATGTTTTTTTCTATATCTCCTAACTCAATCCTGTACCCATGCATTTTTATCTGAAAATCTATTCTTCCATTGTAATACAACATTTCTGAATGAAGATATCCAGCATCTCCTGTTCGATAAAATCTCTTTCCGTCTTTTTGTCCAAAAACTTCATCTGTTTTGGATTTATCTTGGAAATATCCACTACTTACAGTATCTCCTAAAATTACTATTTCACCAATTTCATCATCATTTAATACTTTACCATCTTCATTCCATATTTCGATTTCAGTTCCTTCTTTTGCAATACCTATAGGTAAGTAATCTGAATTTTGAGCAATATCTTTTGTTATTTCAACACCTGTAACGGCTACAGTAGATTCAGTAGGCCCATAAGTATTGATTACAGATGCTTTTGGAAATCTGTTTTTTAAACTCAAAGCTGTTTTCGGACTAAGTTTTTCTCCACAGAACAAGAAAATTTCCATATTAGGGATTAGGTCTTCATTGAATTTACTATCAGCAAGACATAATTCGACAAATGATGGTGTAGATACCCAGATATCAACATTATAATCTTCTAATCTTTTCATAAGTAGTGTTGAATCTTTTTGTACTTCTTTATTTAATATGCAAAGCCTTCCTCCTGAAGCTAAAGAAGTATATAAATCCATAACTGAAAGATCAAAAGAAAAAGGAGCTTGATTCAAGAAACTTTTCTTCTTCTTAAAATTTTCTTCAGAACCTAAATTCATAGACCAATTTACAAAATTAGTTAAATTTTCTGAACTTATTTGAACGCCTTTTGGTTTGCCAGTACTTCCAGATGTAAAAATTATATAAAAAGTGTCATTTGGATTTACCCAATTATCCTCTGTTACTTCTACTGTATTGGTCTCTATATTAAAATCGTCATAAAACAAATCTTCACCAGAAAAAATATCAGTTTTAACCGTTGATAAGATGAAATCATTATCGACTAAATCTTTTATTTCCTGTACACGGTCATTCGCCATGGATATGTCCAACGGAACATACGCATGGCCGCTTTTAACACAAGCTAAGAAGCATACAATCATATTTACAGATTTATGACCATAAACTCTATAATAGGCTTTTTGTTTTCCATATTTTCTGAAATAAATCCTGCAAGTCTATCAGATTTATCCCATAATTCTTTATAAGTTATAGAGCTATCACCAGATAACAATGCTACTTGTTCTGGCAATTCATCAACTCTTTCTTTTATTAAATCTAAAATCATATATTCTCCTAAAACTGACTATAAATAAATTCAGGTGCTTGAATTTTAACACTATAAACTCTCATAGCAAATAACGCAAGCATTAAAATATAAAACACAAGCATCCATACTAAAAAGTATAAAAATGGATTACTATTAATTTTCTTTATAAAATTTGTAAACAGCTTCATCCAGATAAACCCATCCTTTCCATCCTAAATGCATTTTATCTTTTAAGAAATATTTTTCATATTCTTTATCTGAAAAATCAGCTACCTTTTGATCATATTTCTTTACTAAATTATTGATACTAGCATAACATTTTTCTCGTTCTTCTTTTGGAAAACCTGCATAATCATACCATGCACCATTAACAGGAACATTTACAACCATTGCATCGATTTTCAAATCTTTACAAAGTTTCAAAAATAATACTAACTCTTCAAATTCATCGATATTGTCAAGTTTTTTATTATTATCAGCGTTTTTAAATGCCTTAAAATCCTTCTTTATATATTTTTCAAAATATTTATTTTCTATTCCAAACTCATTATTGTTGGATTCTTTTGCCCCAGATGTTTGAGCAACATTTAATAATTCATCAAAATCAATATTTTCTACTTTTACTTTTTCACCATTTGGCGATTTTTTAATCTTATTTGCTTTGTAAAAATCAACTTCGCTTCTTAAGTTTAGTAAATATGATTCAAAGAATCCATTTACCTTGTCAAATAAGCTTTTGTTCATTAAAGATTTATATTCATTCTCAATGTACTTTCTACATCCACTTCCGTCTTTTGTTTTGTTTAATGATTGTTTTATAATTTCATCCTTTAATTCCGGTGAAATATTCTTATTTTCTAAAAAAGCTTTAAAAAGTGGTTGAGAAAACACACTTTCGAATGATGCTTTATCATCTGATGAAGATTGAAACCATTGTGGAGAAACTATGAGAACGACTTTATTATTTTTAATCAAATCGGAATATGCCCCAAGTTTAATTGTTTGGATTAAAGATTGCATATGACCTTTTCCCGATAAAATCATATTAAAATCCGACTTTCCGCTTTTCAAAAGATGTGTAGGATAAGCTATCTTGTCATAAGAAAAAAGCTCAGAAGATCCCAATACTAGAACACTATTTTTTTGAAGTTTTTGGTCCATCGCCAATAGGGAATCATTAACTTCATCTTGATTTATGTACATATACCCCATTGCAATCTCTGGATTTTTTATTTTTTTCTTTAAGTATGCGTTAAATCCAAAAACACTAACTAGTAACAATAAAAATGCTACTACGAAAGCTATTAATTTAATCTTATATTTTTTTGTTTTATTTTCCATTAAAATACCTTCCATTCTGATATGAATCATCAATAAATAAAGTATATCATTTGAAGCTCTCTTGTCAAGAAAAATAGACTTAAATTTATGATTTTATGCTGTTTTTTCGTACCAAAATATTTTAATATTATTATTAAAAATTGTAGTTGAAAAAATCACAAAAATCCGTATACTATATATTAATAATTTAACGTTTGGGGGGAATTATGAAAACCAAATTATATAGGTGTGAAGATTCTCATTTGTTGCAAATTCCAAGGTCGATTTTGGATGTTTTAAATTGGAAAGATGATGATATTTTGAATTTAAAAATTAAGGATAACAAACTAATAATCGAAAATTCATCTGATGATGAGATAAATATTGAAGATTTGTTTGAAGATTTTAATGGCAAATATTCAAAAGAAGAAATTGATTGGGGAGAAATGACAGGAAAAGAAGTATGGTAGTAACCGTACTGATAAATACAACAAGCCATAACTAACGTTATGGCTTTGACTTATTTCTTATCAAAAAACTTTTGTAGTTCTTCTGATGTAGTCCCCACTTTGTCGTCGATGTTCATTCTGTCGGTGATTTTTCCGTCTTTAACTCGAAACACTGCTGGGACTGTTTTGAGATCGTTGTCAGTTCTGAATTTCTTCAAATCTTCTGGAGATTTCTTGATTCCAGCGACGCTATCTATGTAGTAGATTTCATATTTGGATACGAATGGTTTGAATATTTTTGAAAATTTTTGGCAATCTGGGCATGTTTTTCTTCCGAGATACACTGTGATTTCCTTGCCATCACTCGCTTCATCAAGTTCAGCTACTTTGATTTCCTTGACGCCTTTGATGTTGTGTTCGTATTCTTCGATGGCTTTTTGTTTGTCTTCTTCTGTGGTTACGTTTTTGGATTCAACTCCTGTGGGTTTTTTTGCTTGTTGGTCTTGCTTTTGGTTGCAATTTGCAAATAATACCAACATAAGAGTTAAGCAAACGATTAATTTGAATTTGTTTTTCATATATTCCCTCCTGTTTTTTATTTTATAAAAAATGAAAGCAGAAGATTTATTAATCAATCTTCTACTTTCATTCTATTTCAAATATTCTAGTATATCTGAAGGTAATACAGAATCATTTATGTCCATTTTGCTTGTTACTTGATTGTCCTTACACTTAAATAAAGATGGTACAGTTTTCAAATTATTCTTTTCTCTAAATTTCTTTAAATCATTAGGAGAATCATTTAAATTTGTAATACTATCTATATAATATATAGTGTAGGATTTCGAAAATAATTTTAGCTTTTCTGTAAATAAAATACAATGTGGACATGTTTTTCTTCCCATATATACTATAATTTCTTCATTTCTACTAATTTTTGACAAATCAGATAATTCTATTTTTTTAAATTCTTTTATGTTTTCGTCATACTTTGAATAAGTTACTGAATCATCATATCCAATAACATAATTTTTATTATATGTTCTTCTACTAAAAATTAAGCTCACAAGAATAAGAGTAACAAAAATCACTGATATTATCAATAAATTATCTCTTTTTTTCATTTCTTATACTTAAGATATATACTTAAGATAATAGAAATCAAAGTGATAATCATTAATAAAAATGTTCCAATTAATAGTAAATTACTTAGAAATTCATTTCCTTCAAAGGTTCCATCTCGAAGTATAGTTATCGTAATGTTCATCATTATACTTGCATAAATCATAGCAACGCTAAGTACAATTAAATTTAATATTGATTTTTTATTATTATTTTTTGTCATAAAAATCAGATTTATTACGCTAGCTATTAAAAAAAAACCTATTGCACTAACGTAATTTCTAGTTAATTCATAAAATCTAAATTCGCTCATAAAAGTTTACCCCTAGTTACATGTGAAAGAGTTTATTGAAGTTTTCCATGGTTCTAAGTTCCATTCATCTTCATATGCCGCATATCCTAACCTAGCATGACAATAAAATTGTTTCTTCATCATACTAGTATTGCGCCAATAAGAGCTTCCATGAAACATTGCATATGTTGCATTCCATCCGTTATTTTTGTCATCTGCTGTCCAGTAACTCTTTTTATTTTTTAATGCTAATGAAATTCCATCACTTCTATTTTTCCAGTAACCAGTATAGAAGAATCTGTTAAACATAGCCTTATATTTATCTCCAATTGTATCACCATAAATACCAGCACTATGATGATAAGGAATCATAGTTTCCGGTTGTTTACTGTTATAGAGTATTTCATCTTCTAGCTGTTTATCTGCTATCTTTTCTAATCTTTTCATCTCTTTTGTATCACCTTTTTCTATAGCTTCTTCATAGGCTATCTTTAATTGATTAAAATTATCAAACTCACCATAGTTAGAAGCTGCAAAGCTAGGCTTTCCAAATAATGCAACCATTAAACAACATATTATTAAAAAACGTTTTTTCATAAAATCCCTCCATTTATCTGATTTGTTATATTTATTATATCATGTTTCTATATTTATTACAATTAATTATTATTTATCAATTATGTTGTTATATTATTATAAGTAAATTAAAAAAATATCAGAGATTATCTTTGATAGAAACTCTGATATTTTTTATTATACACACAACTTAAAACATATTGTCGTAGTTGTTCATTTGAACCATTGCTAGTCTGTATATTGTTTCGTTGACTGGAGCTTCTAGTCCAAGTTTTTTCGCTTGTCTTACGATGGCTCCGTTCAAGAATTCTGCTTCTGTTTTTCTGTGTTTTTGTGTATCTTGTGCTGCAGATGGTAGTATGTCTCCGTATTCTTCGACTGCATCTGTGACGTATTTTCTGAAAAGTTTGTCGCCGTCGAAGTTGTAGCCTAATTTGTCGGTAACGGCTATGAATTCGTCTGAGATTTTCTTCAAAATGGCTACGGAATTTTCGTCAGTTCTAGTGTATTTTGTGGACAAATGCATTACTGCGCAAGGTAGGTTGTAGATTGCGTTGATGTATAATTTTCTCCACATAATTCTGTCTACATCTGGGTTTAGTTCTGTTTTGATGTCGTTCATGCTGAATGTTTTTTCGATTTCGTGGAACAATTCATCGTCGTGGTTTTCATTGATAGCGCCAAATATTACGTTGGTTTTGTCGCTGTCGTATCCTGCACTGATAACTCCTGGTTCTTCGATAGATGCAGAGATGAACATAATTCCTTGTGCGATGTTTTCTTCTTTGATGTACTTTTTCAAAATATCGACATTGCCGATGCCATTTTGAAGTGTCATTACGACTGTTTTGTCGCCTACGATGTTCATATTTTCAGTCAAAATCTTTTCTGTGTCGTATCCTTTTACAAGAATTACAACGACATCTTGAACTTCCAAATTTTCTGAAGATGTGTTTGCAGATGTTACTTTTACTGTGCTTTCGCCGCCAGTTCTGTCGATAATTCTGATTCCATCTTTTCTAATTTTTTCCATGTGAGCTTCGTATGGATCTACTAAATTGACTTCGTTACCAGGAGATTCGATTGCTTTTGCAAGCATACAACCCATTGCTCCTGCCCCTAAAATTGTAATTTTCAATTTATCTCTCCCTTTCAAATTAATTCTCTTGGATATATTTTAACACAGCTTGGTTAAGTTTTGGGATCATTTGTTTTTTTCTTGAAAGAAGTCCCTTAGCCAAGAATGAATTGTTGTCGATTTTAGTATCGAAGGCCCCTGCTAATTGTTCTTGGAACATTCCAGAAACCAAAACTTCGCTTTCTTCTCTGAAGATATCTGTAAGAATTAGTACAAATGTAGCTTCTTTCTTGTCGTTTCTGATTTTGTTCATTTCTTCAAGTAAACTGTCTTTGATTTTGCCAAGATTATCCAAATCCATTGAGAAGATTTGTGCGACTCTACAAGTGTATGATTCGATGTTGAATGTCTTCACATCAGTGTTTAACAAATCTGCTGGTGATTTTCCTTCTAAAGATGTTCCAGCTTTGAACATTTCCATCGCAAATTCTTCTGGGTTGATGTTGGCGATTTTTGCCATTCTATCCAAAATCATTCTATCTGTTTCAGTTGCAGTTGGTGATCTGAACAATAACGTGTCGGAAATTATCGCTGAACACAACAATCCCGCAGTTTGTCTTGTAGGAACAATTCCTTTTTCCAAGAACATCTTGGAAAGAATTGTACAAGTTGATCCAACAGGTTCATTTCTGAAATAAACTGGGTTTTGTGTAGCTACATTTGCAACTCTGTGGTGGTCGATGATTTCTGTGATGTCGCAGCATTCCATATCATCAACTGATTGGTTTCTTTCGTTGTGATCCACCAAGATTAGCTTCTTCTTTTCTTCATTGATAACGTGATATCTGGAAATATTTCCCACGACTTTGTTTTGATTGTCAACTACTGGATATGATCTGTATCTTGTCTTGGACATTGTGTTTTTAACATCTTCAACAGTGTCAGTCAATGTGAAGTTAACCACATCATCTCTTGTCATAACGTAGTTTACAGGCACAGATTGCGGTAGAAGACGTGCTGCCATGTATGTTTGAAATTCCGTAGAAATTACTATTATGTCCTTTTGTTTTGCTTTTTCTATCAATTCATCTGATAATTTGTTGCCACCAGTAAGTATAATCATGGACACATTTTTTTCTATCGCATCTATTTGTGAGTCTTCTCTGTTACCTAAAATCACGATGTCATCTTCTTCCAAATATTTTGCCATTTGTTTTGGGTCCATCGCTCCTACGACCATTTTCCCGGATAACGCTCTGTCTTCTGCAGGAATATTCAAAACATTCGCACTCAAAACATCGATGATGTTTTCCACAGGAGTTTCTGAATGGTGAAGGATTTGATCGTCCCACACTTCCATGTAACATTTTGTGATGTCGGAAATTGACACAACCCCAAGAAGTCTTTCTTCGATGTCGATTACTGGCAAACTAGCGACCTTTTTTTCTTGCATAATATTAGTCGCTTTGTAAAGGCTCGCGTTTTGTGACACGCATGTTGCCACATCAATGCTCAAATCTTTGACTTGTGGCTTCATTGAGTCCTTGAATGTCGGTGCATCCACTCCAAAATAATCCAACACGAATTGAGTTTCCCTGTTGACATCGCCAAGTCTTATCGCTTCGACGTTCTCTTCTCCAGTTCTTTTCTTCAATTCTTGATAAGATAACGCCGCACAGATAGAATCTGTATCAGGGTTTTTGTGACCAGTTATATATATTTTATCCATATTTTCTCCTTCATAAAAATCAACCAAACATTATTTTTCTGCCGATTGGCTGTTTAATTTTATTTTCCTAACCTTTATGATTATATACCAATCTTTTGATAATTTAAACACTTATTGTAAAAAATTTTGTATTTGAGATATAATGATTTAAAGGAGTGACATAAATGGATAAACTTTTAATCGTAGTAGATTTTCAAAATGATTTCGTAGATGGAGCTTTGGGATTCGACGATGCAAACAAACTTGAAGATGGAATCTGTGACAGAATCAAAAAAGCAAGAGAAGACAATGAACAAATCATCTTCACATTCGATACTCACGAAGAAAATTATTTGAACACACAAGAAGGCAAATTTCTTCCAGTAGAACACTGTATCAAAGGAAGTAACGGACACAAATTGTACGGAAAAGTTGCAGAATTAGTAGAAAAAGACGACATATTAATCGAAAAACCAACATTTGGTAGCATTGAACTTTGTGATTACTTAAAAGAACACCAATTCTCAGAAATAGAATTGTGCGGACTCGTATCCAACATTTGCGTACTTTCAAACGCAATACTCGCCAAAACATTCAACCCAGAAGCAACTGTAATAGTCGACAAAAACTTGACTGATAGCTTCGATGAAAAACTAAACAAAGAAACATTCGACATACTCAAAGGAGTACAAGTCGTAGTAAAGTAAAATAGCAGCCGTGAGCTGCTATTTTTGTTTGTTATTCTAATAACTCATTTTTCTTTTGTTCGAATTCTTCTTTTGTTATAATATCCATATCTAATAATTCTTTAAATTTTTTTATTTCTTCAAATTTGTCTTCAGAAGTATGTATAGTTTCATAATTACCACTATTGTTCTTACTTATTAACTCTCTTATTCTTTTTACAACTTCTGATGCAAGACTTATATCGCCGAAAGATACCATATTTTCCATCCTTGAAGGATTCTTATCTTTATCAGATGACCAATATGATAAGTCTTTTTGATTCTGCATTCCAATACCTACTATTTCAATATATCCTGTTCCACCAAAATTTTTATGTAATTGAACAGAAGAAATATTGGCATGATCTAACTGAAATAAGGAATATCCAAAAGTTCGTCCAGTCATAAATCCTTTTTTATAAATATATATACTCCTATCTGTTACAAAAATGTACTCTTTAAATGCTCCTTTAATTGCTAAAAATACAGTTTCATCAGATTGAAAATTCTCTTGTGCTATAGAAAATAAAACATTTTGAATTTTTGGATCAGCCATTATATATATATTTTCACTAAAAACCATGATTTTCCTCCTTAATTATGCTATTCTTTTATATTATTATATCATTTTATATCATTCTGTTGTATTTATTTTTATCAAAGATAAGTCGTAGTAAAGTAAAATAGCAGCCGTAGCTGCTATTTTTGTTTGTTATTTTATATTGTCATCTGAATAACCGATTGATATGTTTTCATTGAGGACGTATTCTTTGGCTGCTTTGTAGTCTTGGTTTTTGTTGAATTCCAACAGCTTATCTTCGTGTTTTTTGGTTACGTCTTTGCCATCTTGAGTCAATACCAAATGTTCTTCGTCCTTGGCAAACTTTTCTAATGTAGCTTTAATTAAGGTATCGTCTTCTTTTTCGGGATTTTCCTTAACGTATCTTTCAATTATTCTATGAGTGTCAGCATCGTCAGCCTTTGTCATGTTAGTTAGAAAATACGCATTGCACACAAGTGATATTGCAAAAAGTATTGCCACAATTGTAAATTTTTTATCATTTTTCATGATACTCCTCCTTTTCGTGAAAACCTTTTTATAAACTGTTACGATAGCTTTATCGTTAACTTAATTATATATTTTTTTTTTTTTGAAAAATCAACAATAAAACCAAACTTTGACATTTTGTAACTATCAATCATAACCCGATGAGCATCGTTATCATACATTTCTTCTTTTACAATTTATTGTATTCTTTTGTTAAGCTATCTCTCAACATTTCAATATTTTCCAAATATTCATACGTTGAATCATACACTTGGTTGATTTCTTTTCTAATTCTCCAATCTGTAAATGGGTTGTCGAACACAATGTCTAGCATAAAATCTCTCATTGAATACAAATCCCCGAAGTCTTCCAACTCCATGTGAATATCCGACAATTCTTTTTGCAATCTAAGTGAAAGATTTTCGATTAAGTGAAGTTTGCTTTGCGCTTTTTCCATTTTGCTTCTCTTGAAAAAACCAATCATACCATCGCCAAATATAAAATCTGCCATCGCCCAGTTTTTCGCCGATTTCAAATCGTTAAGTACATCTTCAAGTTTTATCACCAAATCATCGCACACATCAATAGCTTCTTTTATTTCTTCTTTTTGCATAGTCTACTCTCCTTCTTATACAATATTTACCACAAATATCGTCAATTTATTCACTATTTGACATTTTGTAATAATTGGAGGTTATTTGTCACGATAATGCGACCCACATTGAACTATTTTTACCACATCATTCTCAATTCTATTACAATCATCGATTCTTCTACTCCAGTATTTTGATAAATCTCCAGTTAATGGTTCAGGTTTTCCGATTCCATCATATCCATTGCGGTCAATATCTTTTAGAAGTTTCAGTATTCTTTTCAAAGTTTTCTTGTCTTGCTTCATCCAGTATTCAAAATCTTCCCATGCTGCGTCACTCCATGCCTTAATCATCCAAATTTACCTCATGAATAGTCCCGACTGTTTTTTCCATTTGTTCTATAGATTTTTTTAATCTTTCAATGTTTTCAGCGCTGTAAAATGGATCTTTTTCTGTAGATATTTCAAAAGGAATTTTTCTTTGTCTGACAACTGTTCTTGCGAAGATATTAAAAGCTGTGGACATACTCATTCCAACTTCTGAACAAAATGAATCAAATTGTTTTTTTAGATTTTCATCCATTCTTATATTAATATTTGTTTGTGCCATAATACCATCTCCTTCAACATTATTTTATCATAAATAACATACAAATAACATACATTTTAAATATTTTCGTTCAAAAAAATCCACCAGATTTTACAACCTAGTGGACTGTTTTAAACCATTAATTTTTATTTTCAATTTAATTTGAATTTGTTTTTATTCTATATAGAACTATTAACGAAATGATGAACATACTTACGCCGATAAATGACGTGATAGAACTTAATTGAAACTTTTCAGTCACTATTCCTGCACTAAGCAAACCCAAAGGCACAGCTATATTTGAAACCAACATAATAGTAGACATGCTTCGTCCTAAAACTTCCAGTGAAACAACTCTTTGAATATATGTCTGAAGATTAATTCCAATGACACCCATGCTAAAGCCTAGAAGTATAATACATATCAAGTTATATACATAATTTGAAAATTTTGCAAACATAAACATAGTTATAGCTTCTCCGAAAAACCCTAAGACTATAATCTTTTTTTCATCTACTTCCTTCTTAAAATTACTTAAAAACAAAGAAGAAAGTAGTGTTCCTAGTGCGATTGCCGATGTTAGCATACCAAATAATATACCTTGACTAATATTTTGATTTAATATATATTTTGATATATATATTGTTGTAGGTGATATAAAAAAATTAATTATTCCTCCTCCAAAAATACAAAAAGTTCTTAAATTTGAATCTCTAAATATTTCTTTAAATCCTTGTAAATAATCAGACTTTTGTTTAGATAATCCTTCCACTCCCAAACTTTCGTTTTTTTTGTTAATAAAAGTATACTTTATCATCTTCATAAAAATGCAAGCAACAAAAAAAGAAACTCCATTAAACAAAAATAAATATTTAGCACCCATTAGTGCGTATAATAACCCTGCTAATCCAGGTCCAACTATAGATACCATACTTTCAGTACCATTCATGAATGAATTAGCTCTTAGAAGATTATCTTCATTAATCAATTCAGGCAAGAAAGACATTTCAGAAGTTTGAGTGATAATATCCAAGCTACTCATTATAAAAGTAATTATGAGTATATATGGTATCGCTAAGTTTTCTATTACACTAATCATCAATAATATACAAAAGATCCCATTTAGTATATCTGCTTTAATTATAATATTCTTTTTGTTTTTGCTATCTGCTAATACTCCAGCATATGTACCAAAAATTATCTTAGGCAAAAAATTCAAAACTAAACTCAATGATGCCCAAATTGTGCTATTTGTTCTGTTTAATACATACCACATTATCGCAAAATCTTGAAACACATCTCCTGCACTTGATATTATATTTGCTATAAATAGATTTTTAAAATTTTTATCCTTTATCATATTTCTCTCCAGCACTGACTATCTCTCATGTTAACTGCATTACATGTCGCACAACAACCTCTACATATTAAAAACAACTTGCATGATTTACACCCTTCGTAATATTCTCTTTTTAATACCCCACTATCTTCTTGATTAATAAGAATATCATGCAAGCTATCTCTGTAAATATTCCCCAATAAAATATTTCTGACTTTTGCACATTTATATACATTAGCATCGTAATTAATAACAAAGCAGTATGGATTCAGCATGCTACAACCAGAAATCGTATGAATATCATTTATTATCCCCATTTCGTAGAATAAAAGATTCCACAAGTGATCTCTAAATAATAATCTCATTTTACTACCTGTTTTTAATAATTGTATGTAATAACTTAAAATATTTGATAGTAGGTTTTTATATTCTGTTGGCGATATATAAAATTCACTACTTTGATCTAATGGAGCAAGTCTAGCAAAATCAAAATATTCAACACCCTTTTCACTCATTAATTTCATAGAATTAAATATATCTACATAATTTTTTTTACTGAGTGTATATTTAATTAAGACTGGAATATTTTCCTGATGTAATGTATCTATTGCATTTAGTGTTGTCTTGAAACTTCCGTTACTTCTTATTGAGTCATGTATATTTTCCAATCCATCTAGGCTTAAATGGTATTTAGCAATATTTAATTTTTTTAGATTTTTTACTAGATTACCGTTAATTAATGTTGGATTTCCTTTAATCGAAACATTTATACCTTTCGCTGAATATTCACTAATAATTGACTCAAATTTAGGATAAAGTAATGGGTCCCCGCCTGTAAACGAAATATATAGTTTCCTATTATTTTTTTGTGATATTTTCACAAATTGATTAATAAAATTTGAAATTTCTGTATATTTAATATCTAGGTTTCTATATTTATCCTTTAAGTAACAATGCTCGCATGATTCTTCACATCTAGATGTTAAATGAACTTGCAAGTACGATATTGTTTTAAATGCTTCTGATTGGTTAATAAACTGATTTTTTATTTCGTCAATTAATTTCATATATTAATACCCCTTTGTAAAACAAATAGAATAATAAACATACCATACTATCATTAATATGTTTGTTTTGATTTATCCTATGTATAAGTTCTAATATACTAATTTTAAAATGAGCAATTAATCCATCTTCATTATCAAAAATTTTATATGTACCATTTACTTTCTCTTCTTTTATACCTTCATTCAATTTTATTGTGCCGTGTTTCAATTTTATATTGAAATTATTTTGCCAACTGCTAAGTAGCTCATAACAATCATTTATATCTTCATATGATGAATCTTCTAATGGACACTTTTTGCACCTATTAGAGAAGATACAAGATGAACAGTAGCAATTCTTGTAATTTTTTATTGGTTTACTTTCTAATAATTTAAGTCTATATTTATCTAAACTCTCACTTAAAATTTCCATATTTTTCTCTTTAAATAATTTATCTAGTTTCTCCCAATCAGTACACAAAAATGACTTCCCATCATTTCTAATATAGAGTATGTCTCTGTTTTCATATATAGGACAAATAGAAACGTATTTATTCATATTGATATTATATTTATTGTTTAAATAGTCTATTATTAATGGGGTAGTATTTATTTGAATATTAATGTGTTCATATTTTAATGATTCTTCGGAAATTTTGTAAATACTTTCTATCCATTGCTTATTACTTAATGAATAATCTTTATCATTTCCGCTTACTCTATTAAACGTAACTGACGTTAACTTAAGTTTATTGTAGGTACTGAATAGCGACCTAATCTCATTATAATTATAATTTGATATAACTGTATTCACTATTATTTTTGTTCCATAACAATAAGTGTTCAACTTCTTAATATTTTCATAATATTTATCTGTATTTCTTATGTTTCTTAGTAAACGATTAGAAGTAGAATCAAAACCATCAATACTTACAATTACGTAGTTAACATTATTTCCTTTTAATAATTCTAATAACTTGTCATTAATATTTGTTGCATTAGTTACCAAAGAAATCTCGTTTCTGTTTTGATTCAACTTAGTTAATATGTAATCAAAATTGTTAGCAAGAGTGGGCTCTCCACCTAAAAGATGTACATGTGAATTAGGTTTTATATTTTCTATTATTTTATTAATACTATCGATAGAGTCTGACGCATTTTTAAAATGCTTTATTTTAATGTTATAACAATATTTACAGTTTAAATTGCATTTATTTGTTAAATCCCAGAAATAAATCATTTTCACACCTCAAAAAGTCAGTGGAAAGTTTTAACACTATCCACTGACTATCTTCTTTAACACAAAACATTTATAATAGTTCCACCTGGTCCATTTACCTCATTAGATACTTGAGGATCAATAGATTCATTCATTATTTCTCCAAAAATATCTTCATAATCAAGTTCTGAAAAATTCAAAATATTTTTTTCGTTTACAGTAACTTCCATAATTGCCTCCTTGTTAATTTGTAATTAAATTATAACACACTAAAACGTTTTTGTAAATTTTTTCTTCTGAATTAAAATTGAAATTAAACTGTCTTCAATTTTTTAATATAATTTCCCTTCAAAATTTTATAAATCTTGAACTATTAAATAAAATTTTTTCCACAAAAAAATCCACCAGATTTTACAACCTAGTGGACTTGCTTATACCATTAATTTTTTATCTCCATTGTACACTTCATCTATTATCGCAGAGCCGATGCACACTTCGCCGTCGTAGAACACTGCTGCTTGTCCTGGTGTTACGGCTTTCGTGTCATCATAAGTGACTTCCACATGAGTGTCGTCGATGAATTTTACGTGCGCTTTGATGTCTTTTTGTCTGTATCTGAATTTGGCTGTACAGTCGAACTCATTTCTGTCCAAATGATTAAGCGATGTTTCAAATTGACTGGCGTATAATTTGTTGGAGTACAATAGCGGATTGTCTTCTCCTTGGCATACGATTAGTTCATTTTTCTCCAAATTTTTCCCGCACACAAACCACGCTGCTCCGTCTCCGCCAATTCCAAGCCCTCTTCGTTGACCGATTGTGTGATACATCAGCCCATTGTGTTTGCCCATTATATTTCCATCGACATCTACGATGTTTCCTTGTTTCGCTGGTAAATAATGCGACAAAAATTCATTGAAGTTTCTCTCTCCGATGAAGCAAATTCCCGTAGAATCTTTCTTGTCAGCCGTAGCCAAGTTATATTTCTTCGCTATCTCACGCACTTCTTTTTTTTGAAGTTCTCCAACTGGAAACATTACGTTTTTGATTTGGTCTTGCGTAAGTTGGCTTAGAAAATACGTCTGATCCTTGTTATTATCAAGCCCACGAAGTAGCTTCACTCCGTCATCACATCGTTCAATTCTAGCATAGTGACCCGTCGCCACATAATCTGCGCCTAGCTTCATCGCAAAATCCAAGAACGCTTTGAATTTGATTTCCTTGTTGCACATTATGTCGGGATTGGGAGTTCTTCCTTTTTTGTATTCGTCCAAGAAATAAGTGAACACTCTGTCGTAGTATTCCTTCTCGAAATTAATCGAATAATAATCTATGCCGATTTCATTCGCAACAGCGACCGCATCCTTGTAATCTTCTTCTGCCGTGCAGACGCCATCATCATCTGTCTCGTCCCAATTTTTCATGAAAATTCCCACGACATCATAGCCTTGTTGTTTCAACAAAAGTGCCGCCACTGACGAATCCACGCCCCCACTTATTCCTACTACTACTTTTATTTTCGAATTATCCATTGTATTTTCCTTTTTCGTACAAATCATTTAACACATTCACTGCCTTCAATATTTCTTCTTCTGTATTTTTAAACCCAAAGCTAAACCTCACCGAATGTTCTGCCCTTTGTCCGTCGTACATATTTTCAATCACATGTGAATTCGTGATGCTACCCGCAGAACAAGCAGACCCTGCTGACACGCACACCCCATGCATATCCAAATAAGTCAACAAGAAATCATTCTTCTCAAACGGAATGTACAAGTTCAAAATATGAGATGCAGAATTATCCACGTTACCATTAATTTCGTATTTGAATTTGATGTTTTCAATGAAAATCTTCTTCAAATTTGCAATATACTCACGTTCTTCGACAGATTTTAAAAGAGATTTCTCCAAAGTAAATGCCCCCATCACAAAAGAAGTGCCACCTCTTCTGTAATTTTCTTGCTCACCTGCATAAATCAGATTATCCAAATCCTTCCTTATATACAACACCCCGAATCCGTTGAGTCCTCCTAGTTTGTGTCCCGAAAACGACAACGAATCGCAGTGCAAATCCTCAACATCGACATCAACATGACCCACCGATTGAGTCGCATCGATATGATACCAAATGTCCGTATCCTTCAAATATTCTCCAAGTTTTTTCACAGGTTGAATAACTCCCGTTTCATTGTTTACATGTTGAAGAATAATTAGCTTTGTATTAGGTGTGATGTTTCGAATAATTTCATCGCAATCAACCACACCGTTTTGTTGTGCATCTATCAAAATTACATTAGATTTGTTGTGATCTAGTGGATTCAAAATAGATGGATGTTCAATTTGTGATGTGATAATATCGTAATTCTCATCAGAAAAATTATTGATAATATAATTGTTGGATTCGCTCGCACCACTTGTGAACACAATCCTATCATCCGTAGTATTCAAAAACTTCGCAATCTCATGACGGGAATTCTCCAAAGTCTTCTTCGCAAGTCTTCCCATTTTGTGAATACTATCAGCATTCGCATCAAAATCCATCATATTATTCATAATATATTCAATAAGCTCCACCCTTTTCAAAGATGTCGCCGCATAATCCAAATAAATCATAATCTAACCTCTCTTACATGCTATTATACTATAGTTTTTCAACAAAAAAATCAACATCTGATTACAATAAACAAAAAACCTCAATGCGTATTTACACATCGAGGTCTGTCGATAATTTCAAATTTATTCTTTTAAATCTTCGTAATTCAAATGTCTGAGTTCTCTCTTCTTTTTGAAATCCTTTAAGAAAACAAACATCAAAATCATGCACACAAGCATTACAATTCCAAAAATCGAAGCAAAACTTTGAACCACAGCCTCATTCGAAGAAATAACCACGCTGAAAGTGTTGTTAATCATGTGAAGAAGAATGGAAGCGTAAATGCTTTCTGTGTAATAATACACCGCACAAATCACAATTCCTCCGATTAATGCATACGCTCCTTGGAACAAATTAAAATGGAACACTCCGAACACAATCCCATTCAGAATAATCGCCCATTTATAAGGAAGAAGTCGTTCGTTTTCTGTGAACAAAGTCCCACGCAACATCAACTCCTCTGAAATCGGAGCGAAAATCGTAATAGCAAGAACCGACAACATCATATTGCCCTTCATCAATTGTTCAGATGCCTTGTTATAAACTTCAAGGCTTGACACAATTTGTGGGAAGAATTTGCCCAAATACATCATCAAAGCAACAGTAATATTGATAAGACCCATAAGACCAATTCCCACCACGAAAAGCTTCAAAACTTCTGAAAAAGTAATCTTTCTTTTCTTTAAGTAATCCCTATTGTATTTCGTTTGAAAAATCTTCGTTCTAAATTTAATGATTAAAAGGAAAATAATAATCCTTAGGATTTGTCCACATAGAAGAAAAGCCGCCCCGTTTTTCGCATAAAAATCTTGGAAATTACCATCAAATCCTACAAATTGGGCAACAATTCCTCCAATCACTCCAACAATAAGCTCTGGAATTACGAACAAAAGCAAAAGGATAACTCCTTGTAAAATCGCAATCAAAAGATTAGAAAATTTTAGTTTTTTTGTATTCTCCATAAATACCTCCAGTTAATTATATATACCCAAGTTTTCTTGCAATTAAAAATCAAGCACAAGGCTTGATTCAAAATTATTCTTCATTTTTGTGAAACTTTCCATCTTCCAGTTCATATTCCGCAAAATCTTGTTTTTTCAAATTATCAGTCAAATACTTGTCGTGACTGACAACTACGATAGTTTTTGATTTTCTTTTCAGAACTTCGATATATTCTATCAGCTTGTCCTTCATTCTAAGATTAAGTGTGTTCGAGGGCTCATCCATTAGAATAACTGAAGGGTCATTCACCAAAGCTCTTGCAATGGTCACTTTTTGTCTTTCCCCTCCTGATAGATACTTCACTTTTTTGTTCAAAATCTCCGTTATTTCAAATTCTTCGCTAATCTCTTGAATTCTTTGTTTCCTGTCAGCTCTCTTGTATTTCGATGAATAGATTAATGGTATGAGAACATTATCGTAGGTAGTCTCTGATTCTATCAAATTGTATTCCTGAAAAATAAACCCAAACACTTCATTCCTATATTTAGACATATCTTTTTCGGTAAAATCCCCAACTGATTTGGAATCCAGAATATAATCTCCTGAATATTTCTTATCCAATAAACCCACAATCTTCAAAAAAGTAGTCTTACCTGCTCCGTTTTCTCCTGAGATAATGATATTGTCCCCATCATTTATATTCATTTCAGCATTATCTAATACAAGGAGTTCTTCGCCATTTGTGTTGAATTTTTTGGTCAAATTTTTTATTTCTATCATAATCAATCACCTATCAAATCAATCAGATCGCTTTTTTTCAAAATCAAATACATAATTATTTCTAATATCAATATACATAAAATCATGTAAATAAACGCCACTACCGAAAAAGTATTAATTGCAAATCCATTTAATACGAAAAGCAAACAAAATGCTGCAACATTTACTAAAACTACAAAAACGGAGTTTCGTGTCATAATATCCTTGGTTCTAGCTCCTGATAAAATGTGGATTTTGTACTCTTTTTGTAGGCTTTTTAGCATATATTTGAAGAAAATCACAAAACTCAATATCGTTATACCCATCGTAATCAGACAATATGGAACAATGTATTTGAAGATGTATGTATTTTCATCGTCGTCGTATTTTTTATTTGTGTTATTAATGACCATTAGCTTGTTGCCATCGAAAATCTTCTCAAATTCTCTGTCAACACCTTTATTTATCTCATCTTCTGAAAACTTTGCATTCTCAATTAAATCAAGTATATCTGCATCACGAAACTTGTAGCCACTAACATTTTTATATTTATCAGATTTTATTTCCAATAATACTCTTTTATCGTAATCAATATAGCTTTTGATTTCTTGATTCATCATATCATAGTTCATCGCATCATGAGAAACCACTTCAAATTCCGCCTCATTCTTCAAATCAGTCACATTTTTATTACCAACTAACCAAAAAACTCTGCTCTTAGTGTTTTTGTTGAATTTTCCATACAACACAATTATATCTGTATCGCAATTTCTACAAAGTGATGAATTCGTGGTATAAGTGTGCCCGTTTTTTGAAAATATATCGTCCAGTTTTTTTCCATAAGTATTCGAATAATCGTATCCCTTGTCATCAGTTGTCTGTAACACAACAGCGCTATATGAAGGCTGTTCACTTAATTGAAACTCCTTAAACTTATTTCTCAAATAAGAATCTGTTGCAGATTCCACAATTGTTCCCAATGAGAAAATTAAAAGCAACATCAAACAAAACACAACTTTATTTCTGAAAACATCTATTAGCCCTAGTTTAATATTATCTTTTATCATACAAGACCTCTTTTTCAAACTCATCGTAGCTGAGTTTAGCTCTTAAAGCACTCAAAATCACAGTCAATATTATTAAAATAATCTGCAATTGCAATATAAGAAAAATCGTGATTTTGTTTTCATTAATAATTGCAAGATATCCATACGTCAACACTGTTGATATTGCACATGTTATAAAACTATATCCCAAGGCTTTTTCAATGAACATCTTCATGATGTCTTTTCGTTTTGCACCAAAATTCGCGCTAATAATTACGAATTTCTTGTATTTGTTCAAAAACATCCACAATGCAATTGCATACATTGCCAAAGCCATAACTGTGCTATTAGTAATAAACTGAGCATACACCTTGTATTCTGGATATGATTTTATTAAATCCCTTAGAGTAAGCTTGTCGTACATTTTGATTTCTTTTCTCTTGTATCCGATTTTTTCAAGAGATTCTGCAACCGATTTCAATGACTTATCATCACTAGAGTCTATGTAAAGTGTTGAAATGTTTTCTGGTTTAATTGTGAATAGATTTCTCACTACATCGACTTTTCCATCATTAGCAATGAAAGATTGAACATCAAACATATTAATTATCTCAGTATGATAATTATCTTCTACTTCTTTTTTATCGTAATATGATATTTTCCCTTCTACAAAATAAGTCACTGGATATATCAAAATAGACACGTTGTTTTTGTTTTTGTAATCTTCTTTTGAGAAATATCTAAATGTAGTTGGATCAATTATTTTTGTAGAACCCATATAGTATTTCATCACTGGATCATATATTGCAACATCTTTGGAGTTTTTTATTTCAGCTACAACTGATATGTTTTCATTCATATTAAGAAAGTCAAGGCTATGATTATTATTGTTTGATTCAAAAGCTATAAATTTGTCACTCATAAAATAAGGAGAAGGTTTTCTGTTGTTACCATATAAATAATTAAATCCAAATATCAGTATCGAACTAGTCAGAAATATCAATAGGATTATTATTTTATTGTCTTTAAGTCTCATATCTCCCTCCTTTGATTTTGCGCACCGTTTTCTTAACCCGATTATATATCTTATTATTGTATTTGTAAATCATTTGATATATTATTTTAAAATTTGGGGTAATAATCTATTAACAGAAAAATAAATTGAGGAGATTATTATGAAACAAAAATACGAATACAAATACGTTGAAGTGAGAACTTGTGGATTAGCATCAGATGATTATAAAAAAATCATAGATGATTATGCCAAGGAAGGTTTTAGGTTTGTGACTACTATCAATAAAACTAAAATCGGTATTGGAAACAATCCTAAAATTGATTTGGTGTTTGAAAGAGAATGTAAGCAATAAAAAAATCAAGCACAAGGCTTGATTGATTTAAGCTTTTGATACGGCTTGATTTGCCATTTTGATTTCTGAATTTGGAAGTTCCACTTCGAATTGTCCTATCAAAAATGATGATATTACAGTTGTCAAAAGTGAGAACATAATTCTGTCGACTGGAATGTATAAAAGTGACAGTGCCAACACTGTTATATCCGAGAACAAATACGCTAATGATATTTTGAGTCCCGATTTAGTGGATATCGTCATTGCTAAGGCGTCATCGCCACCTGCTGCTCCACCTTCACTTACTACAAGTCCGCATCCTAATCCGATACAGATTCCTCCGACAATACTTGCTAACAATGGCATATCGTACATACTTGGCAACACCGGCCCTATAATATTGAAAAATTTCGCAAATACGGCAAATGATATTGTGGCTACGAAAGCTTTCTTCACAAAATCAAATCCCATTATTGAAAATCCAAGAACGTAGCAGCTCACATCCAATACTACTGATGTTATTGATTGGTCAAATCCGAAGATTTTGTTCAAGAACAACATCATTCCAAGCACTCCGCCCTCAGTTACGCCTGATTGTTTATGTACGTTCACTACTGCGAACGCCATTATTGCACATCCTAAGATTATTTTTAATAATCCTTTTTTACTTAATCCGAAAAATTTTAGCATTCTACTAAGCATATTATCTTCCCCCGTTTAGAAATTAGGAAGTTAAAATTGACCACGAAAAAAAGACTGCGGTTCAAGTTTAACTTGCCTTTGCAATCTCTGGTTTTGATGCTTTTTTGTTTGCTGATTTTTTCTTGTAAAAACTCTGAACCTTATTGTTCTTTTTAGCCTATAAGAGTATCACATCAGATGCTTTCCAGGCTCTTTATCGAGCAATAGTCATCAGATAAAAACTACCAAATAATTGTATTTGGTACCCATAGATAAATAATTACAATGAAATTATATACTATTTTTAGCTAATTGTCAATGTTTTGGGTAAAATGTTGGAAAATTGTGTGTAAAATTTTGGTATGATTTGTGTGTTGTTTACACTTTCGCTTTAATATTGTATAATTAAAGCGAAAGTGACGGTGAGATATATGAATGCATTGAAAAATCATCTAGAAAATAATTCAATAATTACAAATGAAGATGCGATGAAACTTGGCTATCACAGACAATTTTTGTCAGATTTATCAAATGTTGGCAAATTGGAAAGGCTACGACCTGGAGTTTACCAAGTTAATGGAGAATTGACTGATGATTTCGTTCTGATTTCTTCTAAAAGCAAGAGGATCGTTTTTTCACATCAAACAGCGTTATATCTTCATGATTTATCAGACAGGACGACAAATATTTTTCATATATCCGTTCCACAGGGTTATAATGCCAGTCATATTAAAAAAAGATATAAGAATTTGAAGTTGCATTATATTCAAAAAGAATTTTTTGATGTGGGAATTTCAGAAATTGAAACTCCATTGGGAAATAACGTTGCTGTCTACGATATAGATAGGACGATTTGCGATATTGTAATGAACAGGAAAAAAATTGATACTCAAATTTTCACGGATGGAATTACAAGATATTTTAAATCAAATAACAAAAATCTTAGAAGACTTATTAAATACAGTAGGATGTTTAATATTGAAGAGGATGTAAGAAAATATATAGAGGTATTATCGTGATTAATATAGAAAGCATCAAAGCAAAGATAAGAAATTTAGCGAAGAATATTATTTGCGAAAAAACTAGTAATATTTAAGACAAAAAGTCCTCAGAGGTTTAAAAGTAACCTTTGAGGACTTTGATTTTACTAATATTGTCTGATTTTAATAAGTTTCTTTGAAGATTTCAAAGAATCCTTGTGGGTGATCACATGCTGGGCATTTCTTAGGTGCTGTTTTACCTTCGTGAATGTAGCCACAGTTATTGCATTTCCATAAGTATACTTCTTCTCTTTCGAATACTCTATCTTTTTCGATGTTTTCTAATAATTTTCTGTATCTTTTTTCGTGAGCTTCTTCAACTTCTCCGATTTCAGTGAATACGCGTGCGATTTCCTTGAATCCTTCTTCTTCAGCGATTTTTGAGAATTCTGGATACATTTCAGAATTTTCGAAGTGTTCTCCTTCTGCTGCTGATTTTAGGTTACTCTTAGTGTCTCCTAAGTGAACTGGGAATCCTGCTTCGATTTCTATTTCAGCGTCTTGTAAATCTTCAGCCAAGAATTTCATGAATCTTTTTGCGTGAGCCATTTCATTTCTTGCTGTTTCTTCAAAAATCATAGAAATTTGAACGTAGCCTTCTTTTTTTGCTGTGTTAGCAAAATATGTATAACGCATATTTGCTTGACTTTCCCCTGCAAATGCTGCCATTAAATTAGTAGCTGTTTTTGTACCTTTTAAGCTTGCCATAATATTTCCCCCTTGTAAATTTGAATGAATTCAACAATTCATTTCTACTATAACTATACCACAAACCAAGAATTTTATCACATTATATATCTGATTTTGTGACATCCAAATCGTTGACTATCCCTTTTGTTCCGACTTTTATCACAGTTGGAGAGCCTTCTTCGATTATTTCTTCTTTTTTAATTGTAGGTTGTCCGTTGATATTTTCGTAGTACAATTTCTTGATCGTAGGCGTTCCTTTTTTTATTACGATTTCCTCTCCTTGACGCATATTATTGTCGTAAATTTTCGTAGGTTTGGGATTTTCCTCTACAATTGCCACGTCTTCTCCGTATTTTTTCACAAATATCACCTCTTTCATTATTATACCGTAGATTTCATTTATTTACTCAGCTTATAAATAGTATGTTATTTATTAGATTTTGCAATAAATGAAGTGATGAAACTATGATAAAATATAGATATAATATTAATGAGGAAACAAATAACAATAAACAATTTTTAAGAAAAGAGATGACTTTAATGAAGAAATTCAAAATTTTGGCATTATTATTAATGGCAAGTTTAATGTTCGCAGGATGTTCTAAGGAAGATAATAAACAAACTTCTTCTACAGAACAAAAGACAGAAGAAAAAACTGAACAAAAGAAAGAAGAAAAAACTGAAGAAAAGACTGAAGAAAAGAAGGAAGAAGCACAAGAACCAACTGCTGATAATCCTATGATTGTTGACGAAGCTAACAAACAAATCAAAGTTTACGCTGAAGTTAACGATAAATTCAAAAAAGAAAGCACAATGCATGCTATTGTAGCAAAATCAGGTAAGAACAACGAACAATCAATGTTTGTATCTTATTCTAACCAAAATGATTTGTACGATGCATTAGAAAAAATCGGTGCAAAACCAGGCAACAACGTTACAATGGATAACATGGGAAAAGAAGCCGTTAAAGGTGACAAGATCGATATTTCATTCAAATTCCAAGGTTCTGATAACGAATTAGGAATCAACGATGTAATCAAAGATTCTTCAGGAAAAGAAATCGACATCAGATTTGGTGGTAACCAAAAACCAGCAAAAGATATGAATACAGGTTGCATGACATGCTTACAAAGTTGTCCTTTGGGAATAACTTCAAACGCATCACAATTAATTGGCGCTGACGAAAAAGACGGAGTAAAATACACTTTGGCTGATTCAGTTCCAGCTGATAAAACACCTGTTGTTATCACTTATAAATTAGCTAACTAACCATTTCATTTAAAATTCTCTATTTAAAAAGGTAGGCTTTGAGGCTTACCTTTTTAATTTTTGTATGTATTTGCATTCAAAAAACGCCCACAGTTGTGAGCGCTTGTGTTATAAGAAAACAATGTTTGTAGTTTCTATCCAATTTATCACTATGTTGTAAATGAAAAGTCTAACAAATCTCAACCCAATATACAAAGACATGAATGTGATAATGACGTAAGGTATTTTCTCAAATTTGAAGTTTTTGATGTTAAGTCCCAAGAAAAACAACAATATAACGAAAGCTTCTGCAATAACAATGTAAACTCCCAGTGGATAAAGTGCCATTGACATCGCTGCTTGAAACATAACTAATAGCAATATGCTGTAGTTTTCGTCTTCTCGCCAATCATCTTTTACGAAAAACTTGTTAGCTACTCTGTAAATTATTTTGAATTTAAAAATAGCAAACGCAAATATGAACACGCATCTTAGCGCAAAATAAATGTATCCTACAAGATAGTTTCTTCTGATAAATGCAATTGTGTCAAAGCTTGAATAATATTCCAAAATAGCTGTGATGATAAAAGCTAATAATCCCATTTTAAACAAGCCGTGTTTTTTATTTTTGAATCGATTTTTCGGAAGTTCCAGTGTTTCTCCCATGAACTCGAAAATCTCGTATACATTATCGTAAAGCTCAGATTGTTTGCTATTCATTTCACCTATTTTTTTAAACTTATTCATAAGCAAACCCTCCCTTTTTCGCTTATCATATATATATTATACATCATTTCAAAGTAGAGTTTCAATCATTCCATCGATTATTTGTAATAACTACCCGCAAACTCGTATTTTTTACTCGTGTATATTGTTTTGTCTTCTGTAAATTTTATGTCGACCTCTTTCGTTGATAAATACTCTCCATTTACTTTGTAGTTATCTTCGTTGGAATTTTTGAGTATCAATATTCCATTAACCGTAATTTCAGGAGTTTTTTGAACTTTTTCATTTTTCACATAATAAACATTACACTTATCGATGAACACTCCATCTATTGTAACATCGTTAAGTATCGTGATATCTTCTGAATCAATTAGAATGTTTTTCTCTTTTCTGGAAAATTGTACTAATTTAGTCAGAAATTCATCATCTATTTCTATTTTTTTATCTCCTTCATTTTCTTCAGAGCCATTTTCCTTTTCATCTTCCGAAACTTCTTCGTTGTTTTGATTTGTCTTTTCGGCTACGAATTCATTGTATTTTTCATCAGCAATCTTTTTGTCCACGAAATACGTTTCATCATTCAATGAAAATATTAAACAATCTTTTATTCCGATGCTTTTCTTTCCTTCAATGATTTCCGGCAACAGTTCATTGATTTTTTCTTCTGATATAATTCTTTTTTCAAAAGGATTTTTCCTATTATACACCATTCTAGTCGTTACTCTGGATCCTTTATTGTCTGGATATTTGCTTGTAAATGAGAAGATTTTTGTTGCTCCATCTTTCTCTTCGTAATAATCGACCTTAGTCTTACTACTTAGTTCTGGGATATCTGTGATTTGAATGTAAAATGTGTCACTTTTAGAATTTTTCTTCAATTCTTCATCAAAAAGTTTCCTTTGATTGATGATTCGAACCTTTGAATAAGCAATCGCCTTGGCTTGAATGTAGTTGTATTTGTAGGCGTTCACAGTTCTGATGTTTTTCACTTGAACTATCAAAAACGCAATGACAATCATCAACACGAATATCATGTAGAGAGCGTAAATTGTGATGTAGCCTTTGGATTTTCGTTTCATTTTACCTTATCTCCGATGTAGACTACCAGTTTCTTCCCATTTTCTTTTAAATAAATATAGTTGTCGTCATGACTAAATGTGAAATCATCGGCGTTGTCCTTGAGTTTGTTCTGAGTTATCCTACCGTTGGGCCCGTGTTCTTTTAAATCATCAAAGCTACTGGGATCTGTAAAAGCGTATCGTATGATTTTGCCGTTTTCTTTTGTAAAATACACATAGTTTTGCTTATCATCAATATATTTTACTAGTACAAATCCCATTGATTGGTCGAAATGAGTCCAATTAGGCTTTTCTGTAATTACAGACCTCGACCTTTCGATTTCGTTTTTTATGTAATATGCGCAGTGGTCGACATCGTCCACGTTGTTTTTCAGATTTGCACTTGACTGCATAATTTTAAAATTAGTCTTAAACGATAGGAAAATCACACCCAACACTACGGAGAATATGAACAAACTCACCATAACTTCAAGCAACGTAAATCCCCTACTTTTCTTTGTAAAATGACACATCTTTCGTGATATCTCCATTAGTTACACTGACATTTACCTTAACCAAATCTCCCACATCATCCTTTGTTACAACGACTTTTGAATTCTCATCAACAATTGAATCATCCACATCATCGTGCGCTTTCAAATATTCTACAGAATTGTCCAAATCACGTAGCACAACATTTTCAGTGTAGGATTTATCCTGCATCGTAATCACATTTTTAAGCTGTGGATAGTACACTACGACACAAAGACTCACCAAAAACAACGCAAACAAAACCTCAAGCAGTGTAAATCCCTTATTTTTTCGTCTCATCCACATCCACTCTCCCTGTCGCTATGTAACAATTAATCTTGTATGTTTTGTTTTTGTTTTTGGTTTCGTAATAAATAGTCGGAAAATGTGTCGCTGCAGATGATTTGGATATATTTGCGCCAATATTTCCAAGGTCTATAGTATTTGCTCCATCTTTATTTAATCGAAATGTCCCATTTTTCAATTCTCTTTCAAAAAGATTCTTCATTTTATTAGAATCGTAAAAATAATAGTAATTTGTGTCGAATCGAAATTGAATACTTCTTCCCGAATTCATCGCAACACTTCTGGCACTTTTCAAATCGCTAACAAGCGTATTAATCTCTTTTCTACTTGCAACATCAGTTTTGAAGTCGTATTTTAAAACGCAAGTCATAATCACAACAGAAATAATGAACAGACTCACCATCACCTCTATTAAACTGAATGCCTTAGCTTTCATTTTTAATCTAGAAAACATTTCCCATCACCACATACAACAAAAAAGAAGACCAAATCACAGGAATGAATGCAATCTCCTCATTCTCTTCTTTTCTTAGAATATAAATCAAAGCCCTGATTCCACTAATAATCCCAAGATAAAACACAAAACTCACCAAATCAGTGAAACTTTTGCTCATGCCAAGTCCTAGAATAATCAAACAATCCACATTACCCATAAACTTTTCCTTAGTGAAAAAATTAAGCATCAAAATAACCAATAATAGCAGAAAACTCGTCAGGAAAAATCTCGAAAACACAGAAACAATAATACTACAAATGATGAAAAACAAAGCATTAATCCAGTACACCTCATTAGTTTTGAAATCATCAACCATCATGTCGCTACAGCCAAGTAATAAAGCAAAGTCGTAGTTTGATGTAGTATTCGTAATGCGGAAAATCGCATACAAAAACACCGAAATCAACGCAAACACTCCAACGTTTTTGATGGACAATCTCTTCAAATATAAATCCATCAAACACTTAGCTATCAACATCAAAACTATTATGGTTTCCATATTTTCCTCCATAACAATATTATATTATATTTTTAGCTAAAATAAACATTTTTTGTAAAGTATTGGTTGATTTCAGTCGATAAAGCTAGTCAATCATTTTTCGTAAATAATCGCGCTCTATCACAATTATATCCATCCCTTCAATATAAATCGCCTTGTCTTCAGCGAACTTCTTCAATTCTTGATTCAAGCTTGGTCTGTTGACGCGAAGAATATCTGCAAGCATAGTTTGTGAGGTTGGAAGTTTCAAATAATCCACTTCTTGCAAATGGAGTATCCAATAAGCTAGCCTCTGTGATACTTTTGAATATTGAGTCGCTCTGATTACAAGCTTGTTAAAACAAGTGTATTCGGCTACAAATTTCAGTATATTTTTCGTTAGGACGATGTCTGTATCCATGATTTTCTCAAACTCTTTTAGTGGCAAGAAGTACACTTTTGTTTTCTTGGTAGCATATACATCGTATGGAAACTTTTTAGTGTGTCCAAAATACAAGTAAAAGGGAAAAGCGTCCCCAGCAAAATAGTATGAAGACACTATTTCCTTTCCATTTATGGTGTATTCACACGCTTTTAAGCAACCTTTGTCAATAAACATTGCATGCTTCAAATCTTCTTCCTTGCTAAGAACCTTTTCACCAGATTCATAGTTTTTCGAAAAAACATCTAATTTAAGTAGCTCTCTCTTTGATCTGTCCGATATATTATTGAATAGTTTAAAGTCTAATATTTTCATTTAAAACCCTCTTCTCTTACTTAAATTCTAACAAAAAAATTTTTTAGTGTAAATCATTTAACTAATATTTTACACATCAAAATACCAGAATTAGAATGATATCTAACTCTGGTATTTTATATAAGAGATATGAAATTGTTTTACTAGAATATTCCTAGTCCTTTAAGGAATATTATTATCAATACAAATGGTAAAACATATGATACGTATTTCATAAACTTAGGCACTTTTATAGAATTTGCTCCGTTATTTACATCTTCTCTAAATACATCGAATTTCCATTTGAATAAAGTGTAAAGTATCAACGCTATAGCGCCAAGTGGCATTAATATATTTCCTGATAAGAAGTCTGCAAAGTCAAACAAGTTTTTGTCCATTATTGTGACTGACTTTAGTATGTTTTGTCCAAATATAGTTAACAATCCCACAACAAATATTGATGTTAGTGCGTAGATTACGCCTTTTTTCCTGTCAATATTAAGTAATTCAGTAAATGATGAACTTACAGGTTCCAAATATCCTAATGCGGATGATAACGCTGCAAAGAACATCAATAAGAAGAACAATACTCCGAAAAATCTTCCGAATGGCAAATTCATAAACACGTTACTCATAGTTACGAATAATAGGTTTGATCCTGAATCTGGTTGTAATCCTAGTGCAAATACTGCTGGAAATATTGCAAATCCAGCGATAAGAGCTGCTAGTGTGTCAAATCCTATAACCATTAATCCATCTGTTGGTATGTCTGAGTCTTTGTTAAGATAAGATCCGTATACAAATGCACCACCACTTGCGATTCCTACTGAGAAGAAGCATTGTCCTAGTGCTGCGAGTATAGATTCTGCATTTATTTTCGAGAAATCAACGTTCATATACCATTTAACACCTTCCACTGCATTTGGAAGAGTTATTGATCTAATTACAACTGCTATTAGCATTATAAATAATGCTGGCATCATAAATTTACAAGCTTTTTCCAATCCGTCGTTTAAGTTTTTAGCTGAAATGACACCAATTATGATTGTACAAATCAATGTAAATATTAGAAGCGTCATTGGAGAATCCAACATTTTACCAAAGTTTTCAGTGTACTGTGCTGCTGTAAATCCTGTCATTTCACCTGTAAGCATCTTTACAAGATAGTTTAATATCCAACCCATTATTTGAATGTAGTAAGTTAGAATGAAAAACGCACTCAATACTCCAAGCCAACCGAAACTTACCCAAGGGCTGCCTTTTTTAGTTAGATTTCTCATTCCTGCAATTGGACTCGCTTGCGCTTTTCTACCAAGTGTAACTTCCATATAGAATAGAGGTATCCCTATGAACACACATATTAGAATATAAACTAATACGAACGCTCCCCCTCCATTTGTACCAACTAGATATGGAAATCTCCACACATTTCCCAATCCAATGGAAAATCCAGCTGCCGCCATGATATAACCAAATCTACTATTCCAATTACCTCTATTGTCGCTCATAATTACACCCCCATTAAGACTTAAATATAGTCGGTTTGTCGACTTTTGTTTCTAATGCCTTGATTGCACTTTCGACCAATTCTTCTCTTAAACCATCTTCACGAGATTTCAATTCTGGATTACCGACTGGGTATGGAATTGCGACTGTAGGTACAATTCTGTTTGCTCCTACTGATTGTGAAATTGTAGTTATAGTAGCCATATGAACTATAGGGATACCATATCTTTCGATTTCTTTTACCATCGTTGCACCGCAACGCGTACAAGTACCTCAGGTACTAGTCATTATAACGCCGTCAACTTTAGCATCTTTCAATTCTTGTCCAATTTCCTTACCAAATCTCTTAGCATTGGCAACAGATGTTCCTGTTCCTGTTGTAGTGTAGAAATATTTGAACACATTTCCTATTACGCCTTCTTTTTTGAGTCTTGTAAGCTGATCCAAAGGTGCAACTCTGTCTGCTTTTGCATTACAATATACAGGGTCAAATCCACCGTGGATTGTTATGAATTTACCTTTTAATTCATCCAAATCACTTACATCGTATTTTGCCCATTTTTGAGCTGATGCTGATTGAACTTTGTCAGGGTTTCCTTCAGGAACAACACCACCTGTTGTGATAAGTGCTATAGTAGCCTTACTCATGTCAGCTATTGGAGCTGCTGGTTCAACTTCGTCAAATTCTGGCATTGGAAGTTCTGTTTCAAATTCTTCATCGTTAAATCTCTTAAGAAGCATTTCCACTGCACGACGTGCACCGATTTTGTCAGAAAATTCTGTCAAACGTCTACCTTGTGAAAGGTAATTATCTTCTTTTGGAGAAAGTTTCTTTCCTTCAATAATTTTATTTGTCAAAGTAACCATTTCTTTTATGGCTTGTCTCATTTTTGCTGCAGAATCCGCAGTTTCAATGATGTAGCTGTGAAGTCTACACATATCTACAGCTGGGTTTTCAATGTACATTCCAGTTACAAGTGGGATGTCTTTGTCTTTTAATAAATTGATAACTCCAGAACACGCCATACCATATCTACCAGCGTTAAATGCAGGTCCTGCTACGACAATATCAGGTTTTATTTTTTCAAATACATCCAATATAAATTTGTCTGATTCTTCTTTATGTTCGTTGTAATAGTTGTCACCACAAACGATAGTTCCAACAACTTGACCATCTACCAAAGCCTTATCAAAAGCTTGCGCACAACCGATCGGTTTGTCTTCAAAATGAGGCTTATAATCAGCTTTGTCTTCTCCTCCTATTTGTCCAAAAAACTGATTTACATAATATAATATTTTTTTCATAAAAACCTCCTAGTAAAGCTTAACTGTAAGATTGTGGAATCCTATTTCAGATGTAGAACCAGTAACGGCGTTAAGTTCGCATACGATAGTTCCTTTTTCCTCATCCAAGCATCCATCCCATCCACCAGCCAAGTTCTTAATGGCTTCTACATTACCAATAATTTTATCCGGCTTATCCAAATGAACAAGATGAGATACATTTCCCGTAGATACTACAGCACACGCTTCCTTCTTAGCATCTGCCAAAGGTTGAGAATCTCCTGCCCATCCAGCACATTCATCAGTAATAAGTACCGATTTTATTCCGGCTTTTTCTAATCCTGAAGATATCATAACCAAGTCAGAGTCTGGATTACCATAACCTTCTTCAGAAATTACTACACCATCTGCTGCTAACATCTTGCAAAGCTTAACAGTGTAATCGCAAGTTCTAAATTTACCATCCAATGTAGTAAGTTCTGGAACCATAATTTCTCCTACAAAATTAATATTTTTGCCATGTTCCTTGTACAATTCCTTAATTACTGAGTTGTTTTGGTGTTGATAAGTTGTGATTTTATCGCAAGCAGCTACACAGTTACCGCTTACAACTGCACCGTCTAGCTCTTCATTAGGATGAAGAAGTGTAGGTAAAATCTTCTTAACATCTACTCCGTAAATGTACACATCGTGAAGTAAACCTTGTGCAATCATCATTTGTGCATACACGACTCTTGGAAGATCTTTAAGTCTTTCTGCTTCTGTTTTAATATCTTGAATTTCGAAGACTTCTGAATTATCACACTCTACATTTTCAAGAGCATATCCCAAGTATTCGGCTGACTTCAAACCTACAAGTCTAGCACAAGTTTCGTGTTCGTGAGGTTCGATATCTTTTTGAACTTTAATATCCACAACCACATTCAAAGTCTTGGAAAATGGAGTGTAGTCTGCTCCTTCTCCCCACATATCTATAATTCCTTCTTGGAAACCAACCACATCTCCTACAGTAACCACAGCGACATTTTTCATGATTTTAGTAATACCGTCCCCAAGTTGTTCGATTTCACCTGTAACACCTGGGAACTTATTAGTTCTACCAACTCTAAATCTAGGTTCAATACAGTCTTTAACTGGAATAATCCTAGTTTTTTCGCCAGGTTTAGCCAAGTCAATGCTAATTTCTGTTACAAAATCGACATCCTTTAAAAAATCGATCATTTCATCTTTGTTGATAAAAAGAGTCTTATTTTCTACCTTGGTAGTATCAGAAAATTTAACATCTTCAATCAGACAGTTTTGATATTCTAATTTCATAACCCCAACTCCTTCATTAATTCTCTATACCTTCTTTTAGAAGAACCGCATCGAGAGTACAATAATCTTCACCATTTCTGTAATCTGGCTTTCGAACTCCCATAGTGTTGATATATTTTTCGATAGAGTTTTCAATAATTTCAATTGACCTTTCCGAAAAACCTTTTCTCATAACTACACTTCTAACCGGCGAATAAAACATCCTAATCGATGCAGCTAGAGGATGAGTAACCAAAGAATACCCCAAATGTGTGAGATCTCTTACCTTATAAAGCACATCCAAATATTCCCCGTCGATATTAATAGTGTTGTCGTATTCGTTAATTACATAACTATTATTAGTAACAATTACTATATCCTTTTCCATAACCATCCTCCTTGTACTATTATTAAACCATATTTCTTGATAAAAAAAAGTTAGCACACTAACACTAATTAAAGTAATTGTTAGTGTGCTAACACAAAACAAAAAAATTTAGTTATAAATTTCATTTTTTAAATTTTAAGTATCAGGTAACGGTTAAAATATTTTATCCTATACTCTCAAATCAATATTTTAAATTAACTATTTTTAACTTTTTCAATTAATTTCAAAAATTTCTTTTCATTCTGTTGATCATTGGTAATCCATTTTCCATCATAAAACAACGCATAAGTTGTGCATGGAGTGGGAGCTATTTGTGCTTGTTCTTTGGAATGGATGTGAATTGTTTTGAAGGAAATGTTGTTTTCTTGTGCAATTTTCTCTATAATAGGCACGTATTTGGCATTAAATGGGCATTGATTGGTATAATACAAGACAAATCCTTTTTCTTCGATGTGTGGATTTTTGGCTTGTGTTTTAAATTTCGGGATTGAATTATTTTCATCAAATGGCAAATACATTAGATTTATTCCACAGTCAGACTCATCAGCTACACGAAATCCTTTTTTTGATAAATATTTTGGATCAGATAGGAATGGCTTTTTCTTTTTAGAAGAAAGTATACACAGGCCAATTTTACCTTGTGATTTTGCGTCTTGGATACATTGATTGAGCAAATCATTTGAATATCCGTGGCCTTTTAAAGCTCCTGAAACCCAAAAACAATCAATATACATATAATCATCTGCTTCAATTGGTATCCACGCATTTTCAGCTGGTATGTATTCAATGAAACATTTACCCCTTTTTTCTGATTTGATGAATACAAGACCATCGTCAAAGCAGCTTTTCATCCATTCTTTCTTCGAACAAACTTGAATATCTTTGTTGTTTGATAATGCACAACATATATGTTCATTTTCTATATTGTCTTTTGTTACGCGTATATATTCCATGAATTTTCACCCCATTTTTATTTTATTATATACTATTTTAAAGGTTATATACTCTTTGTTGTGTATGTATAATTTATCGATTTAGTTATTCTCTTAATTTCTATAAATGAAAATATTGCAAATTTGTTCAAATTATTATATCATACAGTATACTCAAAATTTAAGGAGGACAAATGGACATAAATAAAAGATTTGAACACGATAAATTAAAAAAATTTCAGATATTTAACGCAGCTCAGCTAAAATACATTGCGTTTACATCGATGCTGATAGATCATGTTAACAACTCGATTGTAACGCATTTTTTAAATGGAAAAGGAGCATTGTTGTATATCTCTAACTTTTTATCGATATTAGGAAGAATTGCATTTCCTATTTTTATATTTTTCATTGTGGAAGGATTTTTCAAGACGCACAACAGAGCAAAATATCTTCGAAACTTGTTGGTTTTTGGGATAATTTCAGAAGTTCCATTCGATATTTTCACATCGAAGGTATTATTCGATCCGTACTGGAACAATATGATGTTCACGTTGGCATTGTGTCTTGTAACTGTGTGGATAATCGATCATATTAAAGATAAGTTTAAAAACAGGATACTTTGGTATATCGCATCTGTTGCAATCGTCGCTGTTTTCGGATTCTTGGCAATGTATTTAAGCTTGGACTACGATTATCACGCGATAATTCTAGCTTACTTGTTCTACATTTTCTACGACAAGCCTGTTATTTCCGCGGGTCTTAGATATTTGTCGATTATCAAAGAATTGTATTCCTTCTTGGGATTCGCCTTTACTGTGACATACAACGGAGAACGCGGAAAACAAAACAAATTGGTAAATTATCTATTCTATCCAGTTCATATATTGATACTTGGACTTATTAGAATGTATTTTAATTTTTAATTGAGAACTTGCGATTTGCAAGTCCTTTTTTTACTGAAAATACCCTCATTACTGGTTATTCCAATAATGAGGGTACATTTTTTTACATCTATCAACAATTTTTAATATTCACCTTCTGATATCTACGCTCTATTCTCATATCCTATAGAGAAAAATAGAATTGATATAGCTACTAATACAATTGATAACGGTAGCGCTTTGGCTGCTATGAATTCTGCAATATAATCACTAAATATACATATTTTTATTACATATAAAGTGATTAATGCAAAACTTACTCCCAAACACCATTTACAAATATATTCAATATTTTTCATAGTCACACATCTCCTTTTGATTAATTTAATTTTATCATAATATTTTCTTTTTATCACTAGTTTTAGTTAGATTTTTGTATTATTGAACACCCTATTACCTATATAATCAGCCAAAAAATTTCCACTAATTTATTTCCAACACCTTTTACAAACGCACTAAAAGGTGTATAATTAGTACCTTGGAGGCCAAAATGTTCGTAGCAAATACTTATGAAGAACTTATAAATATGGAAAATATAATATTTGTCGATGTTAGAAGCGAGTACGAGTTTCAGAAAGAAACCATACCAGGATCTATTAATATTCCGATACTAAATAACGAGGAAAGAGTGGAAATCTCAACGATTTATGATGCAGGAGATCACGAATGTGCAAAGAAATTGGCGATAAGATATGCATCTGTAAAACTAGAAGACATTTACGTGAAGTTGTTGGATTTGAGCGAAAATCACAACGTGTGCTTGTTTTGCTACAGAGGTTCCATGAGAAGTACTGTGCTTTTTAACATAATGAAATCAATGGGACTTGACATTTACAGGCTAAAAGGAGGATACAAAGCGTATCGTAAATATATTATTGAAAACTTAGATAAGCTTATTAATTCACACGAATACGTAAATATCAAAGGCTACACTGGTGTTGGCAAGACAGAAATTCTGAATATTTTAGAAAATTCTCGCAAAAACGTCCTCAACTTGGAACAACTTGCAAACCACAGAGGCTCCATCCTTGGAAATGCCGGATTGAAAAATCAACCATCGCAAAAAATGTTCGAAAGTTTGTTGTTTGATAAGCTCAAAAGTTTTGATAATGAACCTGTTTTTGTGGAATGTGAAAGTAGCAAAATAGGAAGAATTAATGTTCCCAAATCTTTGAGACAAAAATACAACGGTTCACATCATCAAGTTATGATAAATTCAAGCCTTCAAGATAGAATAGATAGAATAAAAACAGATTATTTGAAAAATTCTAATGCTTTGGAGGATATCAAAAAAGGGATAAATCATTTGTCCAAATACATTGGCAAGAATAACTCCTCCATTTTGATTAATAAACTAGAGGACGAAGACTACGATTATGTGATAGAAAGCTTAATTACAAAGTACTACGACATCAATTACGCAGTCAAATCAAAAGATTTTGAGCTGGAAATAAATAATGAAAATAGCGAAAAGTGTGCTGAAGAAATAATGAAATTTTATGCAAAATAATTCTGTATAAATATGTGTTTTGGATACAGCAAAAGCAGATGCCGTATAAGACATCTGCTTATTTTTATTTTTTGTAAGTTATATCGTTTCTCTTTGCAACTCTTTGTATGTTTTTTTGGTGAGTTTGTAATCTTTTAAGCCTTTTATCGTAAACTTTGTCGATTCTATCGTGGATTAGATCGATCTTTTCAGCGCTTTCAACTCTTTCATCCAACAAAGTTTTTAGCTTTTCTTTGAGGTTGGTTTCTCTTTCAATTCTGTCTTCTAATATTTTGGCGCTGTTTTCGATGAAGGATTTCTTGATTTCCACTTGTTCTATCCTGTCACGAAGTGCACTTTTAAGTCCCGACAAATCAGCTTCAAGCGTTTGTGATCCTTCCAACGCTTTGAGCTTGACATCTTTTCTGATTTCTTTCAAGTAGGATTCCATTTTTTCTTGATATTCAATTATATATCTAAATCCATAAGCTTGTTTTACTGAAATCACAACATCTACAGCAAATATCGCGATAAGAATGTAAATCACGAAGTTGTAGTTGCTGTTTTTGATTTTTTCAGTGAGTTCAAGTATGTATTTGTTGGAATAATTCATCATGAATATGGACATTACTCCGAAAAACAGTGATGATCTGAGGCATATTAGCCCTTTGATGTTCATAAATCTTTCTGTGTAATCCCAATATCTTACTTTGAATATTTTTTCAATCAAATATCCTGTTACGAACTCCAGTGCCGTAGCGATTATAAGTCCTGAGAAAAATATTACGATGTAGGAGTCGTTGAATCTTGCTATTGCGTGGTCCACAAAAAGCGTGATGAACACTGCTCCAAATCCATATATCGGAAGTAATGGTCCGTACAAGAACCCCCTGTTTGTGAGTTTCTTTTGTCCAGCGCTTACCCAGATTACTTCCCAAATATATCCGATTACTGCATAAAAGAAGAACATATATATGAAATTAATTAACTCCATTTTATCTCCTTATAGACAAAGATAGGCTTTCACCTATCTTTGTGTTTTTGATTTATTTTTGTATATTATTGTATAAACTAGATGTATGATTATTGCAAACGCAAATGGCATATATATTCTACTCAATGAAAATTCTTTCAAATATTTGACTATTGCCATTATGGAAACCACTGCACTTGCAACCAAATACAATCTCAATTCCTTCAAAGATGATATGTCCTCATCTCTTCTGTCGTAAATCATTTTAGTCACGACTAATAACGATGCTACGAAAACTACTAGCATAATTCTTGTGAAATTCTTACCTGATACTGCGATTTCTACTAAAAATCCAGAAAACAGCAAGAATATGACATATGTTATTAGCGTGAACAGTCTATTATTTTTCACTTTATAATGCTTGAGCAGCTGTTATTATAGCTAGCTTGTACACGTCTTCTTCGTTGCAACCACGAGACAAATCGTTAACTGGTTTTGCCATTCCTTGCAAGATTGGTCCTATTGCTTCAAATTTTCCTAATCTTTGAGCAATTTTGTATCCGATGTTACCTGCTTGTAAATCTGGGAATACGAACACATTTGCATTACCTGCTACGTTTGAACCTGGAGCTTTTTGTTTTCCTACAGATTCAACGATACTAGCGTCAAATTGTAATTCTCCATCGATTGGAAGTTCTGGTGCCATTTCTTGGGCAAGTTTAGTAGCGTTGGCAACTTTTTCTGCAAATGGGTGTTTTGCAGAACCTTTTGTAGAGAATGAAAGGAATGCAACTTTTGGATCGATATCGTATAGTTTTGCAGTTTCAGCACTTACAACCCCAACTTCTGCTAATTGTTCTTCGGACAATTCGATGTTGATGGCGATGTCTGAGAATACGTATCTTTCGCCGTTTGGTCCAATCATAACCATTGCTCCTGATACAAGTTTTGTACCTGGTTTTGTTTTGATGATTTGAAGTGCTGGTTTTACAGTGTCTCCAGTTGAGTGAACTGCGCCTGATACAAGTCCGTCTACTTCGTCACAATAAAGCATCATTGTTCCGTAGTAGTTTACATCTTTAAGCATAGTTCTTGCTTGTTCTTCAGTGTTTTTGCCTTTACGTCTTTCAACAAATTTGTCTACTTTTTCATCGAAATCAGAAGCATTTAGTGGATTGATGATTTTAACCCCTTCAATGTTCAAGTTTTCTTGGTTTGCTAATTCTTTGATTTTTTCTTCATCACCTAAAATTACAGGAGTAATGATTTTTTCTTCGTTCAATCTCGCTACTGCTTTTAAAATTCTTAATTCTTCTCCTTCAGGAAATACTATCTTTAAGTTTTTGCCTGAGATTTTTGATTTCAATGATTCAAATATATCCATTTTCTTCTCCTTTATAATAATGTTCTATTTTAAAGCTTTCTTCAAAGCTTCATTTTCTTCTTCGCTTAGTTTTTCGCTACATTTAGCGTTTGTTATGATTTTGATGTAGCTTGTAGATTGTTCTCTTCCGAAAATCGATGTGATTATAAGCCCGTTGTCATTGGCATCCAACAAACATAGTGAATATGAAAGTTTGTTAGTCAAATACTCAAACGCATCATAGTTAACAAGTCCGATTTTTTGAAGTGATATTGCTTGTAAAGTTTCCACAGATTCCAATGTTTTGGACAATTCTTCGATTCTTTTTTGATTTGCCACGATATCTGTAGAATTTTGATTCAAAATATCTTCAATGTCACCATCTTGTGCTCTGAAAAGCGCATCGTATCTTCTTTTGACCCTGTTGACTTTTTTGTTGACGATGTTGATTTTACGGAAATTTATCACGGAAACTAATACCACAAACACCATAAGAATTATCAATATTGTGTTCATAGCACTAGATAGCCCCATCTTTGTCTCCTCTGTTGATTTCTTTCAACGCTTCAATCGCCTTGTCCACTTCTTCTTCAGTGTTGAAATGGCCAAATGAGAACCTAACTGCACCGATGTCTTGTGTATGAATCGTCTTGTGTGCAAGTGGCGCACAGTGAATTCCAGCTCTTGTTGCGATATCGTATTTGTCATCTAGGATGTATGCCAATTGGCTAGAGCCTATTCCTTCAACATTCACAGGCACTACTGGTCCTTGGTGTTCATCCAAACTTCCGTATAATGTGATACCTTTTTCGTCTTTCAAACCATTTATAAATCTGTCTTTAAGACTATTTTCATGATCTCTAATGTTTTTCAAACCTTCTTGTTTGATGAAATCAACTCCTGCAGAAAGTGCATAAATCGCAGGTCCGTTGATAGTTCCAGCTTCTAATCTGTCAGGATATTCGTCAGGTTGTTCCAAATCTTGTGAATGCGAGCCAGTTCCGCCTTGTTTTAAGCTTTTGACATCAATTCCTTCTTTTATATACATAGCTCCCGTTCCCATTGGTCCAAACAACGATTTGTGTCCAGGAAAACACAACACATCTATCGGCATATTTTTCATATCAAAATCCAAATATCCCATAGCTTGTGCAGCATCCACAATGTACAAAATATCGTGAGCGTGCATAATTTCGCCGATCTTGCAGAAATCAACGATGGTTCCTGTCAAGTTACTCATAGCAGTTGTCACGCAAACTCTGGTCTTGTCAGTGATTGCTTCTTCGATTTTGTTGACATCCAAAATCCCACGTTCGTCCGCATAAACAACCGTCAAATCGATAAATCCATCTTCTTGCATTTTGTGAAGAGGTCGAAGAACTGAGTTGTGTTCCAAAGATGTCGTGATAACGTGGTCGCCTTTTTTAACAAGCCCTTTGATTGCCATGTTCAAGCTATCTGTACAGTTCAATGTGAAAATCAAATTTAGAGGATTCGTTCCGCCGACAAATTCTGTGATGTTCATTCTAGAATTAAAAATCGCCCTATCCATTTTAAGTGACAATTTATGTCCACTTCTTCCCGGATTTGCGGCAAATTCTCTCATTGCTTCATCGAGTTTTTCATAAACTATCTCAGGTTTTGGAAAACTCGTCGCAGCATTATCAAAATAAGTCATTATACCTCACCTATTTTTTTGTATGAAACTTCTTCAATTTCTCTCAATAAAACTTCTGATTTGTCTTCTAATGCTGTGATTTCATCAGCTACTTTCTTACTATCTCCAAGTTGTTTCATGTTGATTTTAGCGTTCAACATTACTGATTTCATGCTAGAATGTAATAAATATGCACTTGCTAAAAGGTCTGTTATTGCATATTTATCGATATATTTTGCAATTTGTTTTACAAGTTCCATTGCTTCCATCATAATTCTAGCAGAAGACATTGGAGATTCTGTAGCGATGATGTATCCATCGGCTATCATTTTCTTTCTGTAAGCTTTTTCTTCGTCTGTTTCCTTAGGTAGTTTGTATGCTTGAAGAACAGAGTCAAAGCTTTTAGTATCTTCAACCATTTTTTCCTTTAATTCTTCAATAATTTCAGTAAGTCTGTCAACATGACTTCTGATTTCTTGTTGAGTTTCATCGTCTAATGCTTTGAAAGATTTCTTGTCTTCAGTTAGATAGAAACTCATGTTTCCAATACCTACTCCCAAAAGTGCAGTCAATGCACTGATAGAACCTCCACCTGGAAGTTCCTTTGAGTTTACATTTTTAATAAATTCTTCTAAAGTTTGATCCATAAACATCATAGCTCTAATATCTCCATAATCCTTTCTAAATCTTCATTAGATAGATATTCTATCTCTATACTTCCGCCTTTTCTTCTTGGCTTAATTCTAACCTTTGTAGAGAATTTCTCCAAAAACCTGTTTTGCAAATCCAACAAAAACGGGTCTGTTTCCTTGGACACTTTTTCTATTTCTCTGACATTTGTCTTCTTGGATAATAGCTTGTCCAATAACGCTTTTCTCTTTTTCATATCGTCAATTGCAAGTAAACTTCTAGCTTGTGATGATGTGATGTCGCCCTTTTTTAAGTGTTCCAATGACAACTCATCTAAGTTAAGAAGTCTCAATGTATTTGCAATATATGATCTTGATTTGGACAATTTGTCTGCCAATTCTTTTTGAGTTAAATTGTAGTTTTCCATCAAGTTTTTGTAAGCGACGGCCTCTTCAACAGCATTCAAATCCTCACGTTGAATGTTTTCGATAAGCGACACCTCTGCCACTTCACTATCTTCCATTTCCTTAACAATTGCAGGAATCTCAGATAAACCAGCCTCTAAGCTTGCCAAAAACCTTCTTTCTCCGGCGATAATCTCGTATTTTTCGTCCTTTTTTCGAACGATAATCGGAGATATTACTCCGTACTCTTTGATAGAATTTGCTAACTCACGTATTTTATCTTTTTCAAAATGTGTTCTTGGTTGATCTTCTCTTCTAATTATTTTTGATAATTCGATATTAACAATCGAGTCAGAACTTGTCGTTTCTATAATATTTTGTGGTATTAAAGCGTCTAAGCCTCTTCCTAATCCCTTTTTCCTAACCATTATAAAAATTCCTCCGCTAGTCTCGTATAAGCAATAGATCCTTTGGAATTTTTGTCGTAAGATAACGCACTCATTCCATAGCTTGGAGCTTCTGCTAACCTTATATTACGCGGTATCATAGTCGTAAACACCTTATCTTTGAAGTATTTCTTGACCTCTTCCACCACTTCCAAACTAAGATTATTTCTACCATCAAACATACTCATAACAATACCTTCTATTTCTAAGTTTTCATTAAGTGAACTTCTCACCAAATTAATAGTATTCATAAGTTGACTTACGCCTTCAAGCGCATAAAACTCACATTGGATAGGTATAAGGACAGAATCTGCCGCCACCAATGCGTTTATAGACAACGTCCCCAATGAAGGAGGGCAATCTATAAAACAAAAATCATATCCACTTACATTAGAAAGTATATTAGATAACACTTTTTCTTTATCATCAGTGTTTATAAGTTCCACCTCAACCCCTGACAAATCAGACGTTGCTGGGATTATATCCACGTTTTTTTCTTCAGTTTTGATGATAAAATCCTCATCAAAATCGTCATGAACCATCAAATCGTAAATGCTTTTTTGAAGCTCAAACTTATTAATTCCAAAGCCTGAAGTCGTGTTACCTTGCGGATCCAAATCCACTACAAGTACTTTTTTTCCTTTCAAACCAAGAGCTGCTGACAAATTAACGACGGTAGTAGTTTTGCCCACTCCACCTTTTTGATTAAATACACATATTGTTTTCAAATTTACAGCTCCTTTCATATTTATTATAGCACAAATAAAGTTCTAATTTGTTTTAAAATGTTTCACGTGAAACATTTTCTAAAATCATTAGTCTCAGCTCTGCCAAAGCACGATTTGAAACTCTATTTCTAATTTTATTGCGTTCCCCATGAAGCTGTAATTTTAGCGTTTTTATCACATTTTTGTATCCCAAGCCAACATAAACAAGCCCAGCGTTTTCTCCTGAAGCGTAACCCGTCGTAGATATTGCACAGTCAACATTAAATTTTTCAAACATCCTCTCAACCATCTCAAACGCAACATTCTCACTAACAACACCGTATGTGTCAATAGTTTCAGCGTTAACGCCAAGCAGATCTATCTTTGCCTCATTAGAATACACCACCAATGAACTTTTCAAATAATCGCTAACTCCAGACACATTCACAAGCTTAGATGCAATCATACCACCTGTAATGGATTCTGATGTCATAATCGACAAATCGTATTCTTTCAACACCTTGTAGACCGATTCTTCGATTGTTTCATCATTTTCTCCAAAAATATACATGCCAAGTCTATCTCGAAGTTCTTTTTTCTTTTCATCAATCATAGAAAGAGCAGTTTGTCTATCAGATGCTTTTGCAGTTATTCTAAGTATCCTTTTATCCTTTTTAAAATACGGAGCGACCGTTGGATTATTTGACGATTCAATGATATCCTTGACCCTTTCATTAATGTCCCATTCTCCAAGAATAGAGATATTCAAAGTTTCAGAAATAATGCAGTCTGTCGCAAATTGTTCCAGAACTTTTTGCACTTGTTGTTCATAAATAGGCTTCATCTCAGCTGGTGGACCTGGAAGAAATAATATTCTCTTTCCATTGTGTTCAATCATTGCACAATCTGCTGTTCCATTGAAGTTTTCAAAAACAATCGCATCTTCTGGAAACATACATTGTTTTATGTTGCCTTGGATTGCCTTCTCGTCTTCGTTAAAATACTTTCTCAATTTCTCATAACTTTTTTCGTTCAGAACCATTTTTTTGCCAAGACAATCACAGCAGCATTTTTTTGTAATGTCATCTTCAGTCGGTCCCAAACCACCTGTAGTTACAATCAAATCATTTTGTTTCAATCCTTCTTCGATTTCCTTGAACAATCTATCATAATTATCGCCAACCACAACCCTCTTGTACACATCAAACCCCAACTCCCTCATTTTAATAGAAAGGTAGTTAGAATTCGTGTCCAAAGTTTCACCAAGCAATAATTCCGTCCCAACGGCTATTATTTGAACTTTCATCTTCCCTCCATATAATTTTACCTATATTTTATTTTACCTACCTTAAAACGCCTCTCAGAGCGTCGTTTTTCTTTCCATTTACAATTAAATTATATCACTAATGAAATTTTCATTAAAATGTTTCACGTGAAACATTTGTAGTTTAAAAATAGAAAAACATTCTTCCCTCTCCCAACGCAATCAAAATCTCACGAGAAATTTATCTTTTCTTTTTCTCTTTAATCTAGCGAAACAAAAAAGTAGAATACATTTCCACTCTCTAGTAGCAATGAAAAACCCTCGAACAATATATTTTTCCCTTTCCCTTTTAATTTCAAGCAAACAAAAAAGCAGATTACCGCGATTGACGGAAAATATCATCTGGAGAAAACAACCTCAAATTCAAGCGAAGTGAATCGTTAAGAAATTGCACTGTCTGAGCGTTAGCGAGTTTGCAATTTCAGATTCACAAGCTTAGAATTTGTTTATTTTCGTAAGCTAGATATTTGAGCCAATCCGGTTTTCTGCTTATTATTGTGAAATATTCTTTCCTCTCTAGTAGCAATCAAATTTCCATAAATACGACTACTTTTTCCTTTTTCTTCGTAAATCTAGCGAAACAAAAAAGTAGAATACACTTTCGCTAAGAATATCATACGTAATAAATTGTTGTGATTTTACATCGAAGAACCACGTCAAAAATCCAACTGTTTGAGAGCTTTAGCTCGAGTTTTGGATTTTAGTGGTTTGAGATTAACAAATCACCAATTTATGGAGTCAGATATTCGTGCAAAAATGTTCTTCTACTTTTAGCAATTACTATAATATTGTCCCTCTTAATTGTCAATTCGGCTTTCTGGTTATTATTGTGAAGTATTTTCTTCCCTCTCTAGTAGCAATCAAAATCCCATGAACAATTCTATTTCTTACTTTTTCAAGCAAAATCCACACAAACAAAAAAGAAGATTACCGCGATTGACGGAAAATATCATCTAACGAAACAAAAAAGTAGACTACATTTTTGCTAAGAATATCATACGAAGAAAATAAGCATAAATCCAAGTGAAATAAGCCGTCAAAAATCGCACTGTTTGAGCGATAGCGAGTTTGCGATTTTAGGCTTATGAGCTTTGGATTTATTTATTTTCGTAGTCTAGATATTCGTGCAAAAATGTTCTTCTACTTTTAGCATTTGCTATAATATTGTCCCTGTTAATAGTCAATTCGGCTCTCTGCTTTTTATTGTGAAGTATTTTGTTGTCAAAATCCCATTATTTATAGTGGGTTTTTCTTAGGTTTGCCGCCACCTCGTGGGTATTTCTTCGGAGTTTCTTTAATTTTCTTGATTACAACCAAGCTTCTGTCTTCGTCATCTATTTTGTAATCAATAGTTTGTTCTATTTTCCCGCCGAGGATTTTGATTGCGTTCTCTCCTACGTCTGTTTCGTCGGATTTGCCCTTCATGGCTATCATATATCCTCCGACTTTTACAAATGGTAAACAGAACTCAGCTAACGTGTCAAGTTTTGACACTGCACGTGATATACAATAATCGTATCGTTCTCTGTATTCAGCAGTTCTCGTGCATTCCTCTGCTCTTTCGTGGACTGCTTTGATATCTGTAAGTTGTAGTTCATCTATAACATCCTTTAAGAAATCAACTCTTTTTCTTAAACTGTCGAGCAATGTGAACTTCAAATCATTTCGAGCGATTTTTATTGGAATAGCTGGAAATCCTGCACCAGTTCCCACGTCAATTATAGTTTTGTTTTCTTCAAAATCGAACAAATTCAATACGTACAAGGAATCCACAAAATGTTTCACGTGAAACATTTCTTCTTCAGTGATTGCTGTCAAGTTCATTACCTTGTTCTTATCCAACACCAAATTCATGTATTTTAACAGCAAATCTATTTGATTGTCATCCAATTGTATTTCGTAATCGTTCAATGTTTCTTTTAGTGACATTATTTCTTCCTCGTTTCCATATAAATCAATAAAGCGTTGATGTCAGAAGGGCTCACACCACTGATTCTGCTCGCTTGACCCAACGATTCTGGTTTGATGTCATTAAGTTTTTGTACAGCTTCATTGGAAAGGCCCATAACTTCCTTGTAATCCTCGATCATATCCAGTTTTCTGTTTTCGAGCTTTTTAAATTGCTTGATTTGGCTCATTTGTTTTGCAATGTATCCCTCGTATTTGATGTGTGTTTCCACTTGTAGTCTCAAATATCTAGGCAGTTCTGGTCTATCAACGTCAAATTCTTCTGTTTTATCGTAAGTTAATTCTGGTCTTTTGATTAAATCCAACAAAGTTATGCCTGTTTTAAGTTCAGATGACCCAAGTTTTCTAAGTTTTTCGTTGGTTTCTTCTGTTGGAGTCACCATGATTGACTTCAATCTTTCGATTTCTTCGTCAATCGTCTTCTTCTTGTGAAGCATTTTTTCGTATCTTTCATCTGTCGCAAGTCCAATCTCGTGTGCTCTTTCAGTAAGTCTCAAATCAGCATTGTCTTGTCTCAAAGTCAAACGGTACTCGCATCTGCTTGTCATCATTCTGTAAGGTTCGTTAGTTCCTTTGGTTACCAAATCGTCTATCAATACGCCAATGTAAGCATCGGATCTGTCCAATACGAATGGCTCCTTGCCAAGCAAATTCATAGCCGCATTAATTCCTGCGATAATTCCTTGACCGGCGGCTTCCTCGTATCCACTGGATCCATTGATTTGTCCTGCAAAGAACAAATTATTGATTCCCAAATGTTCCAAAGTCCTCTTTAATATAGTAGGATCGATGCAATCATATTCGATTCCGTACGCACTTCTCATAAATCTCACGTTTTCGAAACCAATGATTGTCTTGTACATTTCCTTTTGCACTTCTTCTGGAAGAGTCGATGACACGCCTTGAATATACATTTCCTTAGTTGATAAACCTTCAGGTTCCACGAATACTTGATGCTCATCACGGTCTGGAAATCTCACGATTTTATCTTCAATCGAAGGACAATAACGTGGACCCACACCTTTCACAATACCCGCATACATCGGAGATCTCTCCAAATTATCCTCAATAATTTGTTTTGTTTTAAGTGTAGTGTACGTCAAATAGCAGTTTTCTTGCTTCTTTGAAATATCTTTTCCGTCATTCAAAAACGAAAAAGGAATAACATCGTCATCACCAGGTTGCACAGTCATCACTTCGTAGTTCAAACTGTCCTTGTGAACTCTCGCAGGAGTTCCAGTCTTAAATCTTCTAAGTTCAATCCCCAAATTTTTCAAAGAGTCTGACAATTTCTTAGATGATTTCATACCGTGAGGGCCAGATTCATAAGTGTATTCACCCATCATCACAAGTCCTTTGAGATATGTCCCAGTCGCAAGAATCACAGCTCTTGTTGGGAAAATCGCTCCCTGTGCAGTAGTTACGGATTTTATTTTGTTGTCTTCAACTCCAATATCCACGACTTCCGCTTCAATCAAATCCAAGTTTTCTGTGTTTTCCAACACGCTTTTCATCTCATCGTGGTATTTTCTCTTGTCCGCTTGAACCCTCAATGAGTGAACCGCAGGACCTTTGGAAGTGTTCAACATTCTCGATTGAATGTAAGTCTTGTCAATGATAAGACCCATCTCGCCACCTAATGCGTCAACTTCCTTAACCAAGTGACCCTTTCCAGTGCCACCAATGTTCGGATTACATGGCAAATCAGCCACAGAATCCAAACTAATACTCATAATCGCAGTCTTTAATCCCAACCTCGCTGTAGCCAACGCAGCCTCACAACCGGCGTGACCTGCACCTACAACCACAACATCGTAGGGATTTTCATAATATAATCTATCCATTTTATTTACCTATACAAAAATCGCTAAAAATCTTATTCAACACATCGTCATCCACAGTTTCTCCAGTGATTTCGCCCAAGATTTCCCAAGCATTTCTCAAATCAACCTCGAAACAATCAATAGGAACTCCAGCTTCCATATCGTGTAGAGAACTCTCCAAAGATTTAATAGCTTTGTTAATAATATCTCTATGTCTAATGTTTGTAATAATATTGTCGTTATTTGCTTCAATATATCCATCATTAAACATCTCTATAATCTTGTTTTCTAAATCCTCGATACCCTCGTTGTTTTTGATTGAAGTGTGAATAACCTCGATTCCTTCCAAGTTCTCATCGAAATCAAATCCACCATCCAAATCAATCTTGTTTAACAAAACAATCGACTTTTTATCTCTAATAAGATCCAAAATCTTCCTATCTTCATCGTCAAACTCTCTCGAAGAATCAAAAATCGCAATAATCAAATCCGAATCAGAAATAAAAGACACAGATTTTTCAACACCGATTTTCTCCACGATATCCTCAGTATCTCTAATACCAGCAGTATCGTTAATCTTCAGACTTATCCCGTCCAAATCGATGTATTCCTCGATGACATCACGAGTAGTTCCTGGAATATCCGTCACAATAGCCCTGTTTTCCTTCAACAAAGCATTCAACAAAGAAGATTTGCCTACATTTGGCTTACCAATTATCGTAGTATTGATACCATCTCTGATAATTCTACCTCTGTTTGCACTCTCAGAAAGCTTTTTAAGCTTATCCAAAACTTCCTTGCCCTCGTTCAAAACAGGAGTGTTGTCCAATTCGTCCTGCATATCTTCAGTAAAATTAATAGAATACTCCACATGAGATAGCATATCCAACAGCTTGTCTCTCAACTGTTTGATATTTCTGTTAACACTACCCTCCAACTGTTTCATACTCACAGAATACGCCTTGTCAGTCTTCGCCTTAATCATATCGATAATCGCCTCAGCTTGAGACAAATCAATCCTACCGTTCAAGAAAGCCCTCTTAGTGAACTCACCTGCCTCAGCAAGCCTTGCACCGTTGTTTAACAGAACTTCCAACACCTTTCTCACAGCGACAACCCCACCGTGAGTATAAATCTCCACGACATCCTCACGCGTGTATGTGTGAGGAGCCTTCATATAACAAACCAAGACCTCATCGACGATCTCATTATCGTCAACAATGTGGCCATAAGTCATTTTTCTATTTATTAAATCAGCATTATCATTAGCCCTTTTGAACACAGAATCAAGCACATCCACACAACCTTCTCCAGTCATTCGAACAATGCCAATTCCCGCTTCACCAGTAGCAGAGCTAATAGCTGCAATACAATCGTCCATATTTAGTCTATCCTTTCATTCTTTATAGCAATATTATATTATATCATACAAAAAGATTACAAATAAATAAGAGCTTACAACTTCACTATATTGAAGTCATAAGCCCGTTATTTACCTCATATCTATAACTTTATCGTATTTTTTTAAAGTTTCGTCACCGTATTGATGAATTACTTCTATTACTGTATTTTTTGAAGAGAATATAATATCATCTATTATTTCTCTATTTTTCTTATCCAAATTAGACTTTATTTCATCTGCTAAAATTAATTTTCTGTCGTGGTACATTGCTCTTGCAATTTCTACCCTTTGTCTTTCTCCTCCTGACAAACTATCATTGGATAAAACTTTGGATTTAAGATGATTTATCTGTAACTTATCAATTATTCCATTTAATTTTTCTAAATTAATATCATTATCTCCTAAAGTAATGTTATCTTCTAAATTAAGATTAAAAACATAACTACCTTGTGATATAAAGCTGGTAAAACTCCTAATCTCAGCGGTTGATAATTCCTTTTTATTAAACATAATCCTTCCTTTAGATGCTGTTAAATTATTAAATATTAAATTCAATAACGTACTTTTACCACAACCACTTTCTCCTATAATTGCGACCTTGTCACCCTTTTCTATCTTAAAATTAAAATCTTTAATAATATCTTTATCATCATACGAAAAACTCAAATTATCAAAAGTAATTGGAAAAACTTCATCATTAAGATTTATTTCTACATTATCAATATCTTGATAAATGTAGTCGTACTTTTTTAAGAGATACTTTGATGATGAACGTGTATTATTAAAATATGCAAGTTCTTGGAACTGATATCCTATATTATAACTAACTAAGTAAACACTGATGAATACGCTTGACGATATTTTACCATTAAAACTCAAATACCCTCCAAGAATAAGAGGAATCATAGAGCATACTATATCAACCAAATTAATCACAATGTTGTTTTTTGTTCGTATAATTTCATATCCCTTATAAGTATCCACATCCTGCTTTAAATATTTGTGATACAAATTAATGAAAAAGTCGGATACATTATAAATTTTGATGATGCTTCTTCCATTTTTGATGTCTTGTATTTTATTCATAAAAGCATCATCAGCTTTTGATAATTCTTCAGATTTATTATCTAATCTATTACTCCCGTAATTACTCATAAGAGCTGGAATACTGTAGAATACTATAAAAAGCATTCCCAAAAGAAAATTTCTTGTTAGTGCATAAATGATGGAAACACTTGTAAAACCAATCGACGATATAATGATTACCGTTGGTTCAATGTAGTTGTTTTCAATTTGACTTGAATCCTTTTCTATACTGCTGACAATATCATTATCGATATGATTTTCACTTTTTAAAAAATGATTGAACACTTTTAACTTAAAAGATTCTCTAAAATCAGCTATTACATACGAATAGTAAAGTCTCTTTCCACTATCACCTATAAGCATTATAATTCCACACAAAATCCCAAACACAAGTGCTTTCATCAAAAATACTGTGTCTTTATTCTCAAATGATTTTATAATCAATGATACTATTACAGGATTCACCAAAGCCTCTGTCCATGTGAGAACTATCGCAACAAAATATAAAATAAGATTTTTCTTCTTAACATTGTTTTTTATCATATTACCCTCTGAAATTTATATAACATTCTTAAAACTTGTACTTGACTAATAATATTTGATTATATTTAGCCTATTTTCTTCAAATAATTTTCGTTAACGATTTCAGAGATTATTTTTTTCTCTAAAATCTATTTATAAATTGTCATGATAATCACCACTTTCCTTTTCTTAGGATAAATCATAAAAAATTTGTTGTCAACTTTATTTCTTGTCATCCCACAAAAAAAGACCACATACCAAAGATATGTAGTCTTGTAATTTATTTTCTCTTAATAATAACTCTTCTATTAGGCTCATTGCCTTGAGAGAATGTATTCACTTTTTCATCGTTTTGAAGATAAGTGTGAATGATTCTTCTTTCGTATGGATTCATAGGTTCAAGCTTGATATCTCTTCCTGTTTGAACAGCCTTATCAGCTAATCTTCTAGCTAATTTTTGAAGAGATCTCTCTCTTTTGGATCTGTATTGGTTGCAATCCAAAATAACTCTGATGTAAGTATCACTGTTTCTATTAGTAACCAAGTTTACGATATATTGAAGAGAATCTAATGTTTCTCCCCTTTTTCCTATGATAATTCCGATATCAGATTCTTCTGAACACATAATATTGAACTTAATCATATTTCCTTCAGTTCTAGATTCGATATCGCAATCAATTCCCATATCTTCAATCATTTGTTTCAAGAAATTCTTGCTTGTGATGAAAAGTTCGTCGTTTCTATCAATAGTAACATCAGATTCAGTGTCTTGTTCTTCTTCAGTTTCTTCAGATTTTACAGCTTCTTCAGCTTCTGCAACTTCTGTAACTTCTTCAGATTCTACTGTTTCTACTGATTCTTCTACGATTTCTTCATTATCAGCTTCTGTAGGTTCTGTTTCTTCAACTTCCTCTACAATTTTCTTATCTTCTATAACTTTAGTATCTTCTTTTTGTTCTGTTTCAACTGAGTTAGAGTCAGAGTTTAGGATATTCTTCACAAAATCGCCTGTTCCCTTTTCTTTAACATCGTCTTTTAATGACACTCTAACGACAGCGTCCTTTGCTCCAAACAAGCCCAAAAAACCTTGTTTAGCTTCATTTATAACTTCGATGTTAACTTCGTTTCGATTAGCTTGAAGCTTATCCAAAGCTTTATTGACACATTCTTCAACAGTCTTCGCACTAACTACTGTGCTTCTCATCTAACTTCCTCCGCAACATCTTTTTTGTCTTTATTCTTAATTATTAACCTTATTATAACTTCTAAAACGTTAGAAAATCCCCAATAAAGAATCAAACCTGAAGCGTATTTGCTTGAAATGAAGAACATAAATATAGGCATGAAATAAATCATTGATTTGTTCATCATTTCCATTTGATCAGGTTCATTTGATTTCTTATCCTTGTTATTAGTAGGCATACTGATCTTTGCTACTAAAAATTGAGTGAAAGCATTTATTAAAGGCAATCCAAACAATACTGGATCTGGTTTAGTCAAATCAGGTATCCAGAAGAAATTACGAGCGATCTCATTAATCTTAGACACATTATCAAACATGTACTTTCCTGGTTCTCTCATTACTCTAAATAATGCCAAAACCAAAACCATTTGTAAGATAATTGGCAAACAACCACTTAAAGGATTGAAATTATACTTCTTGTATAATTCTTGCATCTTTAATTGTTGAGTTTGTGGGTCGTTCTTGTATTTTCTTTGAATTTCCTTCATTTCCGGTTGCATCAAAGCATTTTGTTCTTGAGTTTTTTGCGTATGAATAGTTACCGGAAGAGTTATAAGCTTATAAATAAGTGTTAATAAAAGAATTGATATCGCAAAATACGATATACTTTTAGGTTCAGCCATCACATGTGAGATGTTTTCATATATGAACCTAAGAATAGTTCCAAATACATTTGCAATTATTTGCAATTCTACAACTCCTTTTTATTTTAGTGGGTCATATCCGCCTTTTGAAAATGGATTACATCGTAAAATTCGCCAAATAGTCAGCCCTAACGCCTTGAAAAACGGCTTTTTCTTGAAAGCCTCCAATGCATATTGAGAACAAGTTGGATAGTATTTGCACTTCCCATGCCCCAAATACGGCGATATAGCTTTTTGGTAGAATTTGATTAAAAATATCATCACTTTTGACATTTTTTATTCGATGCCTTTCTACAAACGTGCAATAATGCAGATTCTAGCTGTTTGTAAGTTAAGTCTTCAGTGTTTTTCTTCGGGATAATAACCATATCCAAGCCCTTGTCAAACTCAGAGAAATTAAGCCTTACAATCTCTCTAAGTTTCCTCTTGATTCTGTTTCTTTCAACGGCATTGCCGTACTTTTTAGTAACAGAGAATCCGATTCGAGTTCCTTTTTTTGAATTGTACACTACCAAAGAGAAGTTTCTATTATAATAAGTCTTTCCCCTCTTGTAGACAACATTGTATTCCCTGTTATCTCTTAACCTTACACTTTTATCCATAATAAATTAAAGGCCACAATGAATGTGACCTAAGCTGATAATACTTTTCTACCTTTTCTTCTTCTAGCCTTTAAAACAGCTCTTCCACCTCTAGTAGCCATTCTATTTCTAAATCCGTGGTCTTTTTTTCTTTTTCTGTTATTTGGTTGATAAGTTCTTTTCATCAATCGCACCTCCTAGTATAAAATATAAGGACTTTTGCCTATAAAAACACTACTCCAATTATACTTATAACAATAACAATTGTCAAGCTTTTTTGTTGACAAATACCAATTAATTGAGAAAATTTATAAAATATTTTTCGAGAATAAAAAATCAAAAACCAGAGAAAAATTTTTAAAAATTTCCACAAAACAGTAAAAATTGTGGATAACTTTTATCCACAATTCATTCTAAATTTAAAATATTAAACTCCTTTTGGGGATAAGTTATCGCAAACACAAAACCATTTATCAAAATTTTCAATAAATTTGTAATAAAAGATATGATTTGCTATAATTAAAGTATCAAAAAGTATGAAAAGTACGCATTTATTAACAAATTGTGGATAAGTTGTGGATACTATGTGAATTCTTGTTTTAAAACTACACGAATTTGCTGTATATTCTAATTTAATATCCACAATTATTTTTCTATAAATTGATGTGGATAAGTTGTGCAAATGTGAATAAATTATATATTTTTTTTGTTTAAATTGGAAAATAGCTATTTATTCAATGTGGATAACTCATCATTTTGTGGATAAACTTGTTGATAAGTAAAAAAACGAGGTGAAAAATGACCGACAAAGATGAACTCTGGTTAAAAATATCTAACACATTTAAACAGGAAATGTCTGATTTGAACTTCAACACATGGATTGCTCCATTAAAACCTCTTTATTTAACAAATACTGAATTTATTTTGCTTTCTCCAAATAGATTTACCAAAAAAACAATCTATAATAAATACTACGACGATATCCAAAAATATTTGGATTTCATCAGTAATGTCAAGAGAAAAGTAGTCATCATCGACCGTTACGAAATGGATAACTACAAAGAAGAAAATATAATTCAAAACCAAAACATAGATGGGCAACGATCCATCCTTGTAAATGAAGATGTATCACAAGAAAATTACACCGTTGAAGACAAACAAACACCTGTAATACAACAACCAGAACCAAAAGATGATTACCTTTACGGAAAGAATTTGATCAGCAAATACAAGTTTGATACATTTGTAAAAGGGAAAAACAACGAACTAGCACTAGCAGCAGCTCTTGCAGTCGCACAAAATCCTGCTACAGCTTACAATCCATTGTTTATTCATGGAAAGGCGGGGTTGGGTAAGACTCACTTGATGCATGCTATTGCTCATGAAATACTTAAAAATAACCCAAAAGCAAGAGTTATTTACACTACAAGTGAATCATTTACCAACGAGCTTATATCTTCAATAGGAGATAAGTCTACGAAAAAGAATTCACAATTTAGAGAAAAATACAGAAACATCGATGTGCTTCTAATCGACGATATCCAATTCATAGCTGGAAAACAAGGTACACAAGAGGAGTTTTTCCACACATTCAACGAATTGTATAACCACAACAAGCAAATCATACTTTCCAGTGATAGACCTCCAAAAGAGATAAAAACATTGGAAGAGAGGTTAGTATCGCGTTTTGAGTGGGGATTAATGGCAGACATTCAACCACCAGATTATGAAACACGTGTGGCTATTATAAACGAGTATTTAGATAGAAATAATACATCACTTACCCCAGAAATAATCGATTATATTGCTATGAATGTCAAAAGCAATATACGTGAGTTGGAAGGGGCAGTAATGAATGTCGTAGGTCAAAAGACTCTGATAGGAGATGGCAACATCACATTAGATTTGGCAAAAAATGTTCTAAAACAACTTATCGCAGACACTCAATTAAGACCTGTAACTATAGATTTAATCATTGAGAGTGTGTGTGATAGGTACAATGTAAGTCAAGATGATTTGCTTTCAAAAAAGAGATCCAAACAAATCGCATATCCAAGGCAAATAGCAATGTATGTGTCCAGAAAATTGTTGGATATTTCTTTGGTTAGTATTGCTTCAAGTTTTGGCAAAGATCACTCAACAGTAATGCATGGAATCAAGAAAATTGAGAATGATATCAAAAAAAGTTCAGAATTTGATGAAGAAATTGATAACCTAATCAGCTACATTCAAAATTCTTAATTTATTAAACTTTATGATTGTGGATAAGTTTATTTTAGAGTTTTCTATCCACAATTTAATATTAATAACTATGTGGATAAGTTGTTGATAACTTTAAAGTGATAAACTAAAATTGTAAAAAGTTGATAATGTTGATAATCGCACAGCTTGTGCCAATTATATACACATCGTTATCAATATATAAAACACCACAAATTACAAACAAACTAGAGTTATCCACAATACAAACAGCCCTACTACTACTATTACTAACTATTATTATTATTTGTATAAACGAAAGGTAAAATATGAAATTAAAAATATCGCAAAAAGAATTACTTAAACATATCAATATTGCGCAAAAAGCGGTGTCATCTAGAACGACTATTCAGATATTAGAAGGAATTTTGTTCATCGCAGAAGAAAATTGTCTTAGACTTGTTGCTACGGATTTGGAACTTATTGTGGATACTAGAGCAAATTGTGAAATCTACGAAAAAGGTCAAATTGTAATTAACTCATCAATGATAGGAAATATCATTAGAAAGCTTCCTGACGATGATATTTATATTGAAGTGGACGATAATAATATCAATATTAAATGTTTGTCTACGGAATTCAACATTCAAGGTCAAGATTCAAACGAATTTCCATCTCTTCCTTATATAGATAAGGATGTTAAATTGACTTTGGAACAATCTGAACTTAGAGATTCCATCAGAAAAACATCATTTGCTACAAGTATGGACCAAACAAGACCAGATTTGACAGGTGTTTTGTTCAATATTATGAACGATAGGATTGAATTTGTGGCCTTAGATGGTTACAGAGTTTCACTTGATTGTATGAGTAATGTGAGTGAGTTTGAAATGAAGGCTATTGTTCCAGCGAGAGCTTTGAATGAAGTTTACAAGATTTTGGAAGAAGGGGAAATAACTCTTAACATTATTACTGGAAATATTATTTTCAAATTGGAAAACACTGATGTTTATTCTAGATTAATCGATGGTCAATATATCGACTACAATCAAGTTATGAAACAAGATTTCTCAACTGTTGTTACTATAGAAAAGAGAGCTTTACAAATGGCTTTGGAAAGAGCATCTCTTATGGCAAAAGAAGACAAGGCAAACTTGGTTAAGCTTGATTTTTCTGGAAATGAATTGCATATTTCATCTAATACTGATATTGGTAAGGTCGATGAGTATGTGAAGTGCGAAATCGGTGGAGAAGATTTGAAGATTGCTTTTAATGCTAAGTATTTGTTAGATGGCTTGAAGGTTATTGATGATGACGATATTACTTTGAATATGAGTGGAAGTCTAAGACCGATGGTGTTTAAGCCATTGAACGATACCAATTACACTTATCTTGTCCTTCCGGTAAAACTTGCAGGAGGTAATAATGATTAGTGTTAAAATTGAATCTGAATTTATAAAATTGGAACAGTTTCTAAAATTCGCATCCATCGCACAAACTGGTGGCATGGCGAAAGAACTTATTAAAGAATCCATGGTTAAGGTTAATGACGAGGTGGAGATAAGACGCGGCAAGAAGCTTTATCCAGGAGATGTAGTGGAATTTGAAGGAGAGAAATACGTAGTCGAATAATGATCGTTCAAAAATTAAAATTATATAATTACAGGAATTTCTGTGAAATAGAATTGGATTTTTGTGATGGTCTGAATCTGATTGTAGGCAGAAATGCCTCGGGTAAGACTAATATTTTGGAAGCTATTAATGTAGCTTTGAAGGGAAAAAGTTTCAAAACCAACACCAATTCTCACTTGATTAAATTCGGTGAAGATGAGGCTCGCATTGTAATGGATGTCTACGATGATGGTTTTGAGGATAAGATAGATATTACTATTAAAAATAACGAAAAGATACTCAATGTGAATGAAGCTTTTGTGAATACTATTAAAGAATACAATGAGTATTTTGAGTGTATTGTTTTTAAGCCAGATGATTTGAAGATAGTAAAAGAATCGAAATCTTTGAGAAGAAAATTCTTGGATGAGTCCATAAGTGGTGTGGACAAATACTACAGGACTGTTTTGAAACAGTACAATCAAGTGTTGGATGAGAGAAATAAGCTCATCAAAAACCACAGGTACAATTCGTATTTTAATGAGCAGTTGAAGGCTTTGAATATTCAATTGGCAGACACGGGCTCATATATTATGCACAAGAGAAAAAGCTATGTCGAAAGGCTACATCTTATCGCAAAAAACGTGTGCTCAAATTTGAGTGATGAGAATGATAAGCTGGACATGGAAAATAATTTTTCGATAGAATATGTAGAGGATATGACTAATCAAAAGAATACTTATTACAAGAGTTTGGTAGATATTTTGGATAAGGATTTGGAAAATAAGCAAACTAATTTAGGTATCCATCGTGATGATTTGGATATTTTAATCAACGACAAATCGGCTAAGTTTTTTGCATCTCAAGCTCAGGTGAGAACTGCTATTTTATCGATGAAGCTTGCGCAATTGGATTTGAGTAGATTTTATAATGATAGATTGCCAATTATTTTGTTGGATGATGTGTTCAGTGAACTTGACGATTACAGAATCAACTACATCATCAGATATATCAAGGATTTTCAAGCTTTTCTGACGACTTCAGAAAGAGCGCCTGTTGGGTTGTACACGATAAAAATAGGTGAATGATATGTATTTGGATATTGGCAACAACACATTAATTGATGAAAATGAGATTATAGCAGTAGTTAATGTCTCGGACAAATTCTTCACAGATTTCAAGAAGGATGATTTGGATTATACGAAAAACGTAGAATTTGTGAATGAAGATGAGGACATTACTATAAGGTCTATAGTCATAACTAATAGAGGAGTTTACAAGTCAAATATTAGTGGGAATTATTTGATGAATAACTTTATGAAAGGAATATAATGAAAAAAAACAGAGAATATACTGCAGATCAGATTACAGTATTAGAAGGATTGGAACCGGTTCGTGTAAGACCAGGGATGTATATCGGTTCTACTGATGAAAAAGGTCTACACCATTTGGTGTACGAAGTAGTCGACAACTCAATTGATGAGGCGTTGGCTGGCGTGTGTGATTTGATTAAGGTTACTATAAAAAAAGACAATTCAGTTATTGTAGAAGATGATGGTTCTGGTATTCCGGTTGAAACACACCCAAAAACAGGCAAATCAACGCTTGAAACTGTACTTACAGTGCTTCATGCGGGTGGTAAATTTTCAAACGACGCTTATCAATACTCAGGTGGTCTTCACGGAGTTGGTGTAAGTTGTGTTAATGCTTTAAGTACATATCTTATTGCCAGAGTCAAAAGAGACGGCAAAATGTACGAACAAAGATTTGAAAAAGGAAAAACTGTTACAGAACTTACTGTTATAAAAGAAAATGTCAGAGGAACTGGAACAACAATTGAATTTATGCCGGACAATACGATTTTTGAAACTTTGAATTTCGACAAAAATGTTCTTGCAAAAAGATTCAGAGAAATGGCGTTTTTGAATAAGGGCGTGAAGATAGAATTTGCTGATGAAAGAGAAGGCTACAAGGAATTGTTCCACTACGAAGGTGGTATCAAATCATTTGTAGAATACATCAACAAATCCAAAAAGCCTTTGGATCACGAAGTTATGTATATCGAAGGAGAAAAAGAAACTACTAAAGTGGAAATAGCTATGCAATACACTGAAAGCTATAACGAAACTATTGTTTCATTTACTAATAACATTAAAACAGTTGACGGTGGAACACATGTTGTAGGATTTAAATCTGCACTTACTCGTGCTCTTAACGATTATGCAAGAAACAAAAACATATTAAAAGAAAAAGACGATAACTTATCTGGTGATGATGTCAGAGAAGGTATCACTGCTGTTGTTTCAGTAAAACTTAACAACCCACAATTTGAAGGACAAACAAAAGGAAAATTGGGTAACTCCGAAGCTAGAACTGTTGTGGACAGCGTTGTATATGAACATTTGAGTTTTTATTTTGAAGAAAATCCAAAAATCGTCAAGACAATTATACAAAAAGCATTGGCATCACAAAAAGCAAGACTTGCCGCAAGACGTGCAAGGGATTTGGTTCGTAAGAAATCGGTGCTTGACAATACTACACTTCCAGGAAAACTTGCTGACTGCCAAAGCTCAGACATCGAACACAACGAAATCTTCCTTGTAGAAGGGGATTCTGCCGGTGGTTCTGCAAAAGGTGGCAGGGACAACAAATTCCAAGCTATTTTGCCATTGAGAGGTAAAATCTTGAATGTAGAAAAAGCTCACCTTGAAAGAGTTTTAAATTCAAACGAAATCAAAGCTATGATTACTGCATTTGGAACTGGAATAGGAAAAAACTTTGATATCAGCAAACTTCGTTACGGTAAAATCGTAATAATGACCGATGCCGATGTCGATGGAGCTCACATTAGAACACTTCTACTTACATTCTTGTACAGATTTATGAAGCCATTAGTGGAAAAAGGTCACGTGTACATCGCACAACCACCACTTTACGGAATCATCAAAGGTGTTAAGGTAATGGAATATTGCTACACAGAAAAAGAATTAGAAGAAGCTTTGGAAAAATACGGCGAAAGAAGTAACATCAAAGTTCAAAGATACAAAGGTCTTGGTGAAATGAACGCAGAACAATTGTGGGATACTACAATGAATCCTGAACACAGAATCCTAATCAAAGTTGAAATCGACGGAGAAGACGAAAACGAACTCGACAACACATTCGACGTTTTGATGGGAGACGATGTTGAACCAAGAAGAGAATTTATAGAACAAAATGCTGTTTATGCACAAAACATTGACGCTTAGGAGAATAATATGACAGAAAGAAAACTCAATATAAAACCAGCTGATTTGAAAAAAGAAATGGAAAGTGCATATTTGGATTATTCTATGAGTGTAATTGTATCACGTGCACTTCCAGATGTAAGAGACGGGCTAAAACCTGTTCACAGACGTATAATTTACGGAATGCAACAACAAGGGTTGTTCCCAGATAGAAAATACTCCAAGTCCGCAAGACTTGTAGGGGAAGTAATGGGTAAGTATCACCCTCATGGTGACAGCGCAATCTACGATGCAGTTGTAAGACTTGCACAAGATTTCAACATGAGATATCCACTTGTAGATGGTCAAGGTAACTTCGGTTCTATCGACGGTGACGGAGCTGCCGCACCTCGTTATACGGAGTTACGTATGGCAAAACTATCACTTGAAATGTTGCGTGACATCAACAAAGATACTGTTGATTTCCAAGACAACTACGACGGTGAAGAACAAGAACCAGTTGTACTTCCATCCAGATTTCCTAACTTAATCGTAAATGGATCCAGTGGTATCGCCGTTGGTATGGCGACAAATATGGCTCCACACAACTTAGGTGAAACTATAGATGCATTAATCGCATCAATCGACAATCCAAATATTACAATAGAAGAATTGATGAAACACATCAAGGCTCCTGATTTTCCAACGGGTGGAAACATCATGGGACTTGAAGAAGTCAAAAATGCATACACAACAGGACGTGGAAAAGTCAAACTAAGAGCAGAAGCTAGGATTGAGGAATCAAAGGGAAGATACAAAATAATCGTCACAGAAATTCCTTACCAAGTTAACAAATCCAACTTAATCAAAAAAATCGCAGACCTTGTAAAACAAAAGAAATTAGAAGGTATCAGTGATTTGAGAGATGAATCGGACAGAAAAGGTATGAGAATTGTCATCGAAACAAAAAGAGATGCCAATCCAAATATCGTGCTTAATAACTTGTACAAATACACTCAAATGCAAACTACATTCGGGATAATTAACCTTGCACTTGTAAATGGCGTTCCAAAAGTTTTGACATTGAAACAACTAATCGACCATTATCTTGTTCACCAAGAAATAGTCGTTAGAAGAAGAACGCAATTTGATTTGAACAAGGCGAAGGCGAGAATTCACATAGTTGAAGGATTGTTGAAAGCAATCGACAATATCGATGAAATTATTCACATTATCAGAACAAGTTACGATGATGCGCTTGAAAAATTGATGCAAAGATTTGGTTTTTCAGAAATTCAAGCCCAAGCAATTTTGGATATGAGACTTAAAAGATTGCAAGGTTTGGAAAAAGAAAAACTACAAAATGAATTTGACGAATTGAGCGCATTGATTGAACAATTGACAGAAATTTTGAATAACAGACACATGTTATTAGAAATCATCAAAGACGAATTGACAGAAATTAAAACAAAATATTCAGACGACAGAAGAACTAAAATTCTAAGAGATGACGGTGATTTTGAAGATATGGAACTTCTAGAAGAAGAAGACATGTTTATTACTATCACTAACAAAGGCTACATTAAACGAATTTCAACCGATGCATACAAAGTTCAACACAGAGGTGGACGTGGTGTTAATGCAATGGGAATGAAAGATGGAGATTTCATCAAAGATATGTTCGCAACTACAACTCATCAAGATTTGTTGTTCTTCACTAATAAAGGAAAAGTTTACTCACTAAAAGCTTACGAAGTGCCAGAAGCAAGCCGTACTGCTAGAGGATCCAACATCATTAACCTAATCCAAATCGATGCCGATGAAAGTGTTACACAAGTATTGGCATTGGATAAGGACAAAGAAGACGACCAATTTATAATATTTATCACTAAAAATGGTAAAGTGAAGAAGACTTCGTTGGATTTGTACGAAAATATTAGAAAAACTGGTATCATAGCTATCAAATTTGACGAAGGTGACGAGCTAATCGATGTAAAACTTGTCGAAAAAAATGAAAATGTAATTATCGTCACTAAAAAAGGAATGAGTTTGCAATTTAATGTGGATCAATTGAGAGATTTATCCAGAAATGCTATCGGAGTAAAGGCTATAACGCTTAACAAAGACGATGAAGTTATTTCATTTGATTTGGTAAAAGACAATGAATTCTTGGCAGTTATCAGTGAAAATGGTTACGGTAAGAAGACTGAATTATCCAACTACACTACACAAAACAGAGGTGGAAAGGGAATCAGAACTTACAAAATCGCCAAGAAAACAGGAGATGTAGCGTGTGCTAAGGCATTGAAAAACGAAGATGAGATACTTTTGATTAGCAAAAAAGCTGAGGTTATCAGAATTAAAGCGGAAGGAATATCTACACTTTCAAGATCAACATCTGGTGTATTATTGAAAAATACAGATAAGGGCGAAGATGCGATAGTAGCTGTAGCTAAGTATTTTGAAGAATAAGGAGAAAATTATGCAATTAAACTACGATATAGTCACAAAAGACGAAATAATTGTAAGAATCCAAGGTGATTTGGACATTAACACTTGCGACGAATTCAGAGATGATTTATTGGAAGAATACAAGAAAAATCCAAATGACATCAGAATTGATGCGACAGATCTTTCATTTATAGATTCAACAGGACTTGGTGCTTTGATAAAAGTGTACAACGAACTAAGAGACAATAACCACAAAATCTACATCGACAATATCAAAAAACACGTCAATAAAGTGTTCACGATAACAGAAATGGACAAGATTTTCGTAATAAAGGAGATATAATGGAAGAATTCAGATTAAGTTTTCAAAATGAAAAAGAAAATGTATCTCTTATAAGACTTTCAGCATCTTTCATTGCGATGAAGTGTGGATTTTCAGTAGACGATATTGAAGATATCAAATTGTGCGCGAGTGAATGTTTGAATTTACAAAGAAACAGATCCAAAATCATCGACTGTACAATGACTATTGACGATGAATCTTTAACACTAATCTTCAAATTAGACGGATTTAATCCACGTGAAAACAACGAAAAGGATAAAATATCGGAAATGATTATCCAATCTTTAATGGATGAATACGAAATCAATGGAAGTGAGATAAAAGTAATCAAGAATAGGAAATAATATTATGGCGAATAAATCAATTAGTAAAGAAGAACAGGAGAATATTAAAGAATTATTCTTGAAATTCCAAGAAACACGAGACAAGAAAACAAGGGATACTCTCGTTGAAAAAAACCTGTATATCGCTGAAATATTAGCTAAAAAATACACAGGAAGGGGAATCGAATACGATGATTTGTACCAAGTCGCATGTATCGGACTGATCTATGCGATTGACCGCTACGATCCATCAAAAGGCTACGAATTCTCCTCCTATGCAACTCCTACAATAGTCGGAGAAATCAAGAAATATTTCAGAGACAAAGGCTGGGTCATCAGAGTTCCACGCAGAATTCAGGAACTCAACAAAAAAGTTGCCAACGCCAAGATTCACCTTGCACAAACCATGCAAAAATCTCCAACAGTTGAAGACATCGCAGATTACTTGTCGATATCCAACGAAGAAGTTTTGGAAGTGTTGGAAGGGGCGAAGGTGTATGCTCCACAATCATTGGATCAATCGATCGATCAATCAAGTGATGACAGGGACACTAATCTTAGCGATTTGATTGGAGAAGAAGACAAGGACATGCTGAAGTTTGAAAACAGGGATTTGATCAACAGATGCATGGAGGATTTGAACGAAGTTGAAAAGAAAATTCTTCTTGGAAGATATTTTGATAAGAAAACACAAATCGTGATTGCAGAGGAATTGGATATTTCCCAAATGACTGTCAGCAGAATGGAGAAGAAAATTCTCAAAAAATTCAAGGCGTCACTCAAGGAACAGCTGGAATTTTAAATGGAAATTTTGAGATTTGAAAATATTAAATTCATCAAAGAGTACGATGATTTTGCTATAGATAAAAACGAAGTAGTTTTCGTTGTGGGTAAGAGTGGAAGTGGCAAATCCACTCTTCTCAAACTTATCAACAACACATTACAAATGAAATCGGGCAGAATTTTCTACAAAGATAAAAATATTTTGAATATCAAACCTGTTGAATTGAGAAGAAACATCATAATGACTTCCCAGGAAAATTTCTTGTTTGATATGACTATAAGAGAGAATTTCCATGAGTTTTACAAGCTACGCGATTTAGAAGAATTAACTGACGAAGAAATCACGAAGTTTTTGAAAATCACTAATTTCGATGTCGATTTGAACCTCAATGTTGAGAAACTTTCCGGAGGAGAAAAGCAAAGGGTATTCTTGGCTATTGCTCTTAGCTTAGATCCTGAGGTTTTGTTATTGGATGAGCCGACAAGTGCGTTGGACAATAAGACTGCATTTGATATGATGAAAAATATCGTGGATTATTGCAAACACAACGACATTACACTTGTAGTTGTGAGTCACGCTAGACAATTAGTCGACGAATTTGCAGATAAAATAATCGATTTGGGAGAATAAAATGGGAATAATTAAAATACCATGGACTAGGTTCGTTCTGATTTATTTGCTTTTGTTAGTTGTGTTATTCGTAATGAAGAAATGTCGTATCAACAAAACAAAAATGCTAGTTGTAGCAAGTGTTCGTATGACTGTACAACTTATAATCGCAGGGTTCATTCTAACTTATGTGATAAATTCGAACAACAATTTATTTGTAATAATTTACATATTGATAATGGCGGCATTCAGCAGTTTAAAAGTTTTCAAAGGAAATCATTTATCTGACAAATTCAAAGCGATTATAGGATTTAGCATATTATTTTCAGGATTACTTGTGGAGTGCTTCTACGTAGGATTTGTAATCAGAAAACCTATCTTCGATGCACAATATGCGATTCCAATTTCTGGGATGCTTTTCGGAAACACGATGACGGCTGTGAATTTGGGAGTAAATTACTTAAACGAAAATCTGAAACTAAACAAAAATAAAATCACAACGTTAATTAATTTGGGAGTAAGTGCAGACACAGCACTCATTCCTATTGTCAATCGATCCGTAGAAATGGCGATACTACCGAATTTGAACAGCATGATTGCTATGGGAATTATAAGTCTTCCTGGAATGATGACAGGACAAATCCTATCCGGAGTTAGCCCAAACACTGCAATAATTTATCAGATATCTGTGATGATAGCCATCTGCGCGAGCGTTAACATTGCAAGTTTCTTGTCGCTTTATTTGGGATACAAAAGTTTGATTAATAATAGAGAGCAAATAAATTTTGAATTATAATTGGAGGAAAAAAATGAGAATTGAAAAGGATTCTATCGGTGAAATCGAAGTAAGTGACGATGTTTTGTGGGGAGCACAAACTCAAAGAAGTTTCAACAATTTTAAAATTGGAACAGAAAAAATGCCACTTGAAGTCATCAAAGCGCTCACAAGATTAAAAAAAGCGTGTGCGATTTCTAATAACAAATTGGGAAAACTTACAGACGAAAAGAAGGATTTGATTGTGGGTGCATGTGATGAAATCTTGGATCACAAACATGACAGCGAATTTCCACTAGCTGTGTGGCAAACTGGATCTGGAACGCAATCCAACATGAATGTGAACGAAGTCATCGCACACATCGCAAACCAAAAGATTGGGGAGAACATCATTCATCCGAACGATGATGTGAACAAATCCCAAAGCTCCAACGATACATTTCCATCTGCAATCCACATTGCACTTAAACATATGATTGATTCAGAACTAATCGAAGAATTAGAAAACACTGAAAAAGTCTTCGAAAAATTGATGGAAGAAAATAAAGATATCATCAAAATCGGACGTACACATTTACAAGATGCAGTGCCTCTAAGATTGTCACAAGAAATATCGGGATGGCTTTTCATGATTAGAAAAGGCAAACAACACATCATTGAAGCAAGCAAAGCGTTAAACGAACTTGCAATTGGAGCTACAGCCGTTGGAACAGGACTCAACGCAGTTAAAGGATTCGACCAAATGGTAGTAGATGAAATAAATGCCCAAACAAAAGGAGAATTCGTCACTGCAGAAAACAAATTCCACGCACTTACATCAAAAGATGCAATAAGCTATACTCATGGAGCAATCACAGCCCTTGCTAATAATTTGATGAAAATTGCAAATGATGTGAGATTTTTGGCAAGTGGTCCAAGGTGTGGAATCGGAGAATTATCAATTCCAGCAAATGAACCGGGCTCATCAATCATGCCTGGCAAAGTAAATCCAACACAAGCAGAAGCATTGACTATGGTTTGTGTACAAATAATGGGCAACAACACGACAATTCAAGTCGCAGCAAGCCAAGGAAATTACGAACTAAACGTGTATATGCCTGTGATTATTTATAACGCGTTGCAATCAGTAAGACTAATAAAAGATGCTACAAAATCTTTTACAGATAATTGTCTAAGAGGACTCAAAGCAAACAGAGAAGTCATCGATTATTATTTGAACAATTCGTTGATGCTAGTCACTGCCCTTAACACCAAAATTGGCTACGACAAAGCTAGTACAATCGCAAAATACGCACACAAAAACAACACAACACTTAAACAAGCTTCCCTTGATTTGGAAATTCTAACAGAAGAAGAATTTGACGAATACGTCGACCCTACAAAAATGTGCTAGTTAAAAAAATATTTTATATTGAAAAATAATAATATAAAATATATAATAAGTGTGAGGGTAATGGGGGGAGAATATGAAAAAGAAATTAACGATATATGTGGTAGTAGTGATGACATTTCTGATGCATATTGGATATGACATAAGCTACGGTCAAAAAGAAAGTAACATAATGAAAATGTTGGCTAGTACACAAACTTTGCCAAAAGCAGGCATAGACAACGAGCATATTTTAATAAGCATCGCTTGTTTAATAATAATTACTGGTGCATTTTTTGTGTTTTTTAAAAAAAGAGAAAAGAAGTAAGTTATTGATTTACTTAGATAGGAAAACTCACGCAGTTAAGCATATTGCACATATGCTTAGCTGTTTTTTTTGTTTATCTACAAATGTAGTTTCAGTGTGTAAAACAAAAAATCATCAAGCACGATTGCTTTGCTAACATAGGTAAACTCACGCAGTTAAGCATATTGCACGAATATCTAGACTACGAAAATTTGTTATTTCTAAATCTCGAAACCCTAAAATTTGAAGCTCACTTCGTTCGGCGGTCAAATTTTGGCCGGGTTTCTTCGATTTGTAATCAACAAAATTTTCTCCGTATGATATTCTTAGCAATAAGGCTTAACTGCTTTTTTGTTGCTTATTAAAATACTTTATAGGGAAGAATAAAGATGTGTAGAAAACCAAAATTACTTGTAATAATCTACTAGGTATTTTTTGATGAAATCTGTTGAATTTGATGGGGAAAATCTGTATGTAATTTTGGTAATCTACTTTTTGTAATTTATCAACATACTTGGTTTTGAAATGGGGGATTTTGTGTAGAAGAAGTTTGTTGTTTGAATATTTATTGCTTAGATAGGTAAATTCACGCAGATTAAGCATATTGCACGAATATCTAGACTACGAAAATTTGTGATTTCTAAATCTCGAAACCCTAAAATTTGAAGCTCACTACGTTCGGCGGTCAAATTTTAGCCGGGTTTCTTCGATTTGAAACAACTTGAATTTTCTCCGTATGATATTCTTAGCAATAAGGCTTAACTGCTTTTTTATTTTATCAACAAAAAAAATCTTAGATTTAATTGTCTAAGATTTTTACAAATAATCTATTAAATTTTCTTCTGATATATCTATTGGGTCGTCATGGTAGTATACTTTGACTATCATGTCTTCTGTGATTTCCCAGATGTTTCCTTGGACTGCGAAGATGTTCCATTCATCGATGTCGAAGATTCGTTTGTAGCTTTGATATATTTTTTTATATTCTTCAGGATACAAATATCTATAGTCTTCGGAGCCTATTAGAAACGGGTTGGGCATTTTGTTATCTTTTAAATATTTGTAGTATTGTTTCAAATCGTCTTCATTTAATGGTACGTAGTGGTTGTTGAGGACGTAGTCCCATTTTGCTCCATCTAGATAGACGATTTTTTCTGAGGGTACTTTGAGGCAATACGCTACGGAGTTTTCGTCTGGTTTCATGCAGTTTTTGTTACTGACTGAGCACCAAATCGGTAGTTTTACATCATCAGGTTTTGAGACGATTTGTTCTGCTTGTTTGACAAAATAGGTGTATTTTTCTCTGAAAAACTCATAGATGTCTCCCAAATGTTCACTTGCGTATTCCAATTTGTTGATGAATCTTTTTTCTTTTTTTAATACGTCTAGTGATCTTTTATCTTGCATTGTGTAAAGCATTACGTATCCATTTGTTTCATTTGGGTTTTTCATTTGTTTCATTTTTTGTTCCTTTCTGTTTCGTGCATTATGATGAATGCGATGAGTATTATGACAGGAAGTACGAGTATTGATTTTGTTGAGTAGACAATTGATGTTAGTGTTCCGATTATACAACCTAGTATGAATATCAAGATTGCAGAATATGTCGTAAATGATGCTTTGAGTAGGTTGTTATCTTTTGTGTAGAAGTAGTCGATGAGTCTGTCGGTTGCTTTTTTCAAATTTCCTGTGCACATTGTCGTCATTAAATCTACTCCATTGAATCTTCGAAACGCTTCGATTTGCATTGCGCACACGAATGATATGAGAAGACATGCTAATTTGTTCAAATTTTCTGGGATAAATCCAACTAATGCGAGGATTATTCCTTCAAAAACTATTATAACTTGTCTCCAATGTACGATTTTCATGTATTTGTGCTTTTTCTCAAATATTCTAACCAAAGTTGTCCCCAAAATGAATGCAATAATCGGCATAACGTAGCGCACTATTTTGTCCAAATTCCCGTAGCAAATATTAATCGAGAGTAGTACAAGATTTCCTGTTTGTGCGAATGCGAAAACTCCACCACGGGTTACGTAGCTGTAGCTATCCAAGAATCCTCCGATTAGTGTTAGTATGAACATAATTTGTAAACTTTCAGATTTCTGTGTCATTAAATCACCTGCTTATTTGATTACATTATACCATTTTTTCATTTATAGAAAAAACCAACTGGATTACAACGTAGCAATCATCCTATCGGCAATGGTTGCGCTACTACAATTTATAAAAACAACAAGCTCATCTTATTAGGTGAGCTTGTTTATTTTGTATGCAAAAAAATAATATAAAACTAATCCGTAATATTGACACGTGTTTTATACGTGCTAAAATTAAATTGCATAGGAGATTTTACAACAAAAACTTTAAAGAGCATATACAAACAGGATGGTTGGTAAACCAGCCGCTATCTCTCGAAATTTAGGAGTGTGATATTATGAAAAATGATATTTTGTATCCAGTTGTAATGAGCAAGGAAGATGGTGGATATTTTGCTCAATGCTATGATTACGAAGAAATATATGCCGAAGGGAATACAATCGAAGAAGCATTGAAAAATATCAAGGAAGTTTTTGGATTAATTTTTTATGATCTTGAAGAAGATGAATACAAGAAAGCTTCTAAGATTGAAGATATAATGAAAGAACTCAAAGAAGGAGAATTTGTCGTTTATGTCAACGTGTGGTTACCTTACGAATTTTCTAAGGTAAAAGTTGTGAATACTAAAAAAACACTTACTATTCCGAATCACTTGAACATGCTAGGACAATACAAAAACATTAATTTCTCCAAAATTCTCACCGAAGCACTAGAAAAAGAATTGAATGTGAAATAATACTACATCAATCTAAATACAATTTATAAAAACAACAAGCTCATCTTATTAGATGAGCTTTTGTTTTGTGTAGAATTATTTCCAAGTGTTTAGACATTTTTGATACTTAATATAATCAGCAAACGGCTTTCTTGCAAGGTAGTTGTGATTGTCTATCATATTTTTTTCTTTTTCTAATTTTTTATCATAAGCAAAACAAAACATCTTGTTGTAGTTATTTTTTCTAGGATTCAAATAAACATTTGAGTACAAGAAATAACGATACTCATATTGTGTATTGGGATCATCTTTGAAATATATCGTAAAACATGTAGTGTTCTTACTTGCATAATTATATTGTTCTATTGATTTGATGTTGGATCTGTCGGTTCCTTGTAAAGCTAGGACTTGATCGAGTTTTTTGTTTGCGAAATGGTTTTGAATTGGATGATCAACAACCCACCACACAACATTGTAAATCACGAAAATACAGATCACTATTTTGATAAATTTGAATAATTTATTTTTCATATTTACCTCCTAATACCATCCATCAGTGTATTTCATGTATTTTGCCTTTTTAAAATAAGTGTTACCAATTGGACTTCCAGTAGCGTATTCGTAAATATAAACACTGATTTTGTTGGTATCTTCAAACAAATGCGGCAAATTAGACAATCTAAAACTAGTCAAATGATAACTATAATTATATTCAACCAATGGATCATCCTTGAAAATCACATAAAAATCATAATCTCCATTTTTATAATTATATCCCGATGAAATCTTCAAAATATTATCTTTGCTTGTTCCTTGCTTTTCCATAAAAGAATACAGCTTGTGTTTGCCACAAAAATATTGAACTGGATGATTGTAAGTCCAGCCAACAACTAAGTAGACGATTACAATCGTAAGTAAAATCTTTAATAACCTTTTCATAAATTTCACAACCTTTCTTGTGTTAATTACATTATACCCAAATTTTTCAAATCAGAATAGTAATAATTCTCCCCGGAATGTATGTATAAATGAAAGGGGGAGTGAAAATGAAAAAATTAAAAATCACTTCAGTAAATGATGTAAACGGAACACAAAAGAAAAGTTCCAAGACATTCAGTAATTTATCATCAACAGTTACTAACGAAAATTTGAAAAGTGCAGCGTATGCAATCAATTCATTAGTAGATTCTGATGAAAAACATGCGTATGTAGTAGAAGAAACAGAACTTTAGGAGGTATTTAAATGCAAGAATATTTACAAATCAAAATAGGCAATGATTCAAATGAAACAATGACCATCAATTTAACTAACTATGACCGTGCGAAAACTGAACAAGAAATCAGCACAATAATGGACAAAATCTTAGAAGCAAAAACATTCACTGGCAAAAAAGATATCTACAACAAAAAAGTCTCAGCAGATGTAATAACTGTAGATAAAAAACCAATGAACATACAATAAGGATAACCAATGGACGAATTCTTAAGTTTTGTCGGTAACGTCGGCTTTCCCATTTCAGTGACAGCATTTCTTCTAATCAGAGTTGAATCCAGATTAGAAGATATCAAAATCTCCATTGAAAAGCTGAACGCCATCCTCACTAACTTAAACAGATAACCTTAATTTCATATATCATTTCCTAAAATTAAATCAACAAACCGGTAAGTCTCTTGTAAGATTTACCGGTTTTTTACGTAATTATATCTTGTATCCAATTATTTTTTCATCTACTTCTCTGATTATATCATCTGATAAATTATTAACATCAAAACGATAGGCAGTGTTTTTTCGTGGATTAAAAACCCCCAAATATTTAATATTTTTAAAAGTTTCGTAATCGCTACGCAAACCCATTCTCCAATATATTAATATTTGAAGAGTGTGATTTTTATTAAATTTGTTCTTCAACACCTTTAAATCCCACAACGTATCATTAGTCAAATAATCACCATCACCAGTTGATATCACATCAGTATATCCACCTTCAAATGTAAAACCGTCTGATACAATAGGGCCGTAAATATCGAAAAACTTCAACGTGCGTTCAACCAAAATTCTTGTCGCAGCTATTGATTGTTTGTTTGGGTTAATACTTTCAACAGGAACATAATTTTGAACACCTGCTCGAAGCACAACATCAAAACCAGTCAATTTAATAGCGTTGAAAATCGATGTATCATCAAGACCTGTCACATTATTTAACAAAATAGCAGCATCTTCTTCTTTTTTTATATTTATCGCACCAAATATCGAAATCTTAAAAGATTCAACCAAGTCTTTGCTAATCATAAACCTTGACAAATAATCTACCGACATCCCAATCAAACTCGCATGAACATTGATACAATCGAAAATACTCTCATCACAATCTCCAAGCACATTTTCTTCGAAATCACTTGGTTTTATGTATCCACCACGGGGTTGTTCTACAGATTTTACTCTTTGAGTGACAGATATTCCGCCTAAATTTTTAAATTCCACAACGATTCCTTCTTTACTAATTAGTTATAAGATTTATACCCTATTTTAATCAACAAAAAATCGACTCATTAAGAGCCGATTTTCTTACTTAAATTTACAATTTATTTTGCTTCTTCAAATTTGATGTTGTATTCAAAATCTGCTGGGTTGTAATAATCAAGAGCTTTTCCTTCTACTTCTGCGTATGGATAACCGAAGTTATTAAGTGGGTTGTCATCTTGTTTTGGTTCAAGAGTAAGATCACGTCCTGTAGTTAATTGAAATAAAATAATCCTTTTCCTCGTTATATTACTGTTGTAAAAAAAATTATATTTGATATAATTAGTATATATTATTTGATTTTATGATTAAAAAAAGGAGGGTTTATGATAAATTTAAGTCAATTAAATCGTGAAGAGCTCATGGATTACTTTGCCAGTGCTCACAACCAGCTTCTAATTGCAGAAGATTTAACCAAAGAATACAATAATTTGAAATCGCAAATTAGGAGTACTATCGAGCAAAATGATATTTTAAAAAGTCAAATATCGGAAAGTTTAGCAGTGGCAAAAAAGTATGCTAACAGAACAGGCCACTCTTATGCAACAGATTTGGATAGTTTTTTGAATAATGCAGCTACGACCCTAGGATTTGCAGGAGGTTACTCTTTATTTGATAATTTTAAGGGAATTTTTGGTGGTTTTAAAAATTGGCTAAAAGATGGCTGTCTTACTTATATAATACTTGGTGTTATCTTTTTTTCAATAATACCAAAAATTTTACCAAATATGTCAGAAAAAGCATTTTTAACTTCACTTTTAAGTATAATGATTTTCAGCCTAGTTATCTATCCAATAATAAAGGCTTTAAAAAGGCAGAAAGTTGCCATAAATAAGATTAACCAAGAGATTTTAGAAAACAATGCCTATTTAGAAGAAGAGGCTAATAAGCTTGATGCTGAGATAGAAAAAGAAGTTGAAAAATGGAATAATATGTTCCCAGAATTTCCAATGCAATATGCCTATACTTATGCAACCTACTATTTTTACCAAGCCTTGAAAACATATAGGGCTGATAATATTAAGGAAGTGATTAATTCTTTTGAAGAATATTTGTATAGGGAGAGGATGATTGATGCACAAAACGAAATTATACAAGAGCAGAGAGCGAATAATATAATTGCGGAACAAAACCTCTATGTAAACTTAGCTAACCTAAATGAACTAAGGAACCAAACTCAAGTAATCCAAAATGAGTCCCGTAATATCAGAAATACAATTTCAAATGAGGCTAATAGTACAAGGAGTTTCCTTGGTTCTTTGTTAAAAAAATAAAACCAAATTTAATAAAGGGGAAAAATATGAATAGAAAATTAGTAGGATTAATTAGTCTTAGCCTTTCTTTGTCATTTACTCTTACTGCTTGTTCAGTTAAAACAGATAAAAGCTCAGAAGATGGTGCAAAAACCAATCGTGTTGAAGTGGCGACCGATAAAGAAGACAAGAAAAAAGAAGATAAGAAATCTAATGAAAATAATCAAAAATTATCACACTTATATAATAAGATATTAGATAATATAGACTCTTATGAATTTTCTGATGTTGAAGAAGGTAAATATACTTATTCTTATGCCCTCGTAAAGACAGATAAATCTGATTATCCTGGGCTATTAGTAGGTAAAGATATGGATTATGGCCTATCTTATCTAAAGCTATTCACAGCCAATGATGATTTTACTGGGGAATATATTACTGATGAGTTACTAACTATAGGTGTAGCAGCTGCTGGTGGTTTTAGGGGAAGGCTCTCACAAAATGCTGATTATGACGCCCTAATTTATACAACATTCATGTCAGGCACCGGAGAAGGTGAACAAGAGAAAATTACCACATCAATTACAAATGATGCCCTTAAATTTGGTAGAGAAGTTATTTGGGAAGGAAAAATTGATGCCCTAGGTCCAGATGATTCAAAAGAAATAGAATTTTTTAGGATTGAAGATAGGGATAAGATTAATGACTTGGCCAGCATTAAAGATGGCGAATATATAAAATTCTTAAACCAAGCAAAGGATAAAAAAGAAGAAAGCAAGGAAAATACAGCCGGGTCTTTAGAAGGTAAAATCAAGGCCGAACGTGATGCCGGAAATATGGTTGCTACAGGAAAAGTAAAAGTTTTTAACCATGATGAAATGATTGCTTACCAGAACCAACATCCGGAAATGTTTCCAGACATGGGCGAAAATTACACAGTCCTTATCTTAGATAAGCCTATGGATTTCACTTTGCAATCAGGTGGAGGTGGAGGAAATTTTACAAGAAGCGCTAATCTTATAAGTCTGCCTAAGGATATGATGTCTTATAAGGGTAAGAGAATTACAATAAGTTTCGCTCCTAGTGATGGTCATTGGCAATCTGATGTCAGCCTACCAATGGATGCTCCAAGAATGCACCAGGTGAAAGTTTTAGAATAATATTTTTATTAACAAACAAAATGTACCAAGTTTAGACGTTTAATTAAACTTGGTACATTTTTTTATGTCCACTTAAGTGAGTTGAGCGAACGAAAGAGAGCGAAACAAAAATCCACCTGCTATGCAGGTGGAGGAATTTAGCTTTAGCTTCAAGCACCAAGAAAACCTCCTTAAAGTATAATTGTGATAATCATATGCACAACTAAACAAGGAGGTTAAAACTTTGATAAGAAAGTTTATCATATATAAAGTGGAGATGCAAATACCATATAGTCTTTGCACCAAAATATAGAAGATAAGTAATATACAGACAACTAAGAAAAGCTATAGGCAGCATACTTCGAGAATTGTGTTCAAGAAAAGGAATAAAAATAATAGAAGCAGAACTATGTCCAGACCATGTACACATGCTTGTAGAAATACCACCAAAATATTCAATATCACAAATAATGGGATATTTAAAAGGAAAAAGCTCGCTGATAATATTCGATAGACATGCCAACTTAAAATATAAATATGGAAACAGACACTTTTGGTGCAGAGGATATTATGTAGATACGGTGGGAAGAAATGAAAAGAAAATAAAAGAATATATACAAAATCAATTAAAAGAAGACTATTATGCTGACCAAATAAGTATAGTGAGAGTCTTAGAAAAAACTGTAGCATAAATGATACAATTTAACAACATAGAATGTGGCTGTTTCAAGCCTTTCTAAAGCAATTGGTTTTTACAGGCCATTAAGAATAGGTCTTTTTTTTATTACTCATTTTACTAATTTCCTATCTATGCACACTCCTAGAAAAATAAAAGTTTATACTTTTTAATTTTTTTAGTTAAGTGGGTGCAAGAACAAATGAACTAATGTTATCTAAATATGTTAGATGGGGTATAATTAATATACATCATATAATTGCAATATAGTAAGAATTATAAGTCAATTACATTTCACTAAGTGAATGTGTATGCTTGTTAAAAGCCGTAGCAAAAAGGTTATTATAACAGATGAATTTTAGTATATAATAATATTAACCTAGAAAAATAAAAAAGGAGAAAAAAAGTATGAACAAGAAAATCTTGAAATCGGTTTTAGCTTTAACATTGGCAATGTCTATGTTGGCACCAGCAAATGTTTTAGCTAGTAGTGAACACAGAATCTCAGGTCAATCTAGATTTGACACAGCTGTTGAATTAGCGAAATTAACAAAAAGTGATACAGCCGTAGTAATGAATTATCAAAAATTCCCAGACGCAATCACTGCAACAAAAGTAGCGGCAGCTCACAGCCCAATCTATTTCACAGCAAAAGATAGAATGGATGGTAAAACTTTATACACTATTCTAAACAAACATAAAAAAGTTGTAATAGTTGGTGGTGAAGGATCTGTTAGCAAAACTGTTGAAAATCAATTATCAGGTCTTGACATTAAAAGAGTTGATGGAGCTAATAGATACGATACAAACGCAAAAGGTTTGACTAATACCGAAAAGTTAATAGTAGTTAGTGGTGAACAATTTGCAGATGCTTTGGTAACATCATCAATATCCAAAAAAATTCGCGCTGATGTAGCATTAACTCAAAAAAACAAAGTACCTAACGGTTTGAAAAATTACTTAAAGAATAACAAAGGTATAAAAAAAATATTTATCATAGGTGGTAAAGCATCAGTTAGTCCAAAAGTTGAAAACGAGTTACAATCTTACACTAATGCGGACGTTAGTAGAGTTAGTGGCTATGATAGATATGAAACATCTGAAAGATTAGCCGACCTAGTTAAAAACCCTAAATACACTATTGTAAACGGTGAACAATTTGCAGATAACTTATTAGCTTCTCCATTCTCTCAAAGAGAAAACAGAAGTATTATCTTGACAAAAAGAACAAACCATTCAAAATATGTTATGAACATATTTAAGAACAAAGATTACGTTGTAATAGGTGGTAAATCTCAAGTAGAAATACCTACATTTGGCAAATCAACTGAAGGTAAAACTAAACCTACTGAAGAAAAGCCAAATGAAAAGCCAAATGAAAAGCCAAATAGAAAACCAGCAGAACCAAAACCAGAGGAAAAACCAACAGAGCCAGAAAAACCTGCTGAAGATAAATTATTAGACGTTGATGCCCCAGAATTATCAGCAAAAGAAAAAGAGTTAATCAAACTTGTAAATGATTACAGACAACAACATGGTAAAAAAAGACTAAAAGTTAGTAAATCATTGATGAAAGTCGCTAGAACTCATATCAACGACTTAAATATGAATTTTGATTGGCACAACCCTCCATTCGATGCTAGAGGAATAGAAGGAAATATGCACTCATGGTCTAATAAAGGTAACTGGACTCCAGTAATTTATACTAGAGATCATGAATATAGTCCCCTAATGTGGAATAAACCTAAAGAAATTGCTGGTTATAACCAATCTGGATATGAAATAGCTGCAGGGACATCTATACCTCAATATGCATTAGAATTATGGCAAAACTCTCCAGGACATAACGATGTAATCTTATCTCAAAATGGTTGGAAAGATCCAGCCCCAGAACTAGTTGAAGATGGTTTGACAGGACTAGCTAATATGGGTGTAGCTATTAATGGTGACTACGCTTGTATTTGGTTTTCACGTGACAACAACGGAATACTAGACCCTATGGGATACTATGAGTTCAACTAAAAACAACAAAAGAGTAGACAATGTTGTCTACTCTTTTTTAATGCTTATTTTGCTTCTTCAAATTTGATGTTATATTCAAAATCTGCTGGATTGTAGTAATCAAGTGCTTTGCCTTCTACTTCAGCGTATGGATAACCGAAGTTATTAAGTGGTTTGTCGTCTTGTTTTGGTTCAAGAGTAAGATCACGACCTGTAGTTAATGCTACACGAAGTGAATCCATTCCGCCCCAATAATAATCAGCAAGTTCTTTTGTTTTTTCATCAGATTTGTCTAGTTTTTGTTTCAAAACAGCTTTCAAAACATCGCCTGGATCTGCCTTAACCCAACCTTGACCTTGAAGGTAGAATTCAGACCAGCAGTGTTGACCTTTAGTTTCATCATCAGATGCTTTTTTGCTCATTCTTACACCGAAGATTTCACGTGCAGGAACACCACTTGCTCTACACAAAGCTACGAAAACTGAGTGAATGTCAGTACATTTACCTTGTGGCATATCCAATAATTTTTCAACTTCACCAGTACCGCAACCTTTTACAGATTCGTCACGGTTCATATTAGCGATAGTCCAATCGTAAATTGCTTTTACTTTGTCCAAATCAGTAGTCTTACCTTCAGTGATTTTGTCGGCAAGTTCTTTTACTTTACCATCAACAGGCATCATGCTGTTTGGTTGTAAGAATTCTTTAAGTTCGTCTTTTTTAGCTTGGTCTTCTTTTTCAGTAAGTTCTCCTCTTTTGATTTCCTTACGTTCAGCATCAAATGATAGTGAAACCTTACGATCAGTTGCTTCATTGTCCCATTCAACATAAAGCATCTTATTACCTAACTTGTCAGTAGTTTGTTGTTGTTTAGCGTGAGCTTCATCCAAATCCACCTTAACGTTAGAAATCTTTTGGTATTCTGAATCTTGTGGAATTGGTAACCACAATTTTACAGATTTGCCTTTATCGTATTTTGACAAATCAACATTTGTTGTCAAAGTTCCTTTTCTTTCTGCGAAGTTTTCTTCCTTCTTTTCTTCGTCTTTCTTTACTTCTACTTTATTAGTTTCTTCCTTTGCAGTTTCTTCCTTCTTAGTTTCAGTAGTTTCTTGTGTGTTATTCTTAGCACATGCTGACAAGCTAACCACAAATACCAATAAAAGTAAAATTTTTAATGCTTTTTTCAAAAAACATCCCCCTTTATATATTTTTACATAAAATTAGGCAATACATGAAGTATTGCCCAATTAAATATCTTATTTTGCTGCAGAACCTTCGATTTTATATCCTGCATCCACCCAAGCAACAATTCCGCCTGGGTGACGATATACATTTGTAAATCCAGCTTCTTTTGCGATAATTGCGCCGACATCACTTCTAGCACAACCAACAAAACCACAGTATACAACAACAGTTTTATTTTTGTCATCTCCCAAAGCTTTCAAGAAAGCTTCTTTTTGTTCTGGTTTTAATTCGTCTGCTTTCATAGGCAATTCAGCATTTACAGCGCCAGGAATTCTGTTTTTGTCAAAAGATTTAGCTGGCATAGTATCCACTATAACCATGTCTTTCTTTTGGTCAATCCATGAATTCAAATCTTCTGTAGATACAAGTTCATATCCACCCTTGTTGACAGCATTTACAAGTTTCATACTTGCAGTTTCAATTTTTTGTTCGTTACCATCTTTTGCAGTTCCAGGACCTTTGTTATCAGCTCCAGGAGCAGCTTTTTGGCAACCAGTTGCCAATACTAAAATCATGGCAAACAATGTCAAAGCTTTAATGAATTTCTTCATTATGTAATCCCTCCTAAAATATTCTATATACTTATTATATCGTAAAATTTTGGAAAATTTGAGTTTTATTTATTGAAATAATTTATAAATGGGCTGTTTTCAGGGTAAATTTGTGTCATTTTCTATAAGTGGCATACAATTAATAGATTTTTTATACAAATAATCAATTTACGATTATGATATACTATAGTTAATTGACATTTAGTTATTAATTTATTCATCGATTTCCCAAGGAGGATTTATGTATATTTTAATCGTGGCAGTTGTGCTTTTGTTGGCGCTTTTGGCTGTTAAATTTTCAAATAGATATGGTATTCCGTCGTTTCTATTGTTTATTATTTTAGGAATATCGTTTAATTTTTTCGCAAAAGATTTCAATAATTACAGGTTTGTGGACGAATTTTCAAGCGTTGCGCTTTTGATTATTATGTTTTACGGTGGTTTTGGTACGAATTTGCAAATGGCAAAACCAGTGACAACGCAGGGAGTTATCATGGCAAGTGCAGGTGTTGTGTTAACGTCTGTTCTTACGGGAGCTTTTTGTTATTTTGTACTTAAAATCAGTTTCGTGGAATCCATGCTTTTGGGTTCTGTCGTAGGTTCCACGGATTTTGCTTCGGTGAGTTCTATTTTACGAAGCAAGAATTTGAACCTTAAATACTCCACTGCATCAATGCTTGAAATCGAAAGTGGTTCTAACGACCCGACAGCTTACACTATGACTATGATTTTCTTGTCTATTTTGATGGGGTCTAAGACTTCTGTGTTCAAACTTATTTTGCTTCAAGTTGGAATTGGGCTGTTGGTAGGATTTTTGATGGCGAAATTGACCGAAAAATTGATTTTCAAGATAGATTTCTCACAAGATGGTTTATTCACTGTTCTGATTATTTCCTGCGCACTTTTAACTTTTGCGATTAGCAAGAATTTGGGAGGAAATGCGTTCTTGTCAGTGTATGTACTGGGAATTATGATTGGGAATTTGGAATATTATAGGAAGAAAGAGATTGTGTTCTTCTTCGATGGTTTTTCGGGAATAATGCAGATTGGTTTGTTCTTTTTGCTGGGACTTTTGGCAGATCCTAAAAGCATCGTGAAGGCTGTTCCTGTGGCTTTTTTGGTGATGGTTTTTATCACAATTATTGCAAGACCATTGGCAAGTATACTGCTTTTGAAACCTTTTGGCTACAAGAAGAATCAACTTATTGTAATTTCTGCGGCGGGTTTCAGAGGTGCGGCTGCGATTGCGTTTGCGATTATGGTTATAAATAGTAACGCAAAGTTATCTGTGGATTTGTTCCACATAATTTTCGTGATTTGTCTGTTGTCTTGTTTAATTCAAGGATCCCTTTTCCCGATTATTTGTAGGAAAACCGATATGATTGACCCTGACGATACTGTGCTTAAAACTTTCAACTACTACAGCACTAAAAGCGATGTTGGTTTTATCGAAACGAAAATAAATGAGCACAGTGAACTTGTAGGAAAAAAGGTTAGTGAGATTGGGCTTCACTTCGATATAATTGTTGCAAAAATTATAAGAGATAACAAACTTGTAGTTCCACGTGGTGATACTGTGATTTGTGCAGATGACACTGTTATAATTGGCGGCAAATCTTATTTTGATCCGACAGGTTACGGTTTGGTTGAAATCACAATCAGCGACAAAAACAACTGGAATGGCAAGAAGTTAAAGGATATCGACATGATTGATTCTGAACTTGTGGTTATGATTCAATCAAAGAACGGCGAAATCATCGTTCCTTCGGGCAATGTTACGCTTAATGTTGGGGATAAGTTGATTATTCTAAAAGAAACAGTAAGATTGTAAATATTTTGTTAATTGTGAACATTTGATATAAACTCTGATATAATAATAAAATAATTACATTTTAAGGAAGGATTTTATGATAGATTTTTTGATTCAAAAATTTGTTAAAAATTACGAGGACACGCAAAGCTTCACTACGCGTAGATCATACGGGAATTTGAGCAGCGCTGTGGGATTGTTCATTAACTTATTTTTGTTTTCTACTAAACTAATAATAGGATTACTCACTAATTCCATAGCGATAATGGCTGATGCTATCAACAATTTATCGGATTGTTTCAGTATTATTCTGATGGTTCTAAGCTTTAGTATGAGCACGAAACCCGCCGATGAAAAACATCCGTACGGTCATTCACGATTGGAGTACATCTTCTCGTCATTGATTACGATTTTGGTCATTTACATCGGGGTGAAATTGGTCGTTGCATCATTTAAGAAGATTATTCATCCGGAAGTCATCACATTCAACATTTACTCGTTGATCGTTCTAATCGTAGCGATTGTGGCGAAGTTTTGGCTTAGCAAATTCTACTACAAAATTTCCAAGAAAATCGACTCTGATTTGTTGATGGCAACATCTGTGGATTCAAAAAGCGACTGTATATCCACATCAATCGTACTTATATCTGTTGTAGTGTTCAAGTTGACAGGACTTAATATCGACGCATACATCGGACTTTTGGGTGGTGTTATCATCATCAAAAACGGATTTGAAATGATAACTGACACTGTGGACAAACTTTTGGGAACGGGTGCATCTAGAAAATTCGAGCGTGAAATCACTGATTTCATCACATCTTATGACGGTATTTACGGTGCACACGATTTGAGAGTTCACGATTACGGCCCAGGTCACATCTTCATAACTGTGGATGTCGAAGTGAACAGCTCCGAAGAATTCATCAAACTTCACTCGTTGGCAGACCAAATCGAGAGAGATTTGATAGAAAAAAAGGGCGTGTATTCGACGATTCACATGGATCCGTTGGCAGTAAACAATCCGAAAGTTCAAAACTTGCACGAAATTGTCGAGAAAATCATCGACGATGTCAACGAAGATTGGATATTGAACGATTTTAGGATTTGTCCGAAAAAAGAAGGCGACGAGATGATATTCGACATAAGAGTAGATATAGATGAGAAAATGGAAGACAAGCAAATAGTCGATATTGTGAAAGGCAAAATCCTATCGCAAATCACTGACTACAAGCCAATCATAGCGATTACAAGAGGATATCAAAGAAGAAACTTTTATTAAAATGAAAAACATTAAACGAATTTATGACAAAAACCCACTCAAATTCATACTAGAAGTCTACGCAGTGTATTTGGTGTGGTTTTTTGCAATGGAAAAAATACCCAATAGAAATTATCACATAGTATATTCGAAACTAGACGACTACATTCCTTTTTATAAACCAGCGATACTTATGTACTCATCGTGGTTTCTGATGCTAGTGATACCATTTGTCTACCTTTTAAAGAGAAAATCATACGATAATATGTACAACATAATTATCCCGATGTTTTCTGTGATGTTCATATCACTGATAATTTATATGATATATCCTACAGCACTTGACATCAGAGTAACTGATATCACTGGAAATGATATTTGTGCGTGGATAATAAAGGGAATTCACAAGATAGACCCACCAAATAACGTGTGTCCAAGCATTCACGTATCTACAACCGTGATAATTGACAATCAGTTTCGAAGAATATTGAAAAATAAAGGAAAATCGAAGGTTTTATTATTATTGTGGGATGTGGGAATTTGCATAAGCACAATGCTTGTAAAACAACATAGCATTATAGATGTAGTGTGTGGAATTATTCTAGCTCATGCTATACTTTTCGTATTCAATAGAAAACAAAACACAGCTTATCACTATTAGTGACAGGCTGTGTTTTTTGGTTTGTAGAATAATTTATTTGTTTGAAACTGGGAAAACAAATGATAATATCATTAAAATCGCAAACGCGAAAATTGATATAACATTGATTATAACATGCAATAATCTGAGATTTTTGTTGGATATTTGATTTCGTAGCGCCAAATTCAAAATAGCGAACGGAATCAAATACAACAAAACAAAACCTTGTTGACCGAATCCATCAAAAAATATCAGTCCGATTAATACAATAATTTGTGCTAAATAAGACAAAGGTATTAATAATTTCTTCATAAAATACTCCCTAGTCTTTCAATATAGATTTAGTTATTTTCAAAAATCTCTTCCAAATAAGCGCGAAAATAATGAAGTTCACAGCGGCTTGGACTGAGTTTGGAAGAATTGTAGCGATTGCCGTTTTGTTTCCGTAAAGAATTACAGATGTGAAGTAATATCCCACGACCATCACCAATTCGCAAATAATTCCAGCAATTAGAACGGTGGATGTTTTTTGATTGTTGACTTTCTTCAAGAACAATCCCATTACAAGAGCCATCAAACCCTTGACAACGAATGTAAAAGGTGCAAACGCTGCATAACCAAGCAACAAATCCGCTAAACTTGAGCCAAACGCAGCGGAAATCATTCCTATAACTGGTCCAAATGCGACAGTGGATAATAATATAATGAAGTCTCCAAGATTAACATAGCCCATCGCAGGTGACACTGGGATTTTGATTACCATCGTGAAAAAAGCCGTAAGCGCGATGAAAATCGCAGTTGTAGTAATTTTTCTAGTATTCATTTAATCCTCCTCATATATATTATAGAGTATTTGTGTGGTGGTTGATAGTAACAAATTATGAAAAAATTATGGTAACAGATTTCATAATAAAATTTGTTTGAAAAAATATTTTTGAAAAATAATGTAACAAAAAGGCACGTTTTACACATTATTATTCAATTAAATAATAAAAAAACAATGAACAATAAATATTATCAGTAATTTGTCCAAACAAAACAAGGAAATTTACAAACTAAATAAATCGTAACAAAAAAATGAATGAAAACGATAGAAGTATATTTATAAAATAAGAAATTCAAAAATAGATTGACATTTACTATGTAGTTAAGTAAAATTATGTTATGAGCAAAAAGCAAATAATTTTGCCGTTTTTGCGTATAAAAAAGTAGGAGGGAAATATGAAACCATATTCCAAAAAGTTTTTAGCTGGTGTGTTATTGTTTTCATTGGTATTGCCGAGTGCAACGACATTCGCAACTAATCAAACAGACAGCACTACATATGCTAAACTTCAAGAACAAGGCGTAAAGGCAGACGAAGAAGTCAAAGTTATCGTAGAAACTAGTGACAAGGCTGCTATCGAAAGAGAACCAAACGTAAAGAGCGCGAGATTCTCAAAAGCTGTGAAGGCATCTGAAGCAGATGTAAAGAAAACTTCAGAAAACATCAAAACTAAACTTAACAAAGAAAACGTTAAAGTTGACAAAGAAGATGAATTTTCTGCAGTTATCACAGGTTTCTCAGCTAAAGTTAAAGCAAAAGACATCGACAAATTGAGAAAACAACCAGGAGTTAAAAAAGTCACAACTCAAATGAAGGCTGAAAGACCAAAAGGAGGAGCGTCTTCAAACTTGGCTTCAGCTCCAGGAATGATTAAGGCTGATACTTTGTGGGATCAATACGATTTCTCAGGACAAGGAATGTTAATTAGTATTATAGATACTGGTGTAGATCCATCTCACAAAGATATGAAATTATCTCCTGATGTTAATTCAAAGTATAACAGCGAAGACGAAGTTAATAAAGTAATTAAAGAAAATAGATTAAAAGGTAAATGGTACAGCAATAAAGTACCTTATGGATACAACTACGCTGACGAATCACAAGAAATTAGAGATTCTGGTATCGGTGGATACCACGGAATGCACGTAGCTGGTATAGTTGCTGCAAATGGTGATGCAGAAAATGAAGGAGTAAGGGGTGTAGCACCAAACGCACAATTATTAGCGATGAAGGTATTCAGCAACGATGCATTAGTATCTACAGTTTACGAAGAAGTATGGTTGAAAGCGATTGACGATTCAGTAAAACTTGGTGCAGATGTATTGAACATGAGTTTGGGAATGGGATCAGGTTATAGTAGAGATGGCGTGTCTCCAACAAACGAAGCATTCAATAAAGCTAAAGCTGCCGGAGTTGTATGCGCAGTTGCCATGGGTAATGACCGTGTTACAAACTGGGGTGGCGAAGGCAAGACTAACTTAGCGATAAACCCTGACTTTGGTACTACAGGACACCCTGCAGTTGCAGATCCATCTTATGCAGTAGCATCAATGGAAAACATAAAAATGAGAGGAAGAGTTGTAGAAGTTGAAGGACAACCTGACATCTCAGCAGGTACCGCAGAAGGCGAAAACGAAAAGACAACAACAGGAAAGAAACCATACGTTTATGTTGGATTAGGAAATTCTGATAAAGATTACCAAAAAAATAATGTAAAAGACGAAGATGTAAAAGATAAAATCGTTCTTGCAATGAGGGGAGACGGATCCTTTAATGATAAAGCTCAATTAGCAAAAACAAAAGGTGCAGCTGGTATTATAATTTACAACTCTCCAGAAGGCAACAACTTGTCATTTATGTCTGGAATGGAAAATAAGGAATTTCCTTCAGTATTCATTAGTAACAAAGATGGAGAATATTTAAAAAAACTATTAATAGATAACCCACAACAACAAATCAACATCACTCCAGTACATTCTATTAAGAATCCAAAAGGCGAACAAATGAGTGAGTTCTCATCTTGGGGAATTACTCCTGATTTGAGATTAAAACCAGATATCGCAGGTGTTGGTGGACAAATCTACTCAACAATAAATGAAGATAAATACACTATGATGAGTGGTACATCAATGGCAACTCCACAAGTTGCAGGTGCAAGTGCATTAGTAATGCAAAGATTGTACAAAGATGGTTGGTTAAAGAGAACTGCTGATGGAAAACCAGACCCAATCCAAGAATACTTGACAGTTTTGGTTATGATGAACACAGCAACTCCTATAGAAGACAAAGAAGTAAAAGGTGCTTCAGCTTCATTGTACACACCAAAACAACAAGGTGCAGGTCTTGTTAACCTTGAAAATGTAGTTAAGACAAATGCAACTGTTACAGCTACAGGTGGAAAAGACGACAAAGAAGACGGTAAACTAGAACTTGGAGAAGTTGGAGAACAATTTAATGCAACATTCAAATTGAAAAACTACTCTAAAAATGACATCACATTTACACCAAGATACATCTCATTAAAAGATGAAGTTAAAGATGGAAGATACACAGAACATTCATCTGTTGCAGAAGAAAAAGAATTACCACAAGTTACAGTAAAAGCTAACAGTGAATTTGAATACAAAGCAACAATATCTACAAAAGGAATTGACAAGAATCAATTTGCACAAGGATATGTAATGTTTGAATCCAAAACTAACCCTACACTTTCAGTTCCTTACACTGGATTCAAGGGCGATTGGTCAGAACCACAATTCTTGGACAACATGCCTGATTTCAGCGACGATGTCAACTACAAACCACTAGTATATGATAATGGTGGAATAGATAAATCAGGATTTATGAGAAGAGGAAAAGAAGGCGGATGGAACTACTGGAATGCTTGGAATGTCGATGGCAAACCAACTGTATTCGTTAATTCACGTGATGACGAAAAATTAAACTCAGAAGTTGCACCAGTAATCACAATTATGAGAAACGCTCTTGATGTAAAATACGACATCTTAGACAAAGATGGCAACACATTGAGAAACTTATTCATCGACCCAATTCTTCTAAAAGTAAATGGATTGTACAAAGACAATGGTAAATGGAACTTCGAATACGTTCCTGGAGGAGCAGCTTGGGATTTCAAAGATCAAAACGGAAAACCTGTTGATGAAGGACAATACATCTATAAAATCACAGGACACGTTGATTACAAAGATGCTAAGGAACAAAAATATCAATACAACATATTGTTAGACAATACAGCACCGAAATTAAGCTACAAATACAATGCAGATAACAGAACTATAACTGTAACTGCAAAAGATAACTTAGCAGGTGTATTTAGCGTAGGATACGAAAACACTAAAACTGGTCAATGGTACGAACAAGAAGTTAGAAGAGATGATCAATTCAAAGACGTTGGAATAGTAAGAGATTACTCTTATACATTCGAAATAGCTGAAGGATTTGACTTGGCTAACCTAAGCATTTACGCTTGGGATAACTCAAGAAATGTCGCTGGAGAAAATGTTGACACGGGTGTGACTGATCATGATATCAAAACAACAGATATGACATTGAGAGTAAATGACCCAATGCCTACAGTAGAAGAAGTTAAGAAACATCTAGTTGGATTACCAGAAGGTGCGAAGGTTGAAATAAAAGAACCTGAATATATTGAAAACACTCTTAAATCCACTGAAAAAGCTGGAGAATTTACGATTACAGCGGCAGTTACTGTTGATGGAGTTGAAACTTATTACTATATTAAAGTTAAAGTTGAAGCAATCAAACCAATTGAATTAAAAGTTGGGGATAAGACTCTTAAAACAGAACAAATAAAAGAACACCTTGACTTCTTACCAGAAGACGCAAAAGTTAGAATAATTAAGAATGTTGATACAAAAGAACCTGGTCAATATGAAATAAAAGTAAAGGTTAAAATTGGCGACAAGGAAATTTACTACACAATTCCAGTTATTGTAAAAGGTGAAGAAAAACCAGATGATAAGCCAACTCAACCAGAAGAAAAACCAGAAAAACCAGTTTACACAATGCCTGTAATCACTGTTCAAAACCCTGATTACTATGCAGCATTTGGTAAATACGAAGACAAAGAAAACCCAGAATCTTACAAGAAGATTCACGTACAAGGTAATGTTACTCACATTGACCAATTAGACAAGTTAACATTAACTATCACTAAAGATGGTAAACAAGTTGAAGGAACTGAAGTTCAAGAAATCAAAGTTAACAAAGATAAAGATGGCAATTTCGTATTTGATCACGAATTAGACATTTCTGGATTGGAAGATGGATTTGTTTACGAATTGCAACTAAAAGTTACAGGACAAAACATCGAAGGACGTAAACTTGAAGATACTATTATCAGAAGAATCAGAAAAGACTACGTTGCTCCAACAGTTGAATACACTGTAGAACGCGAAGATGAAAAAGCTCCAACAGCTAAAATCAAAGTAAAAGGTCATGAAAACATGACTTATTTGGAAATGTATCTTAACGAATCAATGCTTTCAAGAATAGACAAAACTTGGGATGCCTTCGAACTTGAAGAAGGCGTTGACGGAGAATTCGAAATAGAAGTTCCATTGGAAATCGGCGAAAACAAATTCCAAATCAAAGCATACGACGATGCAGGAAACGAAACAATCGAAGAAGTTGTAATCAACAGAAAAGATCCTAACGTAAAAGATCCAGTTGATACAACAGACTTATTGAACAACTTATTAAAAGCACATTCAATAGTAGAAGTTCCTGAAAAATACGAAGTGACTGATGAACAATTAGCTGAACTTAAAGATTTGATTGAACAAGCAAGAAAAGCTATTGCTGAACAACAACCACAAGACAAGGTTGATGAAATCAACAACAAATTAAAAGAAGCTTTAGCTAACATTAAAGAAAAAGAAGCTAAGAAAGTTGATAAGAAAAAACTTGTCGGTCAAAAAGAAGATGCAGAAGAATTGTTGAAGAAGAAAGATGATTATAAACTTAACGAACAACAAGAAAAAGCATTACAAGATTTGATACAAAAAGCTGAAGATTTAGTTAAGAAAGAAGATGCAACTCAAGAAGAAGTTGACAAATTAGCTAAAGAAATCGAAGCTGAAATAGCTAAGATAAAAGAAGCTGGAAAACCAGGAAAAGAAGATCCAACAACACCAGATAAACCTGGCAAAGAAGATCCAACAAAACCAGATAAACCTGGCAAAGAAGATCCAACAACACCAGATAAACCTGGCAAGGAAGATCCAAAAGATCCAGGCAAAGATAACCCAGGAACAACACCAGATCAACCTGGTACAGTAACACCAACACCAAGCGTACCTGGAACAACAACTCCAAGCACACCAGCTGAACAACAAAAAACTACAACAAGAGTTGCAGGAGCTGACAGAATTCAAACATCAGTAGAAGTATCCAAGAAATACTACGAATCTGCTGAAACAGTAATCATAGCAAACTACGAACAATTCGCAGACAGCTTATCAGCATCAGCATTATCAAAACAATTAAAAGCACCAATCCTACTTGTACAAAAAGATCAATTAGATTCAGTAGTAGCACAAGAAATCAAGAGATTAGGAGCTAAGAATGTAATCGTAATAGGTGGAGAAAAATCAGTAGATAAAACAAAAGACAGCCTATCACAATACAACGTTAGAACAATAGCAGGAGCTAATCGTTATGAAACAAGTGCAAAGATTGCACAAGAAGTAATCAAGCTTACAGGAACTAAAAAAGCTGTAATAGCAAGCGGAGAAGTATTCGCAGACGCATTAACAGTAGCGCCACTAGCTAACAAAAACAACATGCCAATACTACTTGTACAACCAAACAACATACCAAAAGCAACACAAGAAGTATTGAAACAAATTGAAGAAGTAATAATTGTAGGTGGAGAAAAGACAATCTCTAAAGAAGTAGAAAACAAACTTCCAAACCCTACAAGAATAGCAGGAGCAAACCGTTACGAAACAGCGAAGAAGATTTACGAATATGGCTTCAAAGATAGAGTAGAAGTTAACATCGCAAACGGAACAGTTCCAGCAGACAGCTTAGTAATAGGCTCTATTGATTGCCCAATATTATTAGCAGAAGCAAATGAAATTCCAGAAGCTACAAAACAAGCTTTCCAAGAATCAAAATTTGAAAAAGTTAATGTATTTGGTGGAGAAAACTCAATAAGTGAATCAGTTGTAAAAGAATTGATCAAATAGAGTAAGAAAAGTCGCACGATATTTCGTGTGACTTTTTTTGTCTAAAATTGGGAAAAAACGCTTCTTTTATGATATATTATTAAATAGGAGAAGTGTTATGAAAATTTTGAAAAAACTACTATTTGTTTTAGTGGTGATAATTATGATACCTCAAATCGCCACAGCATCAGAAATAGATAAAATAGACAATATAATCAATCCAAATAGAGGACAAAATGATAGTGTCAGCAAGAAAATTATGCAAAACTTTAAAACTAACTTATCATTTGCAGTAAAACAAGCGATGGACGAAGATAATGCTATATTAAAAATTACCGTATTGGACAAAAAAAGCAAACCAATACCGAAAGTTGAGATAATAGTAACTGATCTTCAGACTGGCAAATCTCGAGAAAATCAGACAGATGAAAAAGGAGAAGCACAATTTTATAAGCTTGCACCATCAGAACATTCCGTGAAGGTAGTGTCTGCTCCGTCGGGATATTTCTTCGATGAACAAAAAGTATTACTTGAAAATAACACCGATAATTCCAAAACTTTGATTGCCAAGACAAGAGAGGACAAGGACAAGAAATACAAAATAACTTATAGAATAACAGACAAATACGCTGTTGCCCTGAAAGAAATAGATGTCAGATTGCAATCGGATACAAAAGAATACTTGTCAAAAACCGATATGTTTGGTTATGCGTATTTTGAAGTAGAAGATCCTGGAAAATATCAGGTGTACGTGGACAAAATGAGTGAATATTTTGAAAAACATGACAATTTCAAAATCAATGACATTGAGATTAATCCAAATTCAGAAGAATCTATTTATAGTTCACAAATAGACGAACAAATCAAAAAAGAGTTCGAATCAGCACTTATAATCAACGTGAAAAAAGCCGACAAACCACAAGAAAAAGTTCTGGTTTCATTAAAAGACAGAAGAACAGATATGTATGCATTCCAGTACACAAATAAAGAAGGAAAAGTAGTATTCGACAATTTGTTTCCGGGAAACTACGTTCTTACTGTAAATAACGAAGATAGATTGACAGAAAACGGAGTCGGAGGAGTTATATTAAAAGAAGGACAAGTGCGTGAGTTCGATGTAGTATTGTCACAAAGTGATTTGTCTAAGAAATCCCTTGTGGTAGAAAAGAAAGAACACGTCGATGAAAAACTCCCAGAATCGGGAAATAAAGACGAAAGAATGATGATTTTATTCTCGGTGGGAATAATAGTGTTGGCGTATTTGTATTTGAACAAACAAAAAGAACAGAATTAGAAATTGCCTAGAATAAAAGTGAACCACAAAATTTTGGTTGGTGGTTCACTTCAAAATCTAGGTAATTTTTATTTATTATTTGTTAACTTATCTTCCCAATCAAAAGGCAAAGGAGGGTATTTGAATTTTTTTCTTTCATTGACATCTAATGACTTATATTTGCCATTTAAATTATATTCTATTGAATACACCATGATTTCTTTATAATGAGTATAAATATAGTTAATTGAGTATCCTTCAGGATCCTTTAATTTAACTTTGTAATTATAAGAACCATCCAGATAGTTTTTAAAAGATGTTATCTCTTTTATGTTATCTTTTTTTATCCCTTGAACTTCCATGTATTTGTACAACTTTTTGTATCCATAATGTCTTTGAACGGGAACAGCTATAATCCATTTTCCAGCTATAAATACCACAAGACATAGTAGTAGTATTTTAACTATTGAAAACTTTTTCTTTTTCATTTGCAGCACACCTCTCTTTGATATTATTATACCCCAAAACAAAAAAAGGTGTGAGATTTCACACCTTACTTAATTACATTTAACACACCCATTGTTGAAAGCATCACGATAGTTCCTGCTGTGATGACTCCAAGTGTTATGGGAAGCATACTTTTTTTGGGAGTTAATCCCAAGAATGATGCCACCAATGCGCCAGTCCAAGCGCCTGTTCCAGGAAGTGGAATCGCCACCAAAATGTAGAGTCCTAGTCTTCCGTACTTGTCGATTGTCTTGCTTTTTTCTTGTGCTTTTTTGTTAATCCAATCCACAAATGGTTTGAAAGTGTCGATTGTATCCAACCATTGTAGGACTTTTTGTGTCAACAAAATCAAAAATGGTATTGGCAATATGTTGCCAATCACAGACAAGAAGAACGCTAATGCAGGGTTAATGTTATTTGCAAGTGCGTAAATCATCGACCCTCTGATTTCCAAAACAGGAAGCATGGACAATATGAACATATAAATTATTTTATTCATACAAACTCCTATTTAAACAAATCGTAGTCCAAATCATCGTATGATTCGATGTATTGGTCCACTTTTTCATCAATTATATCATAATCATTAACAGTGGACTCGTCAGTTATTCCCACGATTTTAAATCCCATTTTGTCCACAGTGTCGATGCAGTAAAGCGCATCTTCAAACACAATCGTGTTGTCAACATTAGAGCCCAATTTTTCCAAAGCACTATTCCAATATTCGTCTTCGTATTTGTGGTAGCCTACCGATTTACAAGTTTGTACGAATTCAAAATAATCAAGTATTCCTTGTTTTTCAAGAGCGGGAATTGCCAAGTGGTCTTCTGTGGCTGTTGCAACACACATTTTAATTCCCATTGATTTTAGCTTTTCGAGCATATCCAAAACGCCCGGTTTCAAATCAAATTCATTCATATATCCGTTTCTAATTGTGTAATATATAAAGTTCAAACCATCGTCTGTGGTTTTTTTGATGTCAAAAGTTTCGTGAATGTAATCAATAGATGTCAAAAGTGTTTTGGTTTTGATTTTCTTGATAAAATCATCGTCTGGTGTTATTCCCAAATTTTTCATGTAATCTAGTATAACTCTGTTCCATTTGTACATGGAATTAATCAAAGTACCATCCATATCAAAAATTGCGTATTTAATCATAAATTCATCCTTTCATTTATATTTAGATTTTAGTATATGGGGTATGTAAAGTCAATCAAAATCCAGTATTTTTACTTATTTTACAAATATTTTAATTTTATAAAATTGAAAAATAATCGGGAAAACCATATAATATTATTAGTGATACGAGGAGGAATAATATGGAAAATTTTGACAAAAAACTAAACAATTACGCAAGACTAATTATCGAAAAAGGAATCAATGCAAACGATAGACCACTTGTAATTCGTTGTGCGGTTGAAAGAGCTGATTTTGCTAGACTTTTGGTAAAATACGCTTACGAAAAAGGCTGCAGTGAAGTTATCATGGAATGGAATGACGATGAAATCAACAGAATGTACTACGAAAACGCATCAGAAGAAGCGTTGAAGGACGTTCCGGCTTTTTTAGTTGAAAAATCCAAATACTATTTTGAAAAAAAGGCAGGGGTGATATCTGTATCTTGCCAAGACCCTGAAAACTTAAAGGGAGTGGATCCCGACAGAGTTCAAATGAGATCCAAGGTTTTTGCTGAAAAGATGAAACCAATTCAAAAATACACAATGAATGACATCAACAGCTGGTGTGTTGTAGCAGCTCCAAGTGTTGGCTGGGCGAAGAGAGTGTTCCCAGAACTTTCAGAAAAAGAAGCTGTAGAAAAATTGTGGGATCAAATCTTCAAGGCGACACGTTCTGACACCGAAGATCCTATCAAAGCTTGGGATGAACATTTGGACACAATGGACAAACACGCAGAGTTTATGAACAAGCACCAATTCGTGAAGCTTCACTACACAAATTCATTGGGAACTGATTTGACAATCGAACTTCCAAAAGGACACGTGTGGATAGCTGCACAATCCACAGATAATTACGGGAATGATTTCGTGCCAAACATTCCAACAGAAGAAGTGTTCACAGCTCCTCACAAAGACAAGGTAAACGGCGTTGTTTACAGCACTAAGCCTTTGAATTACGGTGGCAACACTATCGACAAGATGAGATTTGAATTTAAAGATGGAAAAGTTGTGGATTTCGATGCAGAAATTGGCAAGGAAACTTTGAAGAATATGTTCGATACTGATGAAAACGGAAAATACTTGGGAGAAGTGGCTCTTGTTCCTTACGAATCTCCAATTTCCAAATCAAACGTCACATTCATCAAAACATTGTACGACGAAAACGCATCATGTCACCTTGCATTCGGCCAAGCTTATCCAACTTGCGTAGAAGGTGGAGTGGACATGAGTGAAGATGAATTGAAGGAAAATGGAATCAACGATTCATTGATTCACGTGGATTTCATGGTTGGTTCAGAAGATATGAGAATCGTTGGAACTACAGCTGACGGCAAAGAAGTAGAAGTATTTAAGGAAGGAAACTGGGCAATCTAATGGATATACTAAAATATTGTAAAAGAGAAGAAGCAGACCCACAATACATGTGGGATTTGTCTGCATTATATAAAACAGAAGAAGAATTCGAAAAAGCAGTCCACACAATTGATTTGATGGCGGATGATTTCAAGAAAAATTACGAAAACAAACTCAAATCAGCAGACATCATCAAAAACGCAATGGACGATTACAGAGATATCGTGGCTAATATCGACCGCATCGCACACTACGCATCACTTGATGTGGAAGCAGACGGCCACAACGAAAAATCCCAAAAAAGAGCCATGACGACATTCACAAAAATCGCAGACATCGAAAACAAAATGAGCTTTTTTGAAACAGAACTCGTACAAGTTGACGAACAAACACTTGAAGAAGTGAAAAACGACACCAACAACACAAGATACATCGACGATTTGTTGAAGAAAAAAGAACACATCTTATCCAAAGAAGTGGAAAATGTTATAAGCAAATTCTCGCAAACATTCAGCTCATTCTACGAAATCTACAACACAACTAAAATTCACGACATCACATTCCCTGATTTCGAAGTAAATGGCAAAAAATACGAAATGACTTACAATTTGTTCGAAGGAGTTTACGACAACGACCCCGACACAGATTTGAGAAGAAAATCATACGAAGTGTTCTACAACGAACTTGCAAAATACAAAAACACAACAGCGATGATTTATCTATCACATTGTCAAGCAGAAAAGGCAGAAAGTGAACTAAGAGGATACGATTCAGTTATAGATTTCTTGTTAGACAGACAAAACATTTCTCGTGAATTGTACGACAGACAACTAGATGTAATCATGCAAGAACTTCCGAAACACATGAGAAAATACGCCCAAATCATTAAAAAAGAATACGATTTGGACAAAGTTACATTCATGGACTTGAAGCTAGATGTGGAAAACTCATTCTCCAAAAACATTTCAGTAGAAGATGCAAGGAATTTGGTCAAAGACGGACTTTCAATCCTAGGAGAAGATTATTCCAAAATGCTAGATCGTGCATTTGACGAAAAATGGATTGACTTCGTAAACACATTCGGAAAATCAACAGGAGCATTCTGCGCATCGCCATTCTTGGCACATCCTTACGTGTTGATATCTTGGACTGGCAAACTAACAGAAGCCATCGTATTGTCACACGAATTGGGACATGCAGGACAATCCTACATCTCACAAAAAACACAAAACGTGTTGGACAACGATCCATCAATGTACTTTGTGGAATCACCATCCACAACAAACGAACTCATCATGAGCAGATACTTGCTAGAAAAAGCAACAACTGACCAAGAAAGAAGATATTTGTCCGGACAAATAATCTCCAGAACCTACTTCCACAACTTCGTCACACACTTCATCGAAGGATACTACCAAAGAGAAGTGTACAAATTAATTGATAAGAAAGAAGGATTCACAGCCGATGATTTGTCCAGAATCTTCAAAGAAACACTACAAAAATTCTGGGGAGAAGACGTTGAAATCAACGAAGGATCAGAATTAACATGGATGAGACAACCTCACTACTACATGGGATTGTATCCATACACTTACTCCGCAGGACTTACAATCGGAACACAAGTATCCAAAATGATTGTCGAAGAAGGAAAACCAGCAGCAGACAGATGGCTTAAAGCATTGGCGCTAGGCTCCACACAAGATTCCGTCGGAATCGCAAAAGCCGCAGGAGTAGACATCACAACAGATAAACCACTCAAAGACACCATCGAATACATCGGTAAAGTAATCGATGACATCGAAAAATACGACAAATAATATATAATTGGCATCGGTATCGGTGCCATTTTACATAGATAAGAGGCAACAAATGTATATACAATTTAATAATATTAAAAAATCGTTCGACGGAAATACTGTACTTGACGTTGAGAATTTACAAATAGAAAAGGGCGAAATAGTTTCAATTATCGGAAAAAATGGATCCGGTAAAAGCACACTAATTAAAATTTTGTGTGGATTATTGTACCAAGATCAAGGAGAATGTATGGTTGATAATATATCCAACAAAAACTCTAAAATCAGAGAACACACCAAACTTGTGCTCGAAAGTGGTGGAGGATATTACGATTATTTAACAGCCACTGAAAACATCATGTATTTTCTCGGACTAAACCACGTTAATTACAATGAAGATGAAGTGCATAATTTGATGGAAAAACTAGATTTTACAGAGTTCAAAGACAAAAAAGTATCAGAATTATCCCAAGGAAATCGTCAAAAACTTTCACTCATAGTTACACTTCTAACCAATCCCGACATAATTTGCTTGGATGAACCTACCAACGGATTGGACATCAATAGCATGAATATTCTGTTGAATTTTCTACACAAAATAGCAGTTGAAGACCAAAAGACAGTCATCTTCACAAGTCACGATCTATCATTTATGAAAAACATCAACTCCAGATTAATACTAATAAATGAAGGGAAAATCGTATTGGATAAACCATCAAAAGAGTTGTTTGATTCGAAAGACTTACAAAAAGACATCATTGAAATAGAAAACACCAACAGAAATCTACTAGATAATTTGAAGAAAACGAAATACGAATTTACCGACAATTCAATTATATTGTCGGTTTACGATGAAGATGAGAAGGAATTTCTACTGAAAAACTGTGACATCATAAGTATGAGAAAAGAATCTTTAAATGCAGAAGATGTGTACTTCAGGGTGATTTCAAATGTTTAGTAAATTGTTATTGGAATTTAACAGAGATTTCTCAGAAATCAAAAAATACAAATTCAACGTCATATTTGCAAACATCGCAGTGCTTTTGATGGCACTTTTCATCATAGATGGGCTGTTTGTAAAAGAAAAAGAAATCGTGTTTTTGATGATGATATTGTGGTATTATGCGACTTATGCGATTGAATCACCAACATTTTTGATACAAAACGAAATAACAGACAGAACACTGATATCAATTGTCCAATCAAAAACAGGGATACTATCTGTAGTTTTGTACAGAAATTTAGTGGAATGTTTGATGAATACGATAAAAGTAATAGTGATATTCACACTGATATTTGTATCAGTAGACTTTGATTATTCGAAATTCAACCACATTCCTATAATAATTTTAGTGATGGTTGTGTCTGTGTTCATACTTTATCAATTAGGCACTTTCTTATCAAGCTTCACATTATTATATAAAAGACTTGGAAGTTTTGTGGCATTGGCTGAAACATATATGTTGTTTTTCGGAGATATTACAGTAAAAGTCAACAACAAAGCACTTGTACTTATTAATAAAATGATATTCCCATTTAACAACGCTCGTGAAATCTTCACACAATTACAACTGAATAATGTGAGATATGATTTGATAATACAGCTTTTGATACAAGCTGTTGTATTGTCCGTTTTGGTCAAAATTTCATACGACAAAAACATTCAAACAAGCATGAAAAGAGGTAATTTGTATGGGATATAAATACGGAGAATTACGAAAATACATCGACGAAAACAAAAACTATAAGATAGAATTTTTCTCAAAGCTAATATCGGATATTATCATGCTTGCAGGCGTTTCATTTATGCTAAAATCGACAGACAATTGGAACAATGAATCGTTCACGTATTTTTTGATATGGTATTTGTTACAGACAGTGTTGTTTGAACTCGTTAAATCCATAGAATTTGAAATCAAAAGCAACGGTATGATTAATATGATTGCATCCAGAACAAGCATAACGATGATTTATTTCAAAAGAAGCATCGTTTGGTTAGTAAAAGCTGTGATTTTATTTTCGATTGTAATATTTTTATCGGGAAATGGATTGAATGGGATAATACAATTCAAACCAAATCTGATTGTAGCTATAATATTCTCTTTAATTTTCATGTATGGCGTGTTCTTCTTGTTCATGGCACTCACATTTATTTACGAACGTGTAGCATCATTTACAGGATTTATCACGACAGCTTTTTTGATATTTGGCTACAAACTCACAATAACACAAGAAATCAGAAAAATAATTGTGGGAAATCAAGCAGATATGAAGAAAATTGTGCTGAATTTGATCCTTTTATATGCAGTGTCCTATCATTTTATGAAAAAAGCAAGAACGAAATTACAGTATAGGGGATTCTAATGAACGAAAAATTTAAAAAGTTTATGGTAGTTTGGTTTGGACAATTTGTGTCGATGCTTGGGTCGGGGATATCATCATTTGGATTATCATTGTGGATTTTCATGATGACGAAAAGCGCTACGACTTTTGCGATGACATTTTTAGTTCAAATTTTACCGGGTATTATATTTGCGCCATTTGCAGGATCAATGGCAGACAGAAAACAACGAAAACATATTATAGTGTTAACCGATTCACTTGATGCAGTACTTAAAGTTATACTTATGATTTTACTTGCGACGGGAAGTATGAAAGTGTGGATGGTGTATCCATTGACTTTCTTGTCGCAAACTTTGGGTACATTTCAAAATCCAGCATTCAATGCGACGATTCCACTTTTGGTTGAGAAGAAGGACATTCCAAGAGCGAATGGTTTTATGCAACTTATCAGGGCTATTCAAAATATGCTTGCACCGTTGATTGCAGGTGCGTTATTTCCATTTATAGGATTGACGGGATTGTTTGCAATTGATTTTGTAACTTTCTTCGTCGCTATTTTGACGATTTTACCTCAAAAAATCGAGCAAGAAATCGAAGAAGTTAAGGAATCTAACTTCACTAAGACAATTGTTAGTGATTTGAAAATAGCTTTTGAAGTGTTAAAACAAAAGCAAGGATTTATACAAATAATAGTCGTGTTTTCAATATTGAATTTTGTGGCAAATATAGCTATGGTTTTGGTTGGTCCGTTGGTAATGAGTAATTATGACACAAAAATTTACGGGCTTGTGAATTCTGTGTCTGGAATTGCAATGGTGTTAGGTGGAGTAATTTCTGGCGCAATTCCAAGTGAGAAAAACAAAGTAAGATCGATTTTCCTAAGCTTAATAATTTGTTCAATTGGATTGATAGTAATGGGAATAAATTACAGCTGGATTGTTATTGCTGTGGGATTTTTCTTATTTATGATTCCTACTCCTTATGCTAATGGAACTTTCGGTTCACTGATGCAATTGAAAATAGAGACTAAAATGCTTGGAAGAGTGGGTTCACTGGTGGATTGCTTGATGAAAATCATCACACCTATAGCGATTATTTTGGCGGGATTTTTGGCAGATAATGTGTTCAATCCACTTTTAGTAAAGGGCGGAAAATTATCTGACACTTTTATCGGGAAAATCATTGGAGTTGGAAATGGCAGAGGAATTGGGCTGTTATTTGTAATTTGTGGAACAATTTTATTAATCATTTGTGTGTCTATACTTTTGAATAAAAACATTAACCGACTTGAAGAACTAAACCCAGATGTAATTAATGATTAGTTTAGTGTAATTGGGGTATAAATACACAGAAACAGTTCAATCTGGAGATTGGAAAGCTGAAAAACACGTTCCAGTTATTCATATCGATAAAAAAGAAGGATTCACAGCAGATGATTTGTCAAGAATTTTCAAAGAAACACTTCAAAAATTCTGGGGAGAAGACGTTGAAATCAACGAAGGATCAGAATTGACATGGATGAGACAACCTCACTACTACATGGGATTGTATCCATACACTTACTCCGCAGGACTTACAATCGGAACACAAGTATCCAAAATGATTGTAGAAGAAGGAAAACCAGCAGCGGACAGATGGCTTAAAGCATTGGCATTAGGCTCCACAGAAGATTCTGTCGGAATCGCAAAAGCTGCAGGAGTAGACATCACAACAGATAAACCACTCAAAGACACCATCGAATACATCGGTAAAGTAATCGACGACATCGAAAAATACGACAAATAATAAGAATGGCATCGGTATCGGTGCCATTTTACATAGGAGCATCTAATGTATATACAATTTAATAATATTAAAAAATCATTCAACGCTAAGACAGTGCTTGACGTTGAGAATTTGCAAATAGAAAAGGGCGAAATAGTTTCAATTATAGGAAAAAACGGATTTGGAGGAATTCAAATATTCAAATCAAACATACTACTGTCAATATTTTTATCGTTTGTATTTATGTATGGAATATTCCTGTTATTTATGGACTTAGCATTAATTTATGAAAGAATAAGTACATTTACTGGATTTATTACTACTGCTTTTTTGATATTTGGATATAAACTAACCATTGTACAAGAAGTTAAAAATATAATAGTAGAAGGACCTTTTGACTTGAAAAAAGTGGTATTTAATGCTATATTTGATAGTGTTAGTGATAATGGTTTTTAATATTATTTGTAATCGTGAATAAATTTATTAGTTTAAATGAAATTTTATTTTAAATGTAAATTTAAATTATATAGTGAGGAGAAATTTATATGATGATTGATAAAAGACTTATTAAAATAGTCGAGAAAAGCAAAAAATACGTTACATTAAATGTTTTGAGTCAATGGATATCATTGGTAGCAAATATTGTAATGATGTTTGCAATTACGAAAGTTTTAGGTAAACTTTACGATAAAACTTTAGATAAAAAAGATATTATTTATCTTTCAGTAGTGGTTCTATTTTGTTTGTTAACTAGAATGATTTGTTATTTTCTATCATCGAGAATGAGTTATTTATCTTCAAAAGAGGTTAAGATTACTTTTAGAAAAAAGATTTATAGGAAGTTACTTTCATTGGGAAGTTCTTATCGTGATGATGTTAATACTTCTGAGATAGTTCAGGTAGCGGTAGAGGGAGTTGATCAGTTAGAAACTTATTTTGGTTCGTATTTGCCACAATTTTTTTATTCTATGTTAGCACCTGTAACTCTTTTTTGTGTTTTGGCTCCGATAAATTTTTCTTCTGCGATAATATTGTTACTTTGTGTTCCGCTTATTCCAATTTCTATAGCAGTAGTAATGACTTGGGCTAAGAAGTTATTATCAAAATATTGGGGACAATATACTGCTTTAGGCGATACTTTTTTAGAAAATTTACAAGGATTGACTACTCTGAAAATTTATCAGTCAGATGAATTTAAGCACGAAAAGATGAATGAAGAGTCGGAAAAATTTCGTAAAATTACTATGAAAGTATTGGCTATGCAACTAAATTCCATAACGATAATGGATGTAATTGCTTATGGTGGAGCTGCTATTGGTTCTATCCTAGCTGTGTATAATTTTAAGACTGGAAATATTGATTTGTCGGGTTGTATACTTATTATTTTATTATCAGCAGAATTTTTCTTGCCTATGAGACTTTTAGGTTCGTTTTTTCATATTGCAATGAATGGAATGGCAGCAAGTGGCAAAATTTTTAAACTCTTAGATATTACTGAATCTGAAGATGGCGAGTATGAATTTAAAATGGGAGATATTGAAATCAGAGATGTTAATTTTTCTTATGAGGAAGATAAGGAAGTATTACATAGAGTAAATATGAAGTTGGAACACGGAAAATTCACAGCTATTGTAGGCGAGTCAGGTTGTGGGAAATCGACAACTGCAGCGATTTTAATGAAAAAAAACAAAAATTATTATGGATCTATAAAAATATCTGGAATCGAACTTTCTAAAATTACTGAAAAAAGTATTATGGAAAATATAACGTATATTGGACATAATAGCTATTTATTTAAAGGTACTGTAAGGGAAAATCTTTTAATAGCAAAGCCAAATTCCACAGATGATGAACTTTCAAGCGTTTTAAAAAGAGCTAAATTATTTGATTTTCTTCAAAATGAGAATGGTTTGGATACATTGGTTAGCGAAAAAGGAGGAAATTTATCAGGAGGTCAATGTCAAAGATTGGCATTAGCGAGAGCTTTACTTCATAATACTCCGGTGTATATATTTGACGAAGCTACATCAAATATCGATTTAGAGAGCGAAGAGGCTATTATGAATGAAATTCATAATTTAGCAAAGTATAAGACTGTAATTATGATTTCTCACAGGCTTGTCAATGTCAAAAATTCAGATGTTATTTACGTCATGGATAAAGGTCGTGTAATAGAAAGTGGCAGTCATGAATTATTGTTAGATAAGGGTTGTGTTTATGCTAGTTTGTGGGAAACTCAGCAAGAATTAGAATGTTATAACAAGGAGGAGAACCATGAAACAACGTAATGGATTTATTGTTATGAAAAAATTAATAGGATTGGTGAGACCGCTGACTGGATATATGATTTTGGCAATTATAATGGGATTATTGGGAAACTTATGTGCGACATTTATCACGGTGTTAGGAGGAGTTGCCCTATTAGATGTGCTAGGACAATCTGTGAAATTAACTTATATGACTGCTTTTGTTATGTTGGTGGTATTTGCGTTGATAAGAGGATTTTTAAGATATGCAGAGCAATCTTTTAATCACTACATTGCTTTTAAATTATTGGCTTTGATACGAAGTAAAATATTTTTTGCTTTGAGAAAGCTATGTCCCGCAAAATTAGAGGGAAAAGACAGGGGGAATTTAATTTCTTTAATTACTTCTGATGTAGAACTTTTGGAAGTTTTCTACGCACATACTATATCTCCTATTGCAATAGCAGTTTTATTTTCGGTAGTTATGGTGTTGTTTATAGGAAGTTTTCATCCAATATATGGATTTATTTCTGCAATTGCCTATATAACTGTGGGGATTATTTTACCAATACTAATGAACAGATTAGGTGGTGAAAATGCAGTTAATTTTCGTAATAAATCTGGAGAATTGTCGAGCTTTGTATTGGATAGCATGAGAGGTTTAGATGAAACTATTCAGTATGGAGATGGTGAAAATCGTTTAAATCAAATAGATAAAAAATCACAATTGCTATCTGACATAGAAAAAAATATGAAGAAAAATATGGGAATTAATGCAGCAGTTACAAATGGAGTAATCATTTTATTTGATATTTCCATTTTAATTTGTGCAATTTTATTGTATGAAAAAGGAGTTGTAAATTTTTCGGGAGTATTATTGCCGTTAATCGCGTTGATGAGTTCTTTTGGACCGGTTATATCATTGGCAAATTTGGGAAGCACATTACAAAACACGTTGGCAGCAGGAAATAGAGTTTTAGATATTTTAGAGGAGGAACCTCTTGTAAAAGATATTCAAGGAAAATCAGAAATAAAATTTCAAGGAGCTTATGCGAATAACGTTAGCTTTGCATACGAAAATGAAAAAATATTAAAGAACTTTTCAATGGATATACCTAAAAATAAAATTATAGGGATTGTAGGAAGAAGTGGTAGCGGGAAATCAACTATATTAAAATTATTTATGCGATTTTGGGACGTTCAAGAGGGAGAACTAAAGATTTCTGACAAAAAAATCTCTGAGATTAACACAAAAAATCTCAGAAATATGGAAAGTTTTGTAACTCAAGAGACCCACTTATTCCACGATAGTATAAAAAATAATTTAAAAATAGCAAAATTAGATGCAACCGATGAAGAGATAGAAAATGCTTGTAAAAAGGCGTCTATTCACGATTTTATTATGACGTTACCTAAAGGATATAATACATCGGTTGGAGAATTAGGAGATACACTTTCAGGAGGAGAACGTCAAAGGTTGGGACTTGCTAGGGCGTTTTTGCACGACGCACCTTTTATGTTACTAGATGAACCTACATCAAATTTAGATAGCCTTAATGAAGCTGTCATTTTAAAATCTCTTTATCAACAACAAGATGGTAAAACGGTAGTATTGGTCTCTCATCGTCTGTCTACAATGAGAATTGTGGATAAAGTATATTCAGTAGAAAATGGTAGAGTGAGTTAATCAAAATGGATATAGACAAAAAAAGAAAAAAAGAAATAAAAATGATAAGCAATATGATTGACTTATATTGTAAGAAGAACCAGAAATCAAAAGAGGACTTGAGTGATTATGAAGAATTAAAAAATTATGCTATTAAAAAGATAAATTCTTGTCCATTTATGGAAACAAAGACATTTTGCTCTAATTGTAATGTTCATTGTTATAAACCGGATATGCGTAAAAAAATCTGCGAAGTTATGAGGTTTTCTGGGCCACGAATGATTTTTTATCATCCAATTATGACTATTCATCATATAATTTTAAGCAAAAAAAGAAAGAAGTAGAGGTGAATATGAAATTTAAAAAGACAATTTTTATAATTTTAGGTTTAATTAGCTTGGGATTAGGGGCAATAGGAGCGATATTGCCGATGTTACCGACAGTTCCTTTTTTAATGTTATCTGCAATTTGTTTTAGTAAAAGTTCTGAAAAATTAGATAGATGGTTCAAAAGAACTAAACTCTACAAAAATAACTTGGAAACATTTGCGAATGGGGAAGGAATGACTTTGAAAGTTAAAATACGTATTATGCTAACGGTAACTATACTAATGGCGATTGGATTTTTCACAATGTTTCGCAAAAAACTATACATACCTTGTATAATATTAGCTTGTGTGTGGTTATTCCATATACTTTATTTTTGCTTCGGAGTTAAAAGATATTCTAAATCATAAGTTTTATACAAATACAATTAATATCACTTTATAAATGCCAAAGCTCCTTGATTAATAAAAAAATATTGGGGTATAAATAATCTGTAAGAAATTTTATAGGGGGTAATATTAATGGCTAAATTAACAGAAACAGTTCAATCTGGAGATTGGAAAGCTGAAAAACACGTTCCAGTTATTCATATTGATAAAAAAGACGACGGATTTAAAGTATGCGCAATCGTAGGTGAAGAAATCGAACACCCAAACACATTCGAACACCACATTGCATGGATTAAAGTATTCTTCCAACCAGAAGGAGAAAAATTCCCAGTAGAAGTAGCTTCTTACCAAGCAAGTGCTCACGGCGAAGGCGAAGTGTTCACTAAACCACACGTTGACGCTTATGTAAAATCTAGCAAACCAGGTAAAGTATTTGCATTAAGTTATTGCAATATCCATGGTTTATGGGAAAGTGCTGAAGAAGTAAAATAGATTGATATAATGAGGACTCTTTGATGAGTCCTTTTTTTCGTGTGGAATGTTGCTTGTGATATGATTTATTGATTATTAAATAAATTTTACATATTATTTTATACAACTTTTGAATATTTGGGTAATAATATAATAATAAGTGGAGGTGTTAGATGAAGAGATTAAGGTTAAGGGGAATTTTAATAATTGCGTTTCTTATAATGCTTGTGACTTCTAAAGTTTCTCTTGCTGATTCTATAGAATCTATCGATACTAATGCTGTTATAGAAAAGGATGGCTCCATTTCTATTACGCAGGTGTGGAAGGCTAATCCAGATTCTGGTACGGAATTTTTTATTCCTATGCAGAATCTAAATCATATGCAGATAGAGGATTTTACGGTTTCTGATGAAAAGGGGCCGTATGAACGTATGGATCCGTGGGATGTGGATTCTAATTTCAGCAAGAAAGCTAGAAAATACGGGATAAATCAGACGTCAGATGGTATTGAATTATGCTTTGGTAAGACTGAGTTTAAGGATAAGACTTATACGATTCGTTATAAATTTAAAAATGCTGTGACATATTTTAATGATTATGATGGCTTTAATATAAGATTTGTAAATGATCAGATGGATCCTACGCCTGATAAGGTTACTTTACAGATTAGCCTATTTGATGGAAAACTAAACAAGGATAATGCTAGGGTGTGGGGATTTGGTTATGATGGCAATGTCAATTTAGAAAATGGCAAGATTGTTGCCAAAGCAAAAAAATTTGATTCATCTAACTATATGAACATTATGTTATCCTTGAATAAGGGAATTATTAGCCCAAATCATACTTCGAACAAGAGCATTGATACTATGGTTAATAAGGCTTTTGAAGGGTCTGATTATTCGTATGATGATTACAAGAACGGTGGAGTTTACGATAAAGGTGGAACGCCTACAAGCACTATTGATAAAATTTTTGGTGTATTTACTGCTGTAATGGGCGTAATTGGTGCATCTTTAGGAATATTTGCGATAGTTAATCCAAATAGGAACAAGAATATCAAAAATGTCGGCAAAGTTGACAGAAAAAACCCACAATATCACAGGGAGATTCCTTTTGAAAAGAATTTAATGGCAAATTTTTTTGCATATAATGGAAAAGAAAATATGGTTCAAAATATATTGTCCACAACGCTTTTGGTGTGGTTAAGAGATGGCAATATTGATTTTACAACTTCACATGAAAAGTCAGCCATATTACGCAGAGATATCGAAAAATATAATATAGAGATTCTCAAAGAACCTGAGTTCAATAGCGATTACGAACAATTGTTATTTTCAAGTTTACAAGAAGCATCAGGAGATGATGTGACTCTGACTGAAAAAGAATATAAGGATTTTCTGAAGGATGACGATGATTTCTTAGAGAGAATTATTAAATCTATTGAAAAAGATGGAAAGAAGTTTTTATTAGATAATGAATATATTGAGAATTCACGCGGTATGTTCAGAAAATATTCATACACTCAAAAAGGGCTTCAAGAGGCAGCGTTAATTCCTGCTTTTGAGAGATTTTTAAAAGATTTTACTCTGATTAATGAGCGTGAACCTATAGAAGTAGCGTTATGGGATGAGGTTTTAATAGGAGCGACGTTGTTTGGAAAAGGCGAAGAGACTTTGAGACAGTTCAAAAAGTTTTATCCAGATTACACGTTCGGAAGTTTCGATAGAGATATTTACACAAGTTATTGGTATCTAAACCACTTTTCAAATAACACTTACAGTAGTGCAATTGCAAACTCACAATCAAGTGCTGGATATGGTGGTGGAGCATCAATTGGCGGCGGTGGCGGATTCTCAGGCGGCGGATCTGGCGGCGGCGGAAGATAAATTTTAAGGAGGAAATTATGGGAATACCTGTAGTAGGAATATTGATTGCATTAGTCGTTATAATTGCTGTATATTTTATTGCAACTCAAAGAAGTCTTGTAATGGCTAAGGAAAATATCGCTAATGCTTTTTCACAAATCAAAGTAAGCCAACAATCAAGATTTGACGCTTTGACAGAACTTGCAAAGGCGACAAAAAGTTATTCTGAATACGAATATAAAACTTTGATGGAAGTTATATCTAAGAGACAATCATCAAACGATGTAAAAGGAATTGAAAATAATGAAGAAATCCTAAGAAATCTGTCTGGAAGAATTAATGCATTAGCAGAAAACTATCCTGATTTAAAGGCTTCAGAAACTTACAAGGAAACAATGCAAAGTATAAATAAATACGAAAACACAGTAAGAACATCAAGAATGGTATTTAATGACACTGTTACTATTTATAACAGAAAAGTTAAACAATTCCCAAGTTCTTTGGTGGCTTCAGTGTTAGGATATAAAGCTGAGGATTATCTGGAAATGGACGATTCCAAATCAGATATGCCTAACTTGGAGTATTAGTTGAAAATTTGCCGGGCACTTAGTGTCCGGTTTTTTATTTGGTAAAATTAGATACACACAAATTCATATTGCAAACACATCTTGTGTTATAATACTTGTAAAATATCAAACAAAGGTGATTAAATGATTGACGGATTTTACGATAGATATATGTACACTCCGATGCCTGAAATGCATAACGAGATGATTCCCGTAACGGTGGGTTGTTCTTATGGAAAATGCATCTACTGTGATTTGAATGTTGGAAAAAGGTTCAAGGTTTTCGACATTGAAGATGTGAAAAAATATATACAAGATAGGAAAATTTTTTACGAGGACAAGAGGTTTACTCCGAAAAAGTTCACGCTTTTGGAGGGCAATGCCTTGTGTTTGAATAATGATTATTTGACGGAGATTTTGAAAGAAATCAGAAAGAATTTTCCAAATATGAAATACGTGTCGTGTTTTTCCAGAAGTGATGATATTCTCAGAAAAACTGATGAAGAATTGTTGGAGCTTAATAATCTGGGGATTGATCGTATTTGTGTGGGAATTGAGTCGGGGTCTGATTGGGTGCTTTCTTATCATAAAAAAGGTGTCACATCACAAGAACAATTGACGGCTCTTCATAGGCTCGATAATTTGGGAATAAAATATTCTGTCTACATTATGCTTGGTCTTGGCGGAAAAGCACATTCACGTGAACATATAATGAAGACTGCAGAGTTTTTGAACAAGGTGAACCCGTTTGAAATTGTGGTTGTGAATTTGGTTTTGTTCAAGAATGCAAAGCTTGTAGAAAACGTGAGAAATCACGATTTCAAAAGGGTATCCATCAGACAGCAAATCATTGAGGAGATAATGCTTGTGGAAAATTTGAACATAAGATGCGTCTACAATGGAACTCACAAGACTAAGGCAGTGGCTGTGACATCTGTAATTCCCGACAAGAAGGATGAAATTATCGCTGTTTTGAAACAAAGACTAGAAGATGATGACAAGGAAATGAATAAAAAAGAACGTAAAAAATGGGATAGATGGGATGAAGGTTAATGGATACGGAAAAAATTAAGAGACAAACTGGAATAAATAAGGTGATTTTCAAAAGGGAAGTTACTTCGACTAACGACGAAATTCTGAATGAAAAGCAAGACGATACGTTGATGATTGCATTTTTTCAATCGAAAGGTAAGGGAAGATATGGAAGAAAGTTTTTCTCGCCAGAAAATGGGTTGTATTTCTCGTATTTATTGAATGAAGAAATGACATTCCAACAATCGCAATTCATCACACCAATTATGGGAATTGCTGTAAGCTATGCAATTGACGAAATTTTCGGCGTGAATACGTCGATTAAATGGGTCAATGATATTCTGCTTGAGAAAAAGAAAATCTGCGGAATACTCACAGAATGTAAAGTTGAGAAAAATGTCTGCCTTGATATCGTGGTTGGTGTCGGAATTAACGTCTACCAAACGGATTTTCCAGAAGACATCAAAAATACGGCTGGATTTATCACAGAAAAAAACGACTCAGATAAAAGAGAAGAATTGGTCATAAAAATAATGCAGAATTTCCTAGAATTTTGGAGCGAGGATAGGGATAGTTTGGTTGAAAAATATCGAAACAAAGCCACATTCATCGGTAATGAAATCAAAGTACACAAAAACGGAGATTATATTCCAGCTACTGCAATGAATATCAATGATGATTTTAGCTTGAAAGTAAAATACAACGACGGAACAATTGAAGATTTAAATATAGGAGAGATTTTTTTGTAAAATCTCTTTTTTTTATTGACAAACTAAAAATAAAATGATATTATCAAATTAACAAATGAACAAGTATTCATATGTTCATATAAAGGATGTGATAGATATAGATAAATTCAACGATGAGAAATGTGAAGTAACGCTAATTCACGAGGATAATGTAAAAAAAACTATCAATGAGCTTCCAGATGACGAATTGATCGCAGATTTGTCCGATATGTTCAAAATTTTTGGAGATCAAACAAGGGTGAAGATTTTGATGGCGTTGGAAAGCGGAGAGTTGTGCGTGTGCGACATTGCAGCTGTGATGAATATGAGTCAGTCTGCTATCAGTCACCAATTGAGGGTGTTGAAGCAAAGCAACATTGTGAAGACTAGACGTCAAGGAAAAGTTGTGTATTATTCGATTTCGGATGATCATGTGAAAGAAATCTTCGACATTGCGATAGTACACGTGCAAGAATAACGAGAAATAATTTAGAAAAATAAAAAAATAAAAAGGAGAAAGTTATGAAAAGAAGATACACATTAGAAAATTTGGGATGTGCAAATTGTGCAGCAAAAATGGAAGAGAAAATCAAGGAATTGGACGGAGTAAATTCTGTTACTGTGAATTTTATCACTACAAAAATGGTGTTGGATGTAGAAGATGACAAGTTTGATACTGTTTTGGCGCAAGCAAAAGACATTATCAAATCAATTGAGCCTTACGTTGAAGTAAAATAATGAATAAGGAAATAAAATTAACGATAGCTTCGGCGGTATTTTTTGCAATCGGATTTTTTATCAAAGAACCTCACGCAAGACTTGCGGCTTTCGCTGTTAGTTATCTGATTGTGGGAATTCCAGTAATAAAGTTAGCGTTTTTGAATTTGAAAAACGGTCAGTTATTTGACGAACATTTCTTGATGATGATTGCAACTTTGGGTGCGTTTTTCGTTGGAGAATACGCCGAAGGTGTTGCTGTTATGCTTTTTTATCAAATCGGGGAGATTTTCCAAGACAAGGCCGTTGGGAAATCTCGTGATTCTATCAAGGAATTGATGGACATTGCACCGACTTTTGCGAATTTGAAAACAGAAGATGGTTACGATAAGGTGGATCCTTACGATGTGAATGTGGGAGATATTATCGTAGTCAAACCGGGCGAGAAAGTTCCGTTGGACTGCGTGGTAGTAGATGGAAGCTCTATGGTTGACACGAAGGCGTTGACTGGAGAAAGTGTTCCAATTACTGTCGCAAAAGGCGAGGAACTATTGTCGGGATACATCGTGATGGACAAGGTTTTGAATGCGAAAGTTACGAAGGATTTTGAAAATTCTGCAGTGACGAAGATTTTGGATTTGGTTGAAAATGCATCCAGCCAAAAAAGTAAACAAGAAAAATTCATCACGAAATTTGCAAGAGTCTACACTCCTGTTGTAGTATTGGTCGCAGCAGCACTTGCGATATTGATGCCTTTGATATTGAAACAACCTTTCCAAACATGGTTGTATCGTTCGTTGACATTCCTTGTAATTTCGTGTCCTTGCGCACTTGTAATCAGTATTCCGTTGAGCTTTTTCTCAGGAATCGGTGCGAGCAGCAAGGCAGGGATTTTGGTTAAGGGAAGTAACTACATCGAAAAGCTCGCAGAAACAGATACTGTTGTGATGGATAAAACTGGAACATTGACACAAGGCGTGTTCAAAGTTGTAGAAGCAAAATCAGTTGGATTTTCAGATGAAGAAATGCTCCAATACGTTGCGAGCGCTGAAAAATCATCCAACCATCCAATCGCACAATCGATTATTGATTATTATGGGGACAAAGAATATTTGAACTTGGACTCTGCAGAAAACATCGCAGGACAAGGAATAAATGCCGTGATAAATGGCAAACAAATCCTAGCAGGAAATGCTAAGCTTTTAAAAGATGTTGAATTTGAACCGATTGACACTACAGACACTGTTGTCTACGTTGCAATTGATGGAAAATTTGCGGGATATATCAGAATCGCCGACGAAATCAAACAAGACAGCGCACAAGCAATTGTTGATATGAAAAATGTCGGCATCAAAAAAACTTACATGCTAACTGGTGATAATGATTCTGTCGCAAAGTCAGTAGCAGAAAATCTCAAAATTGACGAATACAAATCCAAGCTACTTCCACAAGATAAGGTTGAAATTGTAAAGAAATTGATAGAAAAAGGAAGAAAAGTGGCATTCGTAGGCGACGGAATCAACGATGCGCCAGTGCTTGCACTCAGTGATGTCGGAATTTCCATGGGACAAATCGGAAGCGATGCGGCAATCGAAGCGAGTGATGTCGTAATCATGACAGACGAGCTAACGAAAATCGCCCAAGCAATCAAAATCTCCAAGAAAACACTCAAAATCGCAAAACAAAATGCGTATTTTGCAATCGGTGTGAAAATAATTGTGCTAATATTATCGGCACTTGGACTTACAAACATGTGGGCTGCAATCTTCGCAGACGTCGGAGTTACAGTGCTTGCTATTTTGAATTCATTCAGAGCTATGCGAGTTAGTTGAGTAAAATCGAAATCTCATTTATACTAATCATAAAGGAGATGATAGAATGAAAATAGTAGGCTATGTGTTTTTAGGAATATTTGCGATAGCACTTATTTATGGAATTTATTCAATATCGAAAATATTGGCAATCGCCAAGATTAGAAAAAACGTCAACTCAGAAAAAGTGTGGCAAACTATCTCACAAAATAACCGCCAACCAGTAGCGTTGGATAGGATTTTGATGAGAAAAAACAACAGAAAATTTACCAAAAAAGAACAAGAAATGATATTGAAAAGAATATCTACTTGTAGAAAATGCATCCTTATAGGACTATTAGCATTGATACTAGCAATCGTGTTTATAGCGATAGGGTAATGACAACGTAATGAAATTACACGAATAAATGTTGATGTTTTATCGTAAATGGATTAGAATATATTTATAAGGAGGTCTATTATGTCAACTGTTAATTTAAATATTAGAACTGATAAAGAAATTAAAGAAAAAGCAGAAAATATTTTTCAAGAGTTGGGGCTTAATATGACAACGGCAATAAATATGTTTTTGAGAACATCAATAAGGGAAAATGGAATCCCATTCGATTTAAAAATCGATTCTGTAAACGATGAGACAAAACTTGCGATTGAAGAAGGAAGAAAAATCGCAGACGACAAAACAATCGAAGGATACGTAAGTATCGAAGAATTGAAAAAAGCTCTTGAAAATTTGAGATAATAGATCACATTCTTATATTTAAACTGTCAATAAAAACATGCGTCAGAGTAAAATCTGACGCATTTTTTAATTTAATCAAAAATCAAATAAAATATCGTGATGACCAATATCCAACAAAATAATCATCTCATTGTCTTCGTAATACCAAATAATTCGAATATCCATGTTCACGGAAGATTCCCACAAGCCATTACTACCTTGAATTTTCTTCGTTCTTAAGGATGGGTGTGTTGGATTATCAAGAAAAAATGAAAGTTTTTTCTTGGTTTGCTTTTTTTCGATATCAGATAATTTTTTGTAGTGTTTTTTAAATGATTTCGTGTAAGTTATTTTGTAGCTCATTACTTGTCCAACTCTTCAAAAAGAGAATCAATATTGTCAAAAACAGGTTGGTCGCCATTTTCAATCGAAACTTTTAGTTCTTTGACGGATTTTTTTAAATTTTCAATCACACGTTCTGGATATACAGCTACAGGAACGAAAATAATCTTTCCATCTTCTTCCATAACTTCGAATTGGTCACCTTGGTTCAAATCAAGAGAATTCACAATATCTTTTGGAATTGTCACTTGCGACTTTGCTTTAAGTTCAACTAACATATTATCACCTCTCAAGTTAGAATTTCCTACTTTCTAACTTGATTGTAATATCTTTTATTTAAACTGTCAACAAAAATATGCGTCAGATTTTACTCTGACGCATATTTTAATCCAATAAATGTGAGCGTTTCAACACTGGACGTACTGCCATGTACAAAATATTTGCAACTATAACAGTCACAACAGCATTGAAGAAAGTTACACCGGCGCTGATTTTCGCCAACGCAGATGCTATTTGTTGTGGTTGACCCAAGACATATAATTTATAAAAATAACCTACAAATGGATCAGCGAACACATTGAACAACATTCCTGCACATGAAGCGATAACAGCCCACTTCAAAATGTATTTGTTGTCGTTTGATTCGTTGATTTTCTTAGATTTGTGAGCGATTGCTCCCACAATCAAACCAATACATAATTTCAACACGAAAGTCTTCGGAGCAACCAAAATATACACAGGATCCATAATGTCTGCGATAGTCATTCCGATAGCACCAGCAAGTCCACCGTAAAGCCCGCCAAGTAAAAGCGCCGCCAAAACCAAGAACACGTTACCAAAATGGATTGATGTGAAATCTCCACCCGGAACAGGAACCTTGATTTGCAAATAAGTGAACGTGATGAAACATAATGCAGCAAGCACTGCACATTGAACAAGCTTGTGAGTTTTTATCTTCAAATAAACCCCTCCTCAAAATATTTATAATTAAAGTGTATTGAATAAGTTGTAAATTGTCAATTAACTTATGATATAAAGAAACAATCGATTTTTCGCATTAATTGTTATTGACAAGAAAATAATTTAAATGTAAAATAATAATCGTTATCTATGATAACGATTATTATTTTTACTCGAAGGGAGATATTATGCAATTAGATAAGAAAAAAATAATGGCGCTATTTCTTGCGGGAGTTATGACGACAAGTATGATTCCTTTTGAAAGTTTAGCAAATAACGAAAATGACTTTAGTAAGAGCAAGTTTGAGCAGAATTTGAATGAGAAAACAACTAATAACAAACCAGATGCTGTTTCAAACTCTACTAACAAGGATGAAAAGCCGCAGGATGGCAATGAAAATCCATCTACACATGAAGACAATCATACAGAAAAGGTTAATGAAAAAACAATAACTGTAGATGAATTATTTAAAGGACAAAAAGGAACAAAAGAAGATCCTTATAAAATTAATGATGTAGATCAGCTTATAAAATTTGCCCATAGTTTATCAAAAACACAAGATTACAAAGATAAGTATGTTGAGCTTTCTAGTGACATTGAATTAAATAATGATTGGGTTCCTGTAGGATTGGGAGAATACGCTTTTAATGGTCATTTTGATGGTAAAAATCATAAAATAAGTGGATTAAAAATTGGAAGCAAAGATAATTTACACAAAGATCCATCAGAAAAAGATAAAAAAATTGCTTTTTATGGGCTATTTGGAGTGCTAGGAGCTAATAGCTACATAGAAAATTTAAAAATAGATGTTGATTTTAATTTAATATCAGACAGTGCGCTTTATGTTGGTGCATTAGCAGGATATGCTAATGGTTCAACTATTAATAACATAGAAGTTACTGGTAAATTAATTGGGAAAACTACTCATGCAAAATCAAATATTTTTGTAGGGGGAGTTGTTTCAAATGGAATTAGACAAAAAATAGTAAATTCAAAAAGCGATATTGATATAAGAGTAGAATCTGATGGAGGGCTTGCTGAAGGTGGAGGAATCATGGCTCTTTCTAACAGAGGTCTTATTTTCAATTGCTATTCTAAAGGTAATATATCAGCAAATGCAAATAGAGTTACAAAAGAAGGAAGTACTGCTTTAGGTGGAATTTGTGGAGTAAATGCAGGAACTATTTCAAACTGCTATTCTACAAATGATATTATTAGCGATTGTTACACTGGTTTTATCGGAGCGATAACAGGATGGGTAACTGGAATTGGATCAACTTTCCAAAGCTATTATGATAAGGATTCTGTCCTAATTACTGATAATGCTACTAAGAATAAAAACATTATAAAACCTTCTGTTCCTATTGGATGGATGGTTAAAGGTAGTGGTGTTAGCGACGAAGGAATGGCATATGAAGGTTGTATTAGTATGGATTTAAAGGGAATGACAAAGTCAGAAATATCGAGTAGTCTGGCTAATGTACTAAATTCCAATCTTAAGAAATCTAGAATCAATTTAAAAAAAGGAAGCCGTTCAAATGATCACTGGAAAAAAGATGAAAATCTAGCTGAAAATATTTTCGAATGGACAAACTCATCAGGTTTTCCTGTTTTTTCTGACAAAAAGACATCGGTAGTTTATGATATAAATACAGAAAACCTTATAAAACAACTTCAAATGAATTCCAAAGAAGGAATAAATGAAGGTGATTTTTACGGAAGAAGTAAAGATAAATCATTAGTTGTAAAAGTTAAATTCGATAAAAAAGGTGATATCATAGACATTAAGACTCTTGAAGGAAGAGTTACAAAAGAAGAAATTGATAAAATAATTAATAAAAAAGAAAAAATATCTGATATCAAAAACAATAAATTAAAAGAGGCTTTATTAAAAGCGGTAGAAAAATCAAAGATAAATGATATAACAGACTATTCAAAGCTAAATTATAATATATTTGAAAAAGGTAAAGGAACTAAAGATGATCCATTTATAATAGATAATGAAAATCAATTTCTAGATTTTGCTAGGTCAGTTAATGAAGAGGAAAACTATGCTGATAAATACGTAAAATTAAATAGAGATATTAAACTTACAAAAGAATGGATAGTAGTAGGATCTCAAGGTAAACACCCATTTAAAGGGGATTTTAACGGGAACAATCATACTATTTCAAATATGAAGATTGGTTCAGAAAAAACACCTCGCCAATACAGATTTGCGGCTCTTTTTGCAGTAATAGATGGAGGAAAGGTTTATAATTTAAACATTAAAGATTTTGAAATATATAATACAATTTTATCTGAAGATAGAGTATTTGTAGGAGCTGTTGCAGGTGGAATACAAAATGGCGCTTTTATTGATAATGTAAATGTTAACGGAAAAATACATTCAAAATCTATGAGAACGCAACAATATATAGGAGCAATTGCAGGGCAATCATTGAAGTCTAGTATAATAAACTCATCTGCAGAAATTCAAATTGATGCAAAAGGAGAATCGAAAGATATTTATGCTGGGGGACTTGTTGGAATTAATGCATTTGGAGCGCTATTTAACAGTTATTCAAAAGGCAATATAACAGCAGATAGTTTATTAAATAAAGTATCTATAGGTGGGTTGTGCGGATACCAATCAGGCGTTATTTTTAACAATTACTCTAGTGTAAACCTAAATTCAACTTCTCCTACAACTGATGTTGGGGAACTAGCAGGAAGGTCTACAGGAACAGGAAAAAATTTCGATAATTTTTACAGCAAGAATTCCTTAGTAAAAATAACAGGAAAATCTAAAAAAACAAAAAATGGATTTGGAGTTGTAGTGAAGAACTCTATAGTTGAAAGTTCAGTGGCTATCGACGATTTGAATGATTCAGATTATTTCAAAAAATTAAACGAGAATTTATCATCCAAAAACTATAGAAAAGCTCTTGATTTTGTTAAAGCCGATAATAAAAACAATATAAAATTAAGAAAATGGAAATTAAAAGAAAACTCTAAAAATTTAGAAAATCCAAATGTCGGCCAAAGTAATAGTTCAAAAACGACTAAAAATATCAACAGAATATCTGGAGAAAACAGAGAACTAACAGCTATTGAAGTATCAAAAGAAACTTATCCTAATGGTACAGATACAGTTATTATAGCTAATAGAGAAACTTTTTCTGATACAATTTCAGCATCTCCTTTAGCCAAAAATGAAAGAGCAGCTATATTATACACATCCAAAGATGAAATTTCAAAAGATACATTAAATGAAATTAAAAGGTTAAAGGCTAAGAATGTTATTATAATAGGCGGAGAAAATTCTATTAAAGTAGAAGTATTAGACAAGTTAAAGAATAATAAATATTCTGTAACTAGAATAGCTGGTAAAGACAGATATAAAACAAGCTTGAAAATTGCAGAAAAAGTTATCCATAAGTCAAACTCTAATAAATTGCAAATAGCAAGTGGAGAAAACTTTGCAGATGCATTGGCAATAACCAATTTATCTAACCGAGATAATACACCAATATTACTTGTAGCAAAAGATACGATTGATTCTGAAGTTATAAAACTATTAAGTAAATTAAAATTGGAAAAAATAAACGTAGCTGGAGGAGAAAAATCAATCTCAAATAAAACTTTTAATGATATAAAAACTATTACTAAATCAAAAGTTGAAAGAATTGCGGGAGATAATCGCTACGAAACAAGTTTTAAAATTGCAAAATTGATGAACAAATCAGATAAATTTATAATAGCAAGTGGAGAAAACTTTGCAGATAGTTTAGTGTCAGCTCCATACGCAGATAAAGAAAATGCGGTATTAGTATTAAGTGCAAAAGACGAACTATCATCAGAAATTAAAGAATATCTGACAAAAAATGAATCAATGATAACTATAATAGGTGGAGAAAAATCAGTATCAAAACAGGTTGAAGAACAACTTAATAAATAAATCAAAAAAACCAGCGTTATTTTATAAAACGCTGGTTTTAAATTCTACACATCAATGTAGTCGCCATACACAGGATACAAGTTGTACTTCGTCAAATAACGTTCTACTTGGTCGACTATTCGTGTGTCGTTGATTAAGAATTGTTCGTCGACTTTATCTTTTTCATCATTACGTCTTCCAATTCCTGTGTCTACACTTGCAGAGATTTTGGTAGCTCCCATTAAGGTGACAAGTTACGAAATTCGTTGGATTATCTGGTTGAGATTATGGTTTGCCAACAACATCATTAGATGATAAAAGGAGAAAAGAAAGAACTTATAGGCTAATAACAAGAGACGCAATCTTAGAAGTTGATATAAAAAATCATTTAACAATATTTATGATATAATTATAGCGATTAAGAGGGCAAAGAGGTGCTTTGTATGAATAACGAAAACAATATAGATAGAGTTCATGATGATGTTTTTAATAGCATAAAAATATTGATGGAGAAGGCAAGAAATGAAGTTTTTCGTGAAGTCAATAATATTTTGGTACAAACTTACTGGGAGATTGGACGTATCATTGTAGAAGATGAGCAAGGTCATTCAGAAAGAGCAGAGTATGGGAGAGAGCTACTTAAAGATTTATCTAAGAGATTAACTAAAGAGTTTGGGCGAGGATTTTCAGTATCAAACTTGCAATTTATGAGGAGATTTTTTCATGAATATGAAATTCAACAGACAGTGTCTGTTAAATTGACCTGGTCCCATTATTGTGAGCTTTTATCCATTAGCGATGAGAAAAAAAGAAGTTTTTATGAAAAAGAAAGTATCAACGCAAATTGGTCGGTAAGAGAACTTAAAAGACAAATTAAAACATCGCTTTTTGAAAGATTGCTCTTATCATCAGGAGAAGAGAACAAAGAAAAAGTCCTAGACCTAGCCTTAAAGGGCAATGAAATAAATAAGGCATCTGACCTCGTAAAAGACCCTTATGTTTTTGAATTTTTAGGATTGCCAGAAGAAAAACCAATGATGGAAAGTGATTTGGAAAAAGCACTTATAGATCATATTGAAAAGTTTTTGCTAGAACTTGGCAAGGGTTTTATGTATGTAGGCAGTCAGCAAAGGGTAACCCTAGGCAACACTCATTATTATGTGGACATGGTATTTTACAATAAAATATTGAGGTCTTATGTCTTAATCGAACTAAAAACAAGCAAGCTAATGCCGGAAGCAGTAGGTCAAATCAATATGTATCTCAATTATTATAAATCAGAAGTTAATGATGAGATGGACAATGAACCGATAGGAATAATATTGTGTACAGATAAGGACGGGGTGCAAGCAGAATACGCATTAGGAAACTTATCAAATAAAATATTCGCATCAAAATACACCTTGTATATCCCAAACAGAAAAGAGCTTGAAGAACAAGTTGAAAAAGTAATAGAAAAATACAAGGAAAAATAAAATATAAATTGGAGAAGTAGAGAAAAAATCTACTTCTTTTTTTATTGCAAGGAGAATTAGAATGGAAATAAAGAAAAGATATTAATATAAAAAAAGCCCATCAATGTGGGCTTATGATAAGATATAAAATTCTACACATCAATATAGTCGCTATACACAGGATATAAGTTGTACTTCGCCAAGTCGCGTTCTACTTGGTCGACTGTTCTTGTGTCGTTGATCAAGAATTGTTCGTCGCCTTTATCTTTTTCATCATTGCGTCTTCCGATTCCTGTGTCGACGCTTGCGGAGATTTTGGTAGCTCCCATTAATAGTGACAAGTTACGGAACTCGTTGGATTCTCGAGTTGAGATTGTGATTTGCGCGAATGGCAAGAAGATTCTGGTTGCGATTATAAATTGCATCAATTTTGTTTCAGGAACTTCTTTTATGTTCAAATCTTCTTCGTTTTTCGTTGGCCTGATTCGAGGAAATGATATGCTGATTTCTGCGTGTGGGTATTTTTTTTGCAATAAATTTGCGTGCATTCCCAAACAAAAACAGTCATCAATTCCATCGGAAAGTCCGAACAACGCCCCAAACCCTACGCCACGAATTCCTCCCATGATTGCACGTTCTTGCGTGTCCAATCGATAAGGAAAGCAAGATTTATGTCCTGTTGGGTGGTAGAATTTGTAATTTGTAGGGTTGTATGTTTCTTGGAAAGCTGTGACGAAATCACAACCTGCTTCGTGAAGTTTCTTGTAATCTTCAACATTTGTAGGGTACACTTCAACGCCAACTACACGGAAATATTTCTTCGCCAATTTTACGGCATCACATATATAATCCACCGAGGAGTATTTTTGCGATTCACCTGTTAGAATCAAAACGTCTTCGATTTTTTCGCGTCTCATTTGTTTCATTTCAGATTCTATTTCATCCATGGTAAGTTTCGCACGGACGATATCTGATTTCGCTCTAAATCCGCAGTATTTGCAGCTGTTTTCGCAATAATTTGCGATGTAAAGTGGGCTGAACAAGTACACGTTGTTTCCGAAATATTGTAGTCTTAGTTTTTGTGAGATTTCTCCCAATTCTTCTATAAAATCAATGGCACAATCGCTTAGCATGTTGTAATAATCGAAATAATCCAAGGCTTCGTTGTTTTTGATTTTTCCCAAAGTTCTTCTAACATCATCAGCCGTTACATTTACAGATTTTACCTCAGATAATTTTTCGGATAATTTATCGTAAATGTCCGAATGAATGTCTTGCATATTATTAAAATATTTGAATTCTTCCATTTGTCGCCTACTTAAAGAAATCTCTGAGTGGAGATGAAGGGTCAGCGCCCGTTTCCAAAACTCTGCCCGGTTTTGCGATGTGAGCTAGTCTTCCCGCTTTGATTGCTAGTGCGAAAGCTTCAGCCATTTTGTTGATGTCGCCGCTTGTAGCGATGGCAGTGTTCGCCATGATTGCACTTGCGCCCATTTCCATAGCTTCACACGCTTGTGATGGTTTGCCGATTCCTGCATCCACAATCACTGGCAAATCAATTTCGTTGATGATGATTTGGATGAAATCTTTGGTTGCAAGTCCCTTGTTGGATCCAATCGGAGAGCCCAATGGCATGATGCAACTTGCACCAGCTTCTTTCAAATCCCTCGCGAAATTCAAATCTGGATACATATAAGGCATAACGACGAATCCTTCGTCAGCCAAAACTTTCGTAGCTTTTAACGTTTCTACGTTGTCTGGAAGTAAGTACTTGCTGTCACGCATGATTTCTATTTTCACGAAATTGCCGCAGCCCATTTCACGAGCAAGCCTTGCAATTCTAATCGCTTCGTCTGCATTTCTCGCTCCTGAAGTGTTCGGAATTATCGTCACATTTTCTGGGATAAAGTTCAAAATATTTTTCGTATCGTCTGTATTTGCACGTCTAAGTGCCACAGTAATCATCTCGCAGCCTGCAGATTCCACGCAAGCTTTGATAAGGTTGGGATCGTACTTTCCAGATCCAAGAATAAATCGCGAATCGAAAGATTTGCCACCCAAAATCAATTTATCTTCCATTATTTTCCTCCAATAACCAATTAAGTGCGATTATAGCTTGTGTGCTTGCCGCCATCATCACGTTTGGATAGTACAAACCGATGTCGGTCTTCGTTTCAAAATCGCCACAAACTACAATGTTGTTCATTTTTTTAATTTTCATATCTAATTTTTTCACGCCGCCAATTCCAGACACCGATATTAGTTTTTTGTCAGTTCCGATAAAATGCTCCAATACCAATGACTTTGCGTATTCGTCGTCGAACGCTTCGATTACGATATCGTAGCCGTCAGTCAATTCGTCGATGTTACTTTCAGTAACTTTGATGTTTTCAACAGAAATATTTGCAAATGGCAAAAACTCACCGCAAATTTCCTTGAATGCGTCGACCTTGTACTTGCCGACATCAGTTGGCCTGTAGATTTGTCTGTTCAAATTGGAATATTCAACTGTGTCGTAGTCCACAATTTTGATGGTGCCGATGCCTGATTTTGCAAGCAAAAAGCATGAATTGGTTCCCAAACCACCACAGCCAAGGATCAGAATTTTGGATTTTCTGAAAATATCTGTGTGTTCGGGGATTTGTCTTTTAAAAATCTCTTGCATTTTAACCTCCTCCAACAAATGAAAACACCTCTATTTCGTCGTTATCAGTGACGATAAAATTATCGTAGTCGATTTTTTTGACGAGGTTTTTGTTCACTTCGCAAACTGTCAACTCCACATTGAAGTTCAAATCTTCAAGAACTTTTCTCAAAGAAGAATTTTCTTCGAATGGATATTTGACAGAATTTACAGTAATCATATTTCACCCCCCTAAAAAAAATAACACGAAGGAAACCTACACCCGCGGTGGTGTACCCCTTCGTGTTAAACACTCTGTGATTATTATAGCACATTAATTTGAATTTTCAAAAAATTATCCGAGAAATTTGTCATACAAATTTTCAAATTCGCCATTTGATTCGCCTAATCAATTTGATTATTAAAAAAGAATAAAGGGTATACAATTTACAGCGAAACAAAAGGAGGAATGTTATGAAATTATATTACGCACCAGGCACATGCGCTGTTGCTTGTTGGATTGCTTTGGAATGGGCAGGCGCAGATTACGAGGTAGAAAAGGTACAACTTGGAACAGATGAATACAGAAAAATCAATCCGTTGGGAGCAGTTCCAGCATTGGATATTGGAGAAGGCATAGTCAGAAGCGAATTAGCTGCAATTCTTCGCTACATTTTGAACAAATACCCTGAAAAAGATTTGGGAGCTGACGAAAGCGCCGAAGATAAGTTCCAATTCGATGAAATCATGGCTTTTATGACTGGAGATTTCCATCCAGCATTTGAAGCGTTGTTCGTACCGGCTGGCTTGACAACATCAACTGACGAAGCAGAGATTGATAAAATCAAACAAAAATCATTTGAAACTATCGACAAAATGATGACTCATTTGGACCGTTTGATTGGTGATGGCGATCACGTTTACAAAAATAAGAAAACAGTATTAGATGCTTACGTTTATATTCTTACTCGTTGGAGTGAAATGACTCCAAAATCTTGGAAAGAATATCCAAATATCAAGAGAGTTTCGGAAGCTTTCGAAAAGGACGATGTTGTAAAAGAAATCGTGAAAAAATCTCAAGAATAAAAATATTGTATCGGTGTAGATTTGTCTGCACCGTTTTTTTATTTAAACATATTATAGTGATATAATATAGATAATAAATTATAAGGGGTTGTAAATATGAATGATGAATGCCTGTTGTGCGGGAAACCGTTAGAATATTTGGACGAATCGGTGGAAATGGAGTGTGCAATCTGTCACAAAAAAGAACTCAGCAATACGAGATGTGTCGATGGTCACTTCGTGTGTAACGATTGTCACACAGATGGAATGGATGTGATTTGGGGGATTTGTAAGAATTCTACATCGAAAAATCCAATCGAAATTATGGATCAAATGATGGACGAATCTTTTTGTCATATGCACGGCCCAGAACATCACATTATGGTCGGCGCGGCGCTTTTGACAGCGTTCAAAAATGCTGGCGGAGATATTAATTTGAACAAAAGTTTGAAGGAAATGAGAACTCGTGGCAAACAAGTTCCTGGTGGGACTTGTGGTTTTTGGGGAGCTTGTGGTGCTGGAATTAGCGCAGGGATTTTTATGTCAATTGTCACGGGCTCATCTCCACTTGCAAAGAATACTTGGGGAATGGCGAACAAAATGACTTCCAAAGCGTTGGAATCTATAGGAGAAGTCGGCGGGCCTCGTTGTTGCAAGAGAGATTCCTACATATCAATATTAGATGCAATACAATTTGCCAATGAAAACTTGGGAGTTGAGATGGAATCCAGTGATATTGTGTGCAAATGGTCCAATCACAACAACCAATGCATAGGACTGCGTTGTCCATTTTTCGATAGAAATCACATTAATAATTAGATAACAAGGAGAAATTATGTATTCGAAAGTTAACACGTGTTGTTTGGAGGGGTTGAACGGATATGTCGTGGAATGCGAGTGCGACCTTGCGAATGGTCTAAGATCGTTTAACATTGTTGGTCTTCCCGACACTTCTATAAAAGAATCCAAGGAAAGAGTGCGCTCTGCGATTGAAAACACTGGAATCAGATTTCCAGTGAAACGTATCACGATTAATTTGGCACCGGCAAATTTGAGAAAAGAAGGATCGCAATTAGACCTTGCGATTGCGATGGCGATTTTGCAATCAATGGGAGTGGTGGAAGATTTTTCAGAAAAATGGGCGTTCATAGGCGAACTATCATTGGACGGACGATTGAACCCAGTCAACGGATCGTTGTGCATGGTTTTGTCACTGAAAGATTTGGGATACGAAAGAGTTTACATACCGAAACAAAACGCACAAGAATGCAGCATGGTCAAAGGCATAGAAAAAGTTTCAGTGGAAAGCTTGGATGAAATCATCAGGATTTTGAATGGCGAACAAGAATTGAAAATCTTAGATGACATTGACATCATGCAACAAGAAATACAATACGACGTCGATTTTTCGGATATAAAAGGACAGAAATTCCTCAAAAGAGCCATGGAAATATCTGCGGCGGGATTTCACAATTTGTTGATGATTGGGCCACCAGGAAGCGGCAAAACAATGTCAGCAATGAGACTCAGCACGATTTTGCCCGACATGAGCTTCGATGAAATAATGGAAACCACGAAAATTTACTCCGTCGCAGGACTTCTTGGAGAGAAAAACATCGTAACCACAAGACCATTTCGCTCGCCTCACCACACTGCAAGCCAAGTCAGCCTAATAGGTGGAGGCAGAGTTCCAAAACCTGGGGAAATCAGCCTTGCTCACAATGGCGCATTGTTCCTTGACGAACTTCCAGAATTTTCCAAATCGACAATAGAAGTGTTGCGCCAACCACTAGAAACGAAAAACATAACCATAACAAGAGTCAACGCATCATTGTCCTATCCTGCAAATTTCCTATTTGTAGCAGGAATGAATCCATGTCCGTGTGGATACTTCGGTGATCCTAACCACGAATGCACTTGTTCACAAAATCAAATCGCAAACTATCTGAACAAAGTCAGCCGACCAATACTCGATAGAATCGACATTCATGTCGAAGTTTCGCCAGTAAAATTGGACGAACTCACAACAGATGAAAAGTGCGACACATCAGAACAAATCAAAAAACGAGTCGAAGCTGCACGAGAAATCCAAAAACAACGCTTCAAAAACGAAAAAATCACGACCAATTCACAAATGAACACCCGACAAATTAGAAAATACTGCAAATTAAACGATGAGTTAAACTCCATCATACAGTTGGCATTCGACAAATACAAATTCTCCGCCCGATCATTCGATAAAATCCTAAAAATATCACGCACAATCGCTGATTTGGATGGAAAAGAAAACATCGAAGCAAAACATTTGATGGAAGCCATTAGATATAGGACAGTGGATCAGAAATACTGGGGGTAGTGGTTTGTGTAGAAATGATACCCAAAGTGATACCCAGAAAGACAAAAATGATACCCAAAGTGATACCCAAAAGGGCAAAAATGATACCCAAAAAGACAAAAATGATGCCCAAACACGACTTATTGACAATGTATCAAAAGTATTTTGTAACATTACGACATTTTAGCAACAATTAATTTAGCATACGTGGAGAAAAACATGGCTGATTTGACAAAAAAAGATGATGAATCTCTTAAAAACATATTAATTCGAAACAACAGAATAGAAAATATCCCAAAATCTCAAGGTGATATCTACTTATGTGAATGTACTTTGGCACATACAACAAAAATAGAAAAAGTTGAGGAGGTAGAAGCTTCCTTGAAAATGGGAGACAAAATGATTTTTTATCGCGAATTGGAAGATTCATCAGACCATTTTGCGATTCGAGTCGAAACAGTTAATAAAATAAAGATTGGATATATTCCGCGACAAAACAACATTGTTATTGCGAGACTCATGGATGCGGGCAAAATGATTTATGGAGAATTATCTGCCAAAAAATTAAGGGGAAGATGGATGAGGATGAATGTTAAAATATTTCTTCACGAAATATAGGAGAACATTATGTACTACAATAATGAAATAATAGCTGAAAATATTCACGTTTTTGACAGTTATAATATGGATATTTCAGTGATAAAAGGAAACAATTGCTTTTTAATTGTCCATCATTTTACTGACAAATTAATAATAGACAAATTAGTGAAAAGTTTACTGCAAAATGGATACAAATATTTCAATATTTTTGGTGAACAGGCTCTTTTGTGGAAAAATGCTATAAACAATCTGTCTAATGATGATTCGATTAGAATTGAATCTAGCAAAGTTGCAAGAATTGAAATGGCGTATAATCTTTGTATGATGTCAAAGCTACATCCAAATCGCACCAATCTTATCATTTCGAATGACGAGTATTTTACAGAATATCTCGTAGAAGATGTGAATGATATATCAAGCGGCAACTCCCGATTTACAGTCGACGATTGGGCAAAATTCAGAGCGGGTTTTGAATTTATTTACAATGGAAAAGATGCCATCGTAAGTGTCTGTGAAGGAGTAATTCTGGGATACCTTGGAGAAGAAGTTGAATACGATACAATTATGGAAGCTTTTATGGATAAGATTTTCGATGGAAAAAGCCTCAATCAAATATATGGAAAAGAAATTTAATAACCAACCAAAAAATCTCCCGAAACATTCGGGAGATTTTCACATTATATCATTAAATTTTATAATCTTTGTGAAGTCTTAATATTTCGACAAGCATACCGTCACGATATTTTGCAAGAGTTTCATGAGTGTTGCCGATGGCCGCCGGTCTGTTTTTGATTGCTTCGTGAACTCCGTCGACTGTTTTCTTCTTGATGTCGTCTGTGAATTTCGTCCATGTAGCGGCATCTTCAAGCCAAGTTTCCATCGAAGGGCCGATATGGTCGAGTAAACCTTGAAGTCCGTGTTCACCGCCGCCTAGTTCAAATATTTGTCCAGGACCCATGATTGCCCATCTAATTGCAGGGCCAAATGTCAACGCAGTTTCGCAATCTTCCATGCTAACGACACCTTTGTCCACCAAATCCATCATCTCACGCATAACCACAGCTTGAAGCCTGTTTGCTATAAAACCTGGAACTTCATTTCTGATGATGATAGGTTTCTTGCCCAATCTAGTGAATAATTCACGAAGATCGTTCGCAGTTTCTGGGTCAGATTTTTCTCCTTGTGAAATCTCAATCAGTGGAATCAAATGAGGTGGGTTGTAAGGATGTGCTCCGAAAATTCTTTCGGGACGCTCAGCATCTTCTGCGATTTTAGTGACTAGTAGTCCCGATGTTGCTGAACACAAAACAGCGTCAGGCTTTGCGTATTTTTCAAAAACCTTCACGAATTCCTTCTTCACGTCGTAATTTTCTGGAATACATTCTTCCACAATATCTGCAAATTCAATCGCTTCTTGTTCGTTCGTAGTATAGCTAATTCTCGATAAAATCGTTTCCTTATCTTCCGTAACGACCTTCTTCTCAATCAACTCATCCACGTATTTTTCTACAATCTTCTTAGTCTTTGCTTCACTTTCCAGACTTCTGTTGTAACTTTTAACATCCATCTTGCCCATAGCAAAAAGCAAAGTAAACGATGAACCAATAACGCCACCGCCAATTACACAGGCATTTTCAAAATTCTTCGCCATAAAATCCTCCTTTTGTTATATAAGTTTCAATAGCCTTCAGTAAATATATACCCAAATGAAACAGAAAGCCCCACAAAAAGAGTAGCTCACATAAGCTACTCTTGTAATTACTCTGCTATTTTCAAATTATATAATTTCACAAACATCCACACAATTCCAACGCCGAGGACAATGTGACCGATACCAGAAGTTCCGTCGATTGCCGCACGAACAATCACGTTCGTTTCCTCGAAACCGTATAAATTAAATTTTTCTTATCTTCATTTAAATTATAAAAAGTTTGCTTCGGCATTTAATCACTCCTCAAATAAAAAGACACCTCATCACAATTAAATTACATGTGACACAGTGTCATAGGTCAAGAAAAATTGTAACCAATTATTGGAGAAAAAAATATATAATGATACAATTAATATAATAGAGAAAAAAATACAAATGGTGAGGAAAGATATGTCAGAAAAACTTATAGATTTTGATTCTTACGCAGTTAGAACAACTTTAAAAAAACTGTTACAAGACAAAACAACCAAGAAAAATATAATATGGGCAACAAATACAAGGGAATATCTGGGATCATCGTTTATACATAATAAAGAAATTGGAGAAAATATATTCACTAAGATAGGATTTGAATTAGAACCACGAACTTCTAAGGAGGAAGACACGCAGTCAGAACGAACGAAAAAACGAGCTGAAGTTTTTACACCATCGTGGATTGTTAATCAGATGAATAATAGCATCGATGAAGAATGGTTTGGAAGAAAAAATATCTTCAATGTTGAAGAAGGAATGTCGTGGAATCCTACTTCAGAAACTATAAAATTACCAGAAGGGAAAACTTGGCAAGATTACATTCAATCTGTAAGATTAGAGATTACATGTGGAGAAGCTCCGTTTTTAGTATCAAGATATGATGTATCATCAGGAGAAAGAATAGCTAAAACCATAAATAGAATAGGATTTTTAGATAGAAAATTAAGAATAGTAAATGAAAACGTCACAACGAAAAAAGATTGGATAAACTGGGCAATAAAATCCGTACAAAGCTGTTATGGATACGAATATCAGGGAGATAGCTTGTTGATTGCAAGAATAAATGTACTATTAACATTTGTAGAATATTACGAAGAAAAATGGAATGAAAAAGTTGACAACAAAACTTTACTAAAATTAGCAAACATAATAAGTTGGAATATTTGGCAAATGGATGGATTGACAGGGACAGTTCCATTTAGTGACGAGATAAAATCAAATGAGCAAGTGAGCTTGTTCGAAAAAAAAGAAAACACTGAAATAAATTGCAGAATATTCGATTGGAAAGCTAATAAATCGCAAGAATTTAATGAGTTGAGGGAGAAATAGAATGAAAAAATTTGATTTTGTAATAGGTAATCCGCCTTATCAAGAAGATAAGGAAACTAGAAATAGAAGTGATGCACTTTATGATATATTTATGGAAAAATCATACGAAATATCTGATAAAGTCATGTTAATTACATTGGCTAGATTTCTATTTAATATAGGCTCAACATCAACAAAGTGGAATAATAAAATGTTAAATGACGAGCATTTTAAAGTTATGAAATACATTCAAAAAAGTAATATGGCATTTCCTGGTACAGACATTAAAGGAGGGGTAGCCATCACATATCGTGATGCTACAAAAAATTTTGGGGAAATAGGAACGTTCACTCCTTTTGAGGAACTTAATAGTATTTTGAAAAAAGTTGTAGCAAAAGAAGGAAAAGACAATTTAGGTATTGGTCATCTAATGTACGTACAAAACAAGTTAAATCTTGATAAATTAAGAAAACATAACGAAGATTTTATAAAAAGATTGGGAAGCGGTGGAAAAGAACGAAGATTAGTTTCTTCCATTTTTGATACACTAAGCGAATTGTTTTTAGATAACATAGAAGATAGTAGTAAGAAGGATTACTATAGAATAATTGGGCGCCAGGACAATAAAAGGATTTTTAAATGGATAAAGAAGGATTTTATTGAGGACAATGGGAACCTGTATGCATACAAAGTAATAGTACCGGCAGCGAATGGCTCAGGAGCAATAGGAGAGGTTTTGAGCACACCCCTAATCGGGGAACCCCTAATCGGATATACTCAAACATTTATTAGCATAGGCTGTTTCGAAACGTATGAAGAAGCTAATAATTTGCTAAAATATATAAAATGCAAGTTTACAAGAGCAATGTTGGGAATAAAAAAAGTAACTCAGAATAATAAAACCAAAGAAACTTGGTCTAAAATCCCTATCCAAGATTTTACCGAAGATTCTGATATTGACTGGTCACAATCAATTCCAGAAATAGACCAACAGTTGTACAAAAAATATAATTTATCAAAAGACGAGATAGATTTTATCGAAGAGAAAGTTCAGGAGATGAAATAATGGAAAAAATTAATATCAACACAACAAAAGAAGTTATTCCACAATGTTATGCATACACTACTCCTGGCATTTCTTATCATGATGGTTGGACTAAGATTGGATTTACTGAGAGGGATGTATATACTAGAATCAAGGAACAAACTCATACTGCAGGAATCAAATACAAGTTGCATTGGAACAAGAACGCTGTATATGAGGGAACTAATGAGTGTTTTACTGACAAGGAGTTCCACAGTTATTTGAATAAACTTGGTATTAAAAGAGAAGATAATACGGAATGGTTTCAGATAGATCCTGATAGTGCGAAGAATGATTTTAATGAGTTTCGTGAAAACAAGGGTTTTGTTGAAGATAATAATGACCCTAGCCCGTATAATCTCAGAAATGAACAAGAAAATTGTGTAAATAAGACTATTGAATATTTTCAATCTCACGAAAATGGAGAATTTTTGTGGAATGCTAAGCCAAGATTTGGAAAAACTTTGTCGGCGTATGATTTGTGTATGAAAATGGGATTTAAAAACATTTTGATAGTAACAAATCGTCCAGCTATTGCTAATTCGTGGTATGAGGATTATGAAAAGTTTATTGGCGCGAATTCTGGATATTATTTTGTAAGTCGTGTGGATTCTTTGAAGAATAAGAAATTCGTACTCACAAGAAAAGAATATACTGATAGGTTAGGAATTGATGAAAACCTAAAAGGAAACATTGAATTTGTTAGCTTGCAAGATATAAAGGGTTCGAAATATTTTGGTGGAGATCCTACTTCGGATAAGTTAAGCGAACTTAGTAATCATATCGGAAAAGATGGAAAACAAATTGGGATTACTTGGGATATTTTAATTATCGATGAAGCGCATGAGGGTGTGGATACGTACAAGACTGATGTTGCATTTGATCATATTTCAAGAAAGAATACTCTTCATCTTTCGGGAACTCCATTTAAGGCATTAGCTAATGATAAGTTTTCAGATGATGCAATATATAACTGGACTTATGCTGATGAACAAAAGGCAAAGCATAATTGGGACAATTCTAACGAAGAAGAAAATCCTTACTCTCAACTTCCTCAGCTTAATTTGTTTACTTACAAGATGTCAGATATTGTGAGAGATAAAATAGAGGAAGGAATTGAAATCGAAGGAGATGTTAAGGAATTTGCTTTTGATTTGAATGAATTCTTCTCAACAAATGAATCGGGTAGATTTATTTATGAGTATGATGTTGATAAATTCTTGGATGCTTTGGTTACATTGGAAAAGTTTCCGTTTTCAACTGAAGATTTGAGAAATGAGATTAAGCATTCTTTTTGGATTTTAAATCGTGTTGACAGTGCGAAGGCTTTGGGCAAGAAATTACGAGAACATCCTATATTTAGAGATTATGAAATAATTATAGCAGCAGGAGATGGAAGGCTTGATGATGAAGCAGTAAATGAAAAAGCATACGACCAAGTTGTGAATGCTATCAAAAAATACGACAAGACTATTACTTTGTCTGTTGGTCAGTTGACAACAGGAATTACGATTCCTGAATGGACTGCTGTGTTGATGTTAAGTAATATGAAGAGTCCTTCGTTGTACATGCAAGCGGCTTTCAGAGCACAAAACCCTTGCTTGTTTAATGATGGCAACAAAATGTATAGGAAGAAAAATGCCTATGTATTTGATTTTGATCCAGCTAGGACTTTGACTATTTTTGAAGAATTTGCAAATGATTTATCGCAATATACTTCTGGTGGACGTGGTGATACGGAAACAAGAAAGAAACAAATCAAGGAATTGTTGAATTTCTTCCCTGTATTTGGTGAAGATCCTGATGGCTCAATGGTATTATTGGATGCTGAAAAAGTGTTGACGATTCCTCGTAAGATTCATGCGACTGAAGTAGTTAATCATGGTTTTATGTCGAACTTCTTATTCTCTAATATCGGTAATATATTTAGTGCCCCAGATGCTGTAAAGAAAATAATCGATAAGTTCGATGCTATAAAAGAAAACAAGAAATATTCTGACTTGAACAATAGCAGTGTCGAAGCATTGAACTTGGATGAGAACAATGAAGTTACAATTCCAATTGAAGATGTAGAAAAGAAAACAGAGAATATTTTCGGAGATAAGGTATACAAAATAATAGAAAACTCCATAAAAACAGATCAACCTATATACACATTTGATAGCAATGCTACCGATACAAATAATTTAAAAAGTTTAAAACAATCTTTTACCGATCCTGTGACAGAAACATTAATAGATGTTGCGAAGGAATCTTACGGTAAAGATTTGAAGAAATCTACACGAAGAGAGTTAGAAAACAAGCTTAACAAAACTACTGAGCAGATCGTTAACAAGGAGTACGGAAGCTGGAAGATTGAAACTAATTTATTAGAATCAAAAAGAAAAGAAGAGGTACAAAAGGCATCATCTAGCGAAGAGGTTACTTCAATAAATGAAAAATATAATGATGAGCTAAGCAAGAAAACAGAAGAGCTATTTACTAATATAAGAGAAAAGTTTAAACAAGATGATTTGTTAAAAAAATCTGGAGAAACAATTGTTGAAACCATTGAAAAAGAAAAGAAGAATGACGAAAAACACGAAATAGAAAATAGTGTTAGAGATCATTTGAGAGGATTTGCAAGAACTATTCCTTCTTTCTTGATGGCTTATGGCTCAGAGGATGTAACGCTTGATTCATTCGATAAGATTGTTCCAAATGATGTTTTCATAGAAGTCACAAGTATTACTTTGGATCAATTTAGATTTTTGAGAGATGGCGGAGATTATTATGATGAAGAAGCTGAAGAAACAAAACATTTTGATGGTCAGCTATTTGACGAAATAGTGTTCAATGATTCTGTTATTGAATTTTTGAATAAAAAAACTGAATTATCAAATTATTTTGACGAAAATATTAAAAAAGATATTTTCGATTATATTCCACCTCAAAAAACGAACCAAATATTTACGCCAAAGAACATTGTAAAGGAAATGGTGGATATGCTAGAAGAAGAGAATCCAGGATGTTTTGATAATCCGGACAAGACATTTATTGATTTGTATATGAAATCGGGATTGTATATAACTGAGATTGTTAAAAGACTTTACAGAAGTGAAGAAATAAAGAAAGTTTTCCCTGATGATCAGGAAAGATTAAACCATATATTTGCAAACCAAGTATTTGGACTTGCTCCAACTGAAATAATTTATAGGATATCTATGAATTATATTTTAGGATTTTCAGATAAAAAAAACATTGAAAAGCACAACCTTAGAAAATTAGACTCTCTAAAATGTATCCAAGATAGAAACTTAGAAGAAAAACTTGATGAAATATTTTAGTTTTAAACGCCTCACCGATGATTTGCCGGTGAGGTTTCATATCTACAATTTCCCCCAAAAAATGTAATTTGTTAACGTTTGTGATATAATAAAAATAACTAAAAATTTCCAGGAGGGAAGCAATGAGTAAAGCTAAATTTGAAAGAACAAAACCACATGTTAACATTGGTACAATAGGTCACGTTGACCACGGTAAAACAACATTAACTGCAGCTGTAACACTTGTATTAAACAAGAGAATGGGCTCAGGAGAATTCGTAGACTACGCTAACATCGACAAAGCACCAGAAGAAAG